>PLCG01000084.1 GCA_003135575.1 Nitrososphaerota archaeon
GGCCCAATCCTCGGCAAGATCGCGAAGATGGTTCGCGAGAGCAAGGACCCAAGGGCAACTGCCCTCGCCGAGCTCAAGGAGGAAGAGGACGGCAATCCCTTCAGGATTCTCATCGGGACGATACTCTCCCAGCGCACCCGCGACGAGAGGACGACGATCGCCACTGAGAGGCTCTTTAGGAGGTTCAAGACCCCCCAGGAGCTCGGACGGGCCAAGGAAACGGAGGTGAGGGAGCTCATCCGGCCCGTGGGCTTTTACAACATGAAGGCGAGGGCCATAATCAAGGTCGCGAAGCAGCTGGTCAACGAGTTCGGGGGCGAGGTCCCGTCCGACATGGATTCGTTGATGTCGCTGCCGTCAGTCGGGAGGAAGACCGCGAACTGCGTCCTCGTCTACGGCTTCGACGAGCCCGCGATCCCCGTCGACACCCACGTCCACAGGATAGCAAACAGGCTAGGCCTCGTCGACACCAAGACGCCGGAGGAGACTGAGACAGAGCTCGTGAGGACGGTGCCCAAGCGCTACTGGCTGAGGGTGAACGACCTCTTCGTGCGCTTCGGGCAGACCACGTGCAAGCCTATCGGGCCCAAGTGCGGGGAATGCAGCCTCACGGCCCAGTGCAAATACTACAAGGACGTCGTCCGACCAAAGCAGCTCATGCTCGCGCGGGCCGGCTAGAGGTCTCGTTCTGGTACCTGCCGCTGTAGAGGTACTTCGCGGTGGACTCGTTCCTGATGAATACGAGCTGGACCAAGGCCTCGTCCTTGTGGACCCTCGCATCGAGCGGCGTGAAGATGGTCTGGGTCGGCTCGCCGGAGTATCCGCTGTCGAAGACGGCGCTCTCGAGCTTGATGATGCCCAGCCTGTTGACGGTCGAGCGGGGGAACGCAAAGCCCGTACAGTCGGCCGGGATGGTGACCTTCGGGAACCTGAGCTCGTAGAGGTTCCCTCTGGCAAAGTCATAGAAGCCCTCCGTGTCCGGCGCCAGCATCTTCTTCACGTCCCTCGCCTTCGGCTTTGCGCCCTTCCGTCCTCTAGACTTGGACGGCGAGATGTAGCCTCTCTCTTCGCCGTGGAGATAGATCCTGGAGCCGCGGGGGATCATCTTGACTTCTTTCGGGGAGAGGTCGACGCCGTTCGGGTTTACCTTCTTGTATGAGGAGCAGGACTGGGCGACCTCTGCTCCGCTGACGACTGACACGCTGAGGCAGCAGTTTCTAGTCTCGGATAAAAGCGAATCTCTGGCTCGCCGGGGACGCGGCACTCACCGCTTTGTCGCCCAGAACAGGGTGACCACCCCGCCCGTCAAGGCTTCGCGCCCCACTTCTGAGAGACCGTCCTCATCCAGCGCGTTCCCGAATTCCTCGCACCAAGTTGTGGTTTTGATCAGCCCAGGGAGGGCGCCAAAGGTGAACGAGACAGATGCGTCGAGGGGCGCGGCGAGCTTTCCAAGTGCGGGCATGAACCCCATCTCGAAGTAGTTGAGCAGGGGAGAGAAGGGGCCTTGAGGCCTGGTGAAATCGTAGACGGCCAAATGACCTCCAGGCTTCAACACGCGCACTAGCTCCTTCACGAAATGTCGTGTGTCGCAATACTTTGGAACGTAGCACGAAAGGACGAGGTCGAATGATGCTTCTACGAAAGGGAGATGCTCAGCGTCGGCGAGACCTAGCGAAGAGACCTGTGAAAGTCTCTTTCGTTGCGCGAGCCGGATCATCTCGCTCGTGATGTCGATTCCTATGACTTGAGAGCCCTTCAGCGGGAATCGCTCCTCGAGGACGCACGTGCCGCATCCGACGTCGAGCATCGTCGCTCCCTCTTCAAGAGGCAGCTTCTCGAGCATCCTGCGCTTCCAAGTCCCGTCCTGGTAGAGCGTCATCCTGTCGAGGACCGAGTCGTAGGAGGGAGAGAGGCCGCCGAATATCTTTCTGGCCAGCCCGCTCTTCGCGATCACTTCGCTCACGTCGATTCGCACTTGAATGGTTATTAATCATAGAGGCGATTTCGACTAGAGTTGGAGACGCCTCCGGTCGAGCCAGACCTGGTCTCTCCTTGGAGGCGAAGCGTCTGGCTCTACGGTCTGAGGACCCCTTTCAGCCTAGTATTCGTGGGGTGGATGACCCTCGCTGAGGTGATGTCGCCGAAGTTCAGCCTGGAGATTTACTTCTACAGCCTGCTGGCCGTCTTCCTAGGCCTCGTCGTCGGAGCCCACTACATCGACATCGGGTCCAGCCGCGAGAAGTTCTCTCCGTTCTTCCCCAACATCCCGGCCGGCATGCTGTGGGTCGGCATCCTGACGGTTGTTGCCGGCGGCTTGGTCGGGGTCTACATGGCGCTGAGGTGGAACCCAGTCTTCATCGTGTTCGTCGTCGTGGAGGGGCTCGCCGCGGTCGCGTATCCAAGGGAGAAGCCGAAGGCCGTCCATTCGTATCCCGGCTTCGGGCTGACGTGGGGGACCATCCCCTTCGTCGCCGCCTACTTCATCCAGAGCGGGACCCTCACCCTGCTGGCGCTCGCGGTCGCGATATTTGTCGGCGTCAGCGTGGTGATGATGCACCACCTCGCGATAATGAGCAGGGACTCGCCGGGTTGGAAGGACGCGCTATACCTGCTGGGGCTCTACCGGTACTCGGTGTATCTTGTCGCGCTGGTCGCCTTCGCGGGAAAGGTCCTGGGAATCTAGCGCTTCCTCGACCACAAGACGGTCTTGCACTTGTGGCAGACAAGCCCATCGAAGACGACGCCCTTCTTGTCTATGATGGGTTCGACGCTCAGCATCTTCCCGCCGCAGGCCATGCAGGTTGTCTCAGAGGGTTCCTGCGCGAGCTTAGACCAGTCCATCATGTGATAGGTGTAATAGTAAAGGGCCGAGGAATCGTCAATCTGCATGCCACTCGAACGACTAGTTGAGGGCGAGCGCTAGGGTTTAAACCCACGTTTCCGGCTCGCGTGTCGCGCCGGACATGGAGACACTATTCGCGAGGTCGGTCGAGGACGCGTCGAGGCTCCTCAAGCTTACGGAGGACGACCGCAAGCTCTTCGAGAGGGTCGAGGCTGCATGCGACGAGCTCGTCCTCCCCGAGTTCGAGAGATACGTCGAGAGGAAGTTCAACGAGAAAATCCCGGAGATAATCAAGAAGCACAAGCTGATGGGGATACCGATATCAAAGAAGTATGGGGGCGACGGGGCCAGGCCCCTCGTCCATGCCCTGACGCTCGAGAGGTTTGGGCAGCTCGGATTGGGCGTCATCACGTACGTGGACGTCCACCAGGCCTTGGGAAGCCTGACCATCCAGGAGTGGGGGAACGAGGAGCAGAAGCAGAGGTACCTCACAAAGGCCGCGACGGGCGAAGTGGTCTTGGCCTACGCGCTCACAGAGCCGGAAGCGGGGAGCGACCCATCCGCGCTGAAGACAACTTACAAGAAGGATGGGGGTAACTATTACGTCAGCGGGTCGAAGTATCTCATCTCAAACGGGTCCGTGGCTAACAAGCTGATAGTATTCGCGCTGCCGGAGGGCCAGCAAAAGGGAGTGACGGCATTCCTGGTAGACAAGGATGCGTCGGGGTTCTCAGTGGAGATGAGGATGGAGGAGAAGATGGGCCTCTTCACCTCGGATACGTCGCTGCTCGCGCTCGACAACGTGAAGGTCGCGAAGGAGGACGTCCTGGGCGAGGAGGGGAAGGGCCTCTCGGTCGCATACGCAGCGCTGCTCAACGGGAGGATGGGGATAGCTTCGGGATGCCTGGGAGTGATGGAGGACTGCATCAACCAGGTCAAGGAGAGGGTGACGTCTCGCACTCAGTTCGGCAAGCCCATCGGGAAGCACCAGCTCATCCAGAGGCACATCGCCACGATGGTGGCCAACCTCGAGTCGTCGCGCTGGCTCGTCTACCAGGTCGCGCTCAAGAAGGAGGAATACGACAACAACCGCGGGAACCTCGAGATGAGGACGGAGGTCGACAGGGTGAGCGCAGTCGCGAAGTACGTCTCCTCAAGGGCAGCCTACAACACCGCGGACGCCGCCGTCCAGTGCTTCGGGGGGTTCGGGTACTCCATCCTCTCGCCCGTGACCAAGCACCTCTTGGACACGCGGGTCGCGAGGATCTACGAGGGCACGGACGAGATCATGGAGCTCAAGATCGCGTCCACGGTCCTTGGAAGAGAGTTCGAGGCCTACAAGTAGCGGCCTGCGCTCACGCGAGTTCCAGCATCGCCTGCGCCAGCTCGGCCGGTTTCGTAATCATCGGCCAGTGGCCCGACTCGAGGACCTTGTGCGGCCCATCCAGCTTCTCCTTCAAAATCTCCTCGACGTTGTCTCCCCCGCGAGTGCAGAAGATGTAGGCCTGCCTCACCCCGTCGTATTTCTCGCTGAGCGTGACCTCGTCCTGGATTAGCATGAGCGGCCATGGCGTCGCCTTCGAAAGGAGCCACTCCCTATCCTTCGGGAGCAGGTCGGGCCCGATGTTATCCACGACTTCGTCGGGGAGGAAGAACCTCCATCCGTCGCCCCTTCGATTCACCTCTTTCATCACGTAGTCGTCTGCCATCCCGCCCTGTGGCTTTCGCACACCCTTGGCCGGCCTGGCAGCATCCAGAAAGAGGAGGGTTCCTATGCGCTCGGGCATCCTGTCTGCGACGCCGGCAACGACCAAGCCCGCGAAGCTGTGCCCGACCAGCACCACGTCCTCGAGCCCCTCGTAAAGAATTACGTTCATGACATCCTGTATCGCTGTTTCCATCCCGACCTGGGGCGTTGCGAGATGGACCCTGTCACCCATCCCGGTGAGCGAAAGGGGATAGGCCGCATTCCCGGCACGCTCGAGGAGCGGGGCGACACGCCGCCACGCCCACGCGCCGAGCCATGCGCCAGGGACCAGGACGAACGTCTTCTTCGTCATGCTCTCACTCCATGTAGTCCATGAGGGTCGGCGGGCTCTTCGACACCTTCCTCTCCGCCTTCTTCTCGATGCGGTTAGGCGAGACCATGCTCTTCATGAACTTCTCACGGCGGAGGCTGCTGTAGAAGTAGGCCTCGTCCACCGTCCCCTCGGCGATGAGCACGATGACCCTTCCCCGCATGGTCCTTCCGGTCCTGCCCTTCCTCTGGATCGCCCTGATCTCGGAGGGCACGGCCTCGTAGAATACGACGAGGTCGACGTCGGGGACGTGAAGCCCCTCCTCCCCGATGCTGCTGCTGACGAGCACCTTGAACTCCCCCTCGGTGAACTTCTCCAAGACGTCCGTCTGCTTCTTCTGGTCCATCCCCTCGCTGTCTGTCTTGTTGGCCTGGCCGACGAACCTCTGTGCGGGGAAGCCGTCCTTCGCGAGCGTCTCGACTATCGACTCGATTGTGTCCCGGTATTGCGTGAAGATGATTATCTTGGAGTCGGCCTTTGTCGCGAACTGGCCCTTCACTATCGACCTCAGCTCCGTGAGCTTTGGGTACTCGACCGACTTGATCCGGTTGGCCTCGTCCTCGAGCATGATCCAGCGCGGGTCCTTCTGGAGCGCGATGGCCGATTTGCCCTGCTCTGGCTTTTCCCTCTGGCGCTTCAGGTACTTCAGGAGGACGTCGACCCCCTGCGTCTCCGCAAGCTCGATGGCGTGGAGTATCATTATGGCCTGGGCCTGGTTGATGAGCGCGCCGTAGATGTAGCCCTTGTTGCCTCCGCCGCTCTTGAGCCTCGCAGCCATGGTGGCTCTCGCCTGCAGCAGTATCTTCTTCGAGAGCCTCGTGCGCGGGACGAACCCGGAGTCCATGAGCCGGTTCACCTTCTCGTTGTAGATGTCCCGCAGGATGCTCAGCATCTGCGAGTACTCCTTGGGGAGCGCCACCTTCCTCCCTTCGAAGGTCGTCTCCTCGACGTAGGACTTTACGTCCTCGTCCTCCTCGCTCCTCGCCTCCACGTGCTCGATGAAGAGGGTCCTTGTGATCTCGTTGATCTTCTCCGCCGAGCCCCCGGGTGAGGCCGTGAGCCCGAGGATGAGCGGTGTCCACGCGGTCTCCGTGTAGACCTTGGCGACTTCGGTGTAAGAGTAATCCTTGACCGACCGGTGAGCCTCGTCGAACACGAGCAACACGACGTCGTTTAGCTCGATGCGCCCATGGCGCATGTCGTTCCTGACCGTCTGGGGCGTCGCGAAGACGAACTTCGACCGCCTCCAGAGGTAGCTTCTCTCCTCCGGCGGGTTCTCGCCGGTCAGGAGCACGATGTCCTTCGACTGGAGGGAGAGGATCTCCTTGAAGGAGTTGTAGTGCTGGAGTACGAGAGGCCTGGTGGGAGCGAGGATGACCACCTTCCCGTTCGGGAACTTCTCCAGCCTGAGCTTTGCGACGAGCAGGGCGATGAGCGTCTTCCCCAGCCCGGTGGGCAGGACGACGAGGGTGTTCGCCTGTGACGCGGCCTCGGCTATCTTCTGCTGGTATTCCCTGGGCTGGAGTGAATTGGGGAGCATGAGAGGAGGCCCTTCAAGCATGAGTTGGAGATTATAGAAAAGTATTGCCTATCCAGTCTAACCTTCTTCGATTACGTCCTCGGTCCGTGCGACCTTGATGATGCTGTAGGACCAGACCAGGCCGTTGTCCCTGTGCCCTTTCATGTAGATGCGCTTTGTCGAGGTGAAGCTCACAAAGTGAGAACCCTCGGGGATGATGATCGCTTGCCTTACCGCGCCCTCAGATTCCGCGCGAAGAAATACACACATATAATC
>PLCG01000090.1 GCA_003135575.1 Nitrososphaerota archaeon
CGCGTACGTCTACACTGTTGTCGCTACAGGTCTGATTCTGGCCTCCGTCATCGTCCTGACGTTCCTGGCCCTCGCGGTCTACCTGATTCCGTCGGGAATCGGCGACAAGAGCATCGCCAGGCTGCTCTGGGACAGGAAGATACACATGGTCCTATTCGGCGCATATGCCGGCTTCATCGTATTCGCAGCCATCTACCTTGCAGTCGACCAGCCCTTCCTGATCCAGCAAGTGCCGAGCGTAACCGGAGTCATCCTGCCCGTCTCAGCGTTCAACACCAGTTACCTCGGGATTCTACTGATTGTCCAGCTCGTCTTCTTGCTCTACCCCTCGGTGCTCCTGATCCTTGCCTCGAGGAAGGCGAAGGACCCCGCTGTCAGGCGCGTGCTGAGGATCCTCCCAGCGGTCTGGAGCGGCATCGGGATCGACCTCTTGTTCTTCAACGGATACCTTCTCTCGATAAACATCGATGCCACGTCTTTCGGCTATCTCATCGCATCCACGGCCTTTGGTGTGACGGCGCTTGTCTTCAGAAGGGCGTCCCTCCTCACGGCGTTCTTCGAGCCGGTCAGGGCCACCGGGAAGACCGCTGCAGAGTTCCCGTTCACCGAGCGCCTCGACGTCCCAGCGACCTTCCTTCAGGGGCGTGCGCTCCTTCTCGAGACTGACCCATCGGTTCCGTACGAGCAGGTCGTGACCGACTTTGTCCGCCAGTCCCTCTCGAACAACAGCACGGTATACGCGTTCACAGCGAAGGGGAGCCCGATATACAGCGCGCTCCGCAAGATCGGCGGAGTGAGGTTCTACATCCTCTCGACGAAGGTGTCGTATCCCAAGCCTGAGGAGAACGAGCCCTCCGAGATACTGGTACCCTCCAATGACCAAGCCGTATTACTCGACCTAATCGACAAGACGGTGTCCGCCGCAACCGCTCCGGCACAAGTGGCGATCGTCTTCGACAGCATATCTGACATGATACTCTCTGCTGGGTTCGAGGGGACATACAAGTTCGTGAAACAGATGAACGAGGCCACGGGTAACGGAAGGACTGCCGCGCTGTTCCTGATGACTCTCGGCGCGCACGATGAGAAACAGGTCAGCTTCGTCAGGAGCCTGTTCCCGACTCAGCTAATAGAGGACGCCGCCGGGCTGAGGCTGACCCGCTCGCAATAGAAGAGCGGCCCAACCCCCGACGATTCATTCAAAGCACATATATCGAGGAGCAGGTGCTGTGGTCGCTGATGGTGAGCATACTTCCTCCTGACGCCTCCGTCACTTTCATACTGGCGTTGCTTATCCCGCCTGTATTAGGATTCCTGGTCGGGACGATAATAAAGAAGGCCATCGCCCTCGGCGCCGCAATCGCGATTCTTCTGCTGATCCTCATATTCGTGGGGGTCCTAACGCCGTCTCAGGTGATCCAGCCCGTCGTTTCGCTATTCAGGTCAGGCCCTGCTCTGGCCGCCAAGGCGACCCAAATCGCGGGGTACCTTCCCTACTCGTCCGTGACTTTCTTAATCGGCCTCGCAGTGGGCTTCTTCAGATAGCCGTCTAGAGGAGCCATTCTCTGGGAGGGCCGTCCCCTCCGGCGCAATGGACCTCCCCCATCACCCTACGCACGAAAGAGGGGCACGCGAAGCATATGAGGAAACCCACCTCGTCCTTCACGACGGGGCAGTCGACGTTCTCCTTCTTCATCCTGGCCATCGCCTTGCCGCTCGCCACCCCCTTCAGTTGTGTCGTGACATCTTTGGGGATGCGCTTCGGCTTGACCGCTTCCTTGACCTTGACTACGAATTGATAATCGGCAGGCAAACCCTCTTACCTTCGTCGACAGGCCGATAAAAACCTGAGTGCTATCAGCTTCCGTCGAGCTATCCAGGCCTCCAAACTGCTGAGTTTTCTTTTCGGCTCCGTTCAATTTACGAGCTGCCAACTCCGGCACACGAGCGAAACCGAGAGGCTTGAGAATGGCTAGAACAATGTTCCACATCGCTTTATAGCGAACTACAGGAATTGAAGTCGGCCCTACATTTGACCGAGCAGCGGAGCAGTCCTCTCAACAAGAACGAGGGGCCTGACATTGAATTCAAGTATATCGCTCGAATCAGAGCGTTTGAGACCTTCCGAAATGTCCTTCGCAATGAAGGAATATCCATACCCGAGACTGGAGGGGGCAATGTGAGTTCCATCTCAGAAAAACGCCTTGACATGAAGGCCTACAAGCAGCGCGGATTGGTTGGGTCGTACAGCATCATCAGAGCGCGTAGAGTTGAAGAGGTTGTCGAGGAAGGCTAGTTCCGGGCGAACCGGGCCGGACTGCGCTACCTGCCTATCGTGAAGGCGATCCACTTCGGGGACAGCGGGGTCGCCGAGAGCCTGCTAACCATCATGAACCTCCCTTGCTCCGAGAACTTCATCCTGATGGTCCCGTCGGTGGCGTATTCGACTGACTTCACTGTCTTTTCGTCGTGCACCCCCTCCTCGAGCAGCACCAAGCCGGTCACCCCCCTTGTCTGGAGCTTCGTGTGCACCGTGTCAAGGAGCCTGAGCGCCCTCTCCGCACCGCCATAGTTGATCACGTCGGTGAACGAGTCTATCACTATCCTTGCTTCGTCCTCAGGCTGGACGCCCGCATCGTCGATGATCGAGGTTATGCCGACCGAGAAGTCCGTGAGAGACGTCAGGCTTGCAGAGTACTTGGACTTTGACTTGCCAGACTTCCAAGAATAGGCGTCGAGGACGTGCAGGTGCTTTTCAACGCCCTTGTTCCAGTTGAATTGCTCCATCGTCTCGAGCACTCGGTCCTCCCCCTCGCTCGTCGCGACCAGGAACGTGTCCTTCTTCTGCTCCACGCCGGTGTAGAGGAACCGCTTGCTGAGGATGCTCTTCCCCGCGCCAGGAGGTCCCAGCACGAGGCAGAGGCTGCCGGCAGGCACTCCCCCGAGCATCATCTGGTCCATGTCAGGGACCCCTATCGGCAGGCGCTTCATTGACGCGCCAGCCCTAGGTCTACGGGTTAAGAAGTATTCAGTGCTAATCGAAGCGCGCGAGGAAAAACCCTAAAGGGCGTGCGAAAGGACTGGCGAAGTCGCGTTTTGAATAGGGACCGGGCTGCATGGGCGGTATGCTATGCGTTCCTTGCATACCTGTTCCTCAGCGAGGTCCCCCAGCTCAGTAGCCTTCCCTTCTTCTCGATCCAGGCCGCGTTCATTCTTCTGGTCATCGTGTACTTTCTCTGCTCTTTCATCAGTTGGGGGGTGACAGCCGCGACCAAATACCTAGTGATCACCTGGCTCACTTCGTACACGATCGAGTACGTCGGGGTGACCACGGGGTACCCTTTTGGAAATTACTTCTACACTTCCGCTATGGGCCAGTTCCTCGGCCCAGTACCGATATTCATCCCGTTCCTGTGGTGCGCCCTTGGATACTTCTGCCTCCGGGCTTGCGGGCCCTCGATAGTGGCTCCGGCGCTGCTCATGGTGCTGCTCGACCTCTCGTTGGATCCGCTCTTCTCGCAGAGCCTGTGGACCTGGCAGAGCAGTATAGGCCCTCAATACTTCGGCGTTCCGGTGTTGAACTTCTTCGGCTGGTTCATAACCTCCATCGCCGTGTTCACGCTCGTCAAGGTCGTCATCAAGTGGAATGCAGGGAACTCCAGGAAGAGCATAATCTTCTCCGGAGGAAGCGCCGAGGCCGTGGGGTTCTACTTCCTCTTTGGTGTGAGCACCGTCCTATACCAGCTCTATTCGGGCATCCCGGAAGCGGCCGGAGTGACAGGTATCCTCTATGTGGTCGCGGCTGTTTTGCTCTGGGGGATGAGGGCCAGGGGAGAGAACCGTTCATCTTGGACCGAGGGGCAAATGTCCAGAAGCGAGCTACGGACCATCCCTACTGCAAGATCCTTAGAACACCCGTGAATCTTCACTGGAAAGCTGTGACGGGAGGGACTATTGGGATAATTACAGCTCTGGATCAGAATATCTGCTCGCCCGGGAAGACCTCTATCCCGTGCTCAGTGATTCGATAAGGATGGGGCTGGGTGTCGTGGGCGACGCCACGCATCTTCTCGATGCTGAAGACTCGAGTGAAAGTGGAACCTGCGAGGACCTTTGAAAGGACGATGACACCCTGAGTTAGGAACTCCTCGAAGACGTGCGGGCGCAGGAGCTGGGCATCGTTGAGCTCGTCCACGAAAATTGTGGTGCACTTTGTCTTCGAGGCCGCCGCGATGAGGTCAAGGAACGCTATGCGCCTCGTGTACTCGTCGCTAAAGTGGACTATGAGCGTCGAGATGGGGTCGATGACCAGCCTGGTCGCGCCTACCTTCTTGACCGCATCGACGAGAGACGATATCATCGTTGAGAGAGCGAACTCGTGGCCCCCGACCTCCGCCCCGCCGAGCTTGATCTTGGCCGGAAGCAGCCTGATTGGGGATGCGTCCACTATCGCTATCTTGCCTTCCTTGACCGGTTTCGCCAGGTCGACTCCCATTTGCTTTGCGTTTGCAAGGAGCCGTTCCGGGTCCTCGTCCATCGAGAGATAGACGCCGTTCTCGCCCTTCGCGATGCCCGCCTGAAGATATTGTAAGCTGAAGATGGTCTTGCCGCTCCCTGGGGCGCCGAGCAGGAGCACCGATGAGCCCTTGGGGACCCCCTTGTCGTCGAGCAGAGAGTCTACGCCCTTGATACCCAGGGGAACGTAGGAGGCTCCGTCCAATCTAAGGAACACCCCATAGATCAGACTTCGGGGCTTCTGCTCGGAGGATTAGAGTCATCATCCCGTCTCGTTCCCCTTCACGGCTTCATCTGTGCCCCGCGCTTCTGGGCGAGCCTCACCCAGACATCTTATCTTTCCGCGCCTCTCGATGTTAATCGCGGCGTTGAGGTCGCGGTCGAGCATGGCACCACAATGAGGGCATAGCCAGCTCCTATCGGTGAGCTTCAGATTCCTGTTGATGCCGCCACAGATATTGCAAGTCTTCGACGTATATGAGGGGGAGACGTACTCCACCGGGACTCCAGCCCACCCGGCCTTGTAGTCGATGTAGGACTGCAGCTTGCGGAAGGGCCATTGGGCAATCCTTCTGCGCTTCGCGGTTCTTTCTCCGTTCCCTCGTTGGTGCGCGTATCTTATCCCTTTGAGCCTCTCTAGCACGATAGCCTCGTTGTTGGCCCTCGCTTTTTCAACGATTAGAGTTGAGACTCTGTGAAGAGCTTGATCCACGCGCTCTTCCTCTCTTCTTGAAGAAGCGTACTTCCGCTTGAGCCGCCTGTCGGGAGCATGTTCTTCGTAGAACTTGGAGCGGCGAATACCGTAAAGGGTGTGAAGGCGAGCGACCTCTGAGAGGTCATGGATTGTGCCGTCGCTCCCCACGATTGATTTCTCGTTGACATCGTATCCGACCCTCCTACTAGGTTCTGCGAGAGTAGACTCCTTCGAGAATGCGATGATGATGGATGTTTCTGTGATAGTGACAGAGCCGCGCTTAAGCGTCTTGTCCATCAGGAAGGACCTCTGATACTCGCCGTATTGAAGGGGGATCAGGACCCGCTCGCCTTTTCTGAAGGGTAGGGAGAGGATGGAGTAATTGAGGGAGAAGTTTGCGCTATCCATCTTGAACATGAATCTCTTTGCGTATGGTCTTCTATGCCAGTGCTTGTGCTTCTTCACGATTGACCAAGCGACTTCAGCAACAGAATACGGGAAGCACGACACGACGCCGTATTGCTCTTGGATTTCCTTGTAGATTCTGTCCCTGAGCTCGAGACGTCCTCTGATATTCTCGGCAATGCATGTTCGGATAGCTTCGTTGATCATGTCCCGGGCGCCGCAGAGCAGTTCTCGAGTCTGGGGATTCGCCTGATAGCCGAACACGACTGTCTTTACGGCTTTCATGGTCTGAGACCTTGATTTGCTACTTAAGCTCCACGCACTCGAGCGAGGTCCGTCCTGTGGATCGGACATCACAACGTAGGACAAAGTCTAGCTCGTGCTCTTCGTGATGTGGCTTTTCAGGGTTTGCTCAAAGGCCTGCGGGTTCTGCACTTCGAAGCTCGCAATCTCGACGCCGTTGTCGGTCTCTGTGGTGATCATGAGCCTCGAATAACTCTCAGAGTCGTCAAGGAACCCCGGACTGGTGTTTATCCCGCGCTCGCCTGAGCTCTTCTTCTCAAAGTCGTCCTTGTTCTTCCAGTTCGGGCGGCTCCTCCGCGCACGTACCCCTGACTCGACCGTGACGTCCAGGATGGTATTGAGCGATATTGAGAGTACTCTGCCCGTGGATGTCAATCTGCCGTTCTGGAGCACCCCGGTGTATCGTGGCTCGTAGATGTGGAAGATCAGGTATCTCGAGTTCAGTATGAGCTTGCCGACCATGACGTGGGGGAACGAGGCAAGATGGCCTTCGTAGTAGACGAAGACGTTCGCTGCGACTTTGGCGGTCTCTAGCGACGATTTTTGGCTCGTATCACTCGCCTCCGGCCTGCTGCTCGACCGTCATCTCTCGGCTCCTTCTCTTTCCTGCGAAGGGGTCAAGGGTTGCCATCGACTCGACGTCGTGGATGCCACGTGCTGCGACCAAGCAGCCGCCGAGCGTGAGGAATGCGCAAGCCGCCGCAAGAGGGACCGGGAAGAAAACCGCGACAATACCGGTCTCTGCAGCGAGAACTCCGCTCGCTGAGATCAGCAGACCAATCTGGTTGATGAAGGATCGACTTCGGTGCGCCCCGAAGATCAGCGCCATAGCCCCGAGCGAAAGACCGGAGATGCCTGCATAGAGCCACTGAGATGAGAACGC
Source organism: Nitrososphaerota archaeon (assembly GCA_003135575.1). Lineage (GTDB taxonomy): Archaea > Thermoproteota > Nitrososphaeria > Nitrososphaerales > Gagatemarchaeaceae > Gagatemarchaeum. The sequence continues at coordinate 6,801 of PLCG01000090.1, forward strand.
GACCGCGGCCACCGTGGTGACCATGAAGATGAAGCTGCCCGCGAGCGAAAGAGCAAAGCCCCTGAGCTTCCTGCTCCTGCCATCTACCTCTGCGTATAACTCAGGGTACATCGGTCTGTGATTGCGCATCTCAGACTTCTCCGCTAGAGTTCAAAAGTTTAGACCTGAAGGATTGGAAAGCGCTCACAACGCAGAATCCGGCCGGGCGGAATCCAGCGGAAGTCGCAATGAAGCGTGCTTATCGGATGAATGGGCGCTTATATTGACGACGGTACATTCTGGGTAACGAGTCATAGCCCTCCTTCCTCGGAAAATAGGCGAAAGGGCTTGCAGGAGAAGCGGTGAATGGGGGAACCTTGTGATGAGCAAGGCGAACTCAGGAGCAGATGCAGGCAAGGATGACCCTTCGACTCTTGGAGCGAAGAGTTACCATAGCCGACTGTTGAGTCGATCGGGATTGTTCACCTTCGACTCGTTCGGGATGAGCTCGGGAGAGATGAGCCGCTGGAGGTCGAGGTACTTGGCGACGAATCCCGAGCCCTTTGGGGTCGCGAGATAGACGACGCTGTTCTCCTCGTGCACGGAGTCGAGAAGGCCAGTCTGGGTGAGGTTCTCGATCATCCTCGTCGCGACTATGCTGTTGACGTTCGCGAAGAGCATGATGTGGCTCTTGCTGGAGGGTGACCTGCAGCAGTTGAGGACGTCCGCCATTACGTCTATCCTGCCCCTGTTCTTAGCGTGGGACTGCTTGGACGAAGCAGACTTTGCTTCTGACTGTGCGAGGCCCTGCTGGCCCTCGGCGGTTGTTTCCCGTGCGTGCTGGAATGACTGCATTCTAGCACAGGAGTAGAAGAGGACCCGACTAGAACAGGTGTCGTGCAACAGTGTAAGATGCGGTTGGAGGGCTTGTCTGTAACAATGTTCGTTGCATCAGTGCTTGTCTGCTGCCGAAACTCCATCAGCGTCTCCTATCACTTTAGTTACGACCCGGCACCCCTCGCCCCACATGAGAGCTGACGCGCAGACCGCATGACCTGCCGCTAGCATAGCTGCAGGTCTAGCCCATTCTGGCTGCCCACTACGGTCGGGCCGTAGGACGGGACCAGCTGCGCACAGGCCTTTAACCATGTTACAAAAGCCGCGGCGACAACTACGGAAGGATCGCGAAACCCGCTTGCCTAAAGTGCGCGTCGAACGTAAAAGCCGTCTTGACGCCATGATTTTTCATCGCCGCGAAGGAAACGCAATCCGTGAAGCTCCATTCCTCGTCCGAATGGCTCTTGAAGACCTCCATGCCGTCTAAGAATAGGCCTTGGTCGCAATAGATCAGCTTCACAAACCTCGAGGCTAGCGTCGCCTCCTCCAGTTCCACAGCCTTTCCGTGGCTATGAGCAAAACGTGTCAAGGTGACGGCCTCATCGAGGACATAATCTGTGGTCACGAAAGAGGAAATCTCCGTCTCTCTCGCAGCTATCTTGCGCATGAGCTCTGCGGCCTTCGCATGACAGTCGTCCCTTGCGTCGTAGTTTGCTTTCAGCGCAGAGGAATCGACAAAGACGAGCAAGGACTTACCTTCGCTTGTAGAGGAACGCCTCTATCTCGTCAGCCTTGACTTTCACCTTGAACTCTACGGGCTTTAGCCTGAAGAGGGAATCCTCAGAGAGGTCAGAAACCGAGGCGTTCCACATCAGTACCGCATCTCGGGCGGCCTCCTTTATGGTAAGGTTCTTTTTCCTCGCGAGGCTGCGGAGACTTTCGTAATCTTCCGGTCGCAGCTCGGTTTGTACCACCTTCCGTTTTCCGCGCAACACGTCATCGACGTCATCCAGGTGGAATTTAAATGTTAACTCGCATGGAACACATGAATGTTTCATTTCATTCAAGACTTCAGTAATCGACCTAGGCAACCCTCTGCGGGGTTTCCAGATCTCCACCCGCCTTCCGCCTGCCCGAAGCCGTCATCCTTCATGTGGAGGCGCATGTTGTGGCTCATTCAAAAACTCGTTTGATGCGCTCGATGCGGTCAAAGTCTGAATCATTTGAGTGGATCTCCTCCACGTCAAGGCGTTCCATTTGATGGGCAATCACAAGGTCATCGAAAAGACCCCATTTTTCGTCGCTGCGCTTCTTTGCCTCGACGAAATCTGCGAACGTGGTTTCAGTCTTTGTCAAGGAAGGAAGGGACTGTAGGAACTCAAGGAATTGCGGGATTGAAGCGGCCTTTTTCTTCCAGCGGAGGTAGGATATGACTTGGTTTACAACCAGAGTTGAGGTCGCTGCTTGCTCGCCACCCTCGATTCGCGAGAGAATTTCCTTTGCGATTTCTCCATATTTGGGGTCTGCCGCCAGGCTGTAGACGAAGACGTTGGAGTCCACGAACCTCAAGTCAGTCTTTTCCTGGTGCTTCTTCGATCTCCTCAATGCTTACGGCAAAGTGACCTATGCTCCCATGTATGTCGGAGACGCTCACGGTTTTTTTGCGCTTGAGGATGATGGCGCCATCTTTCGAGCTTATCTCGAGCTTCTCTCCCTTCGTAATGCCGAGGTTGCGTCTAAGGTGCGCCGGGATGGTCACCCTCCCTCTGTCTTCTACTTCTGCTTCCAATCTGCCCACTAATGATTCCCATGTTCTTGGTGGGTTATATTTCTTCCCGCAAATGTGCTCAAGGGGGAATCCCGCACAAATCTGCCCGTGGCTCTGCCTGTGAAAGGCCCGATTCCTGCGGTGGTCTCTACCAAGAGGCCGTCTGACTGCACCACGTGCCTAAACGTCTTGGACTTTGGCAGCACCCTGCATAGCTTCCGGATCTCGAGTTGGGGCCGCTTCGACACTAGAAGGTTCCAGCCGAACTCGGTAACCAGTCAGAGTGTTCAGCGCGAATGGTAACTTTTAATAGTCACTTGCCGAGAGAGGTTACCGGGCGTACAGCATTGGCGGTCGTGAAGCTTCGAAAGGAGGACGAAAGGGTACTTGAAGGCCTGGAGACAGCAATCATGACTGTCAAGGGACGCACGACCAAAGCGGAGGCCGTTGGACTAGGATTGCGATTTGCGTACTCGAATCTTGGGGGATTCCTCTCAACGATGTTGAAAGAAGTCGAGAATGAAACGGTGCTCGAGCTGGTTAGAAAGCCCGTGATGGGAGAAAGGACCGATGCCCGGAATGTCGAAGAATATCTTTACGGTTGAGGGTCCCTCTTTCATAGACACCGGTGTCTTCTTCGCCGCGTACAACGAGAACGACCTGATGCACGATGACGCAGCTCTTCTGCTGATCTCTGCAGTCCTGGGCTGGTTCGGCAAAGTCTACACGTCGACATACGTCGTGGACGAGACGCTCACTCTGACTAAGTCGAAGCTCGGAGGACGGGAGGCGGTCAGACTGGCAGAAAGCCTGAGAAATAGCAAACGAATCTCGACCATAGCCGTGGAAGGGCGGACAGACGCCGCCGATGTCGCATTTGAGAGGTTCAAAGAGCACTGGGCAGTGAGGGGCCTGAGCTACACCGATTGCACCACGATTGCCTTGGTTGAGAAGATGGAGCTGAAGGTCGTCTTGAGCTTCGACAAGGGGTTCAGATCGCTCGTTCCAAAGGTGCTAGGAGAGGGATACCGAGATTCTCTCCCAGAGACACAAATCGAACTTCTCCGCGCTGGCGCAAAGAAACTCGGAGTGAAGCTGAATTGAGCTTTCGCCCGGCGAGTAAAGACGCGTCTGAGAGGCTTAGCCTATTCTCGCCGTCGTCTCTACGACCAGGCCGTCGGACTGGACCACGTGCCTGAACGTCTTGGCCTTTGGCAGCACCCTGCGGAGCTTCTGGATCTCTACCTCGCCCTCTGCCTGGCCGAAGCCCTCCACGAACTTGAAGCTGAGGACCCCGTCGACGAGGTTCTTGAGGAACGTGACCTGCCTCTCGTCGTGCGCCCCCTGGAGCATCAGGATAAAGTGGACGCCCCCGTACTTGTGGACGGCGTTCACCCAGAAGAGCATCAGGTCGTTGATCTCCTGAGGCGTGTACTGGTTCATGAGGTATGAGATGTTGAGTATGCTCCAGCGCTCCTCCTTGAGCCTGGTGAGAAAGTCTCTGGTGAGGCTGCCGAGGCCGGCTGAGCTCAGGTTGAGGAACTGCTCGGTGGGAACGCGCGGCATCAGGCCCACAAGGCCCTGAAGAGAGGGCGGGAGCGGCCTCACGAACACAAGGCTGCCGTCTTCCACGTGGCTCCGGAAGTTCCAGCTGTAGAGGTCGGTATCCTGCTCGATCTCCGTGCTGGAGGTCTCGGAGGTGTAGTAGACCGCCTTTCCCTTTTTCTCCAGATGGGTGAAAATCGCCTGCTGGGCGAAGGTCGTGTAATAGGTGCCCGGCTGCCCTGTCAGAATGTAGACACTGTCCTCCGGCATGCCGCCGCCAAGGACGAATTCCAGACCCGGGATTCCGAGGTTGCTGAGTTTTACCTGATTTTCCGCCGCAACAGCGTCAGATCGCTGGCCACTAAAGGCCAAGAAATATTACAAGATTTAGGTCGGTGGAAGTTGTATTTATACAAAGCGGTAATTCTTTGCGGTTTAGCGTTCCCATTGTGCACTCCTTGCAATCCCGTAAGAGAGAATGAACGACTCAGTCCGCTATCTGCGAAAGATGACTTAGAAGGAAAATGAGGAGGCAGCCAGCAGTCCAGGATTTACCCAGATCTGCCGGCCGTTACTGTGAAGACGTATGTCGCGCCTGTGAGACTGATGACCTTGACTGTGTGTGTGGTACCAGCGGTTTGCGCTGCGCCAAAGGTGATGAACACCTGGCCAGTGTCCTGTGCTGAATACGATGTCTTGGTCGTAGCCGCGCTGAAACAGAGGAATTGTGCTGCTGCACCGGATGTGCAAGCCGCGTTTGTGTCTACAACATACGAGCTGGATGGAGCAGTGTAGGCGTTGTTCGCAATTGTGGTGAGCGCAGTGGCCGGGCTAGCGAAGGGCGTGGAAACGGTCATTTGGGTGCCGTCGAAGTAGATGGCGCTGATCGTGGTTGCCCCCCCTCCAGAATTGACCATGTTCAAGTCAAGTACCCATTGTGCGCACGCGCAGGTGGGTGGGCTCACAGAGAAGCTATACGATTGCATCTGCAACCTTTCGCTAACCTGTGCACCGCCGCCTTGGGTGAGGTTTCCCGAGAGACTGTTGACGTAGATGTAGACGATAATTCCTGCTGCCACTGCGATTGCGATGAGTAGAAGGGACGCTATGATTGGTGAAACCCCCTTACGCTGTGTGAAGTCCATTCTAGCCAGATCTCCCTGCGATTACGGAGAAGGTGAATGTGCCGCCGTCTGAGGTGACAACTCGAACTAGATGGCTTGTTCCGGACACTGCGTAGCTGGCTGGGACTGTTAGGCTGATTGTGGTGTATTGGCCCGTAGTGCAGGTATCAGGCAAAGTAGTGCCGGCACCTGGTGTGCAAAGACCTGCGGCGGCTGCCGAAACAGCGACTGCGGTGCACGACTGACTGCCAGTTTGACATGGGAGGCCGTCAACGAACACGCTTGCCAGCGTGATCGAGCCCCCGCCAGTGTCTCTGACTGCGACTGTAGGCGCCGTGAGTGAGTTGAAGTTGAAGGTGTCCATTGAGAGACCTTCTGAAACTTGCTGTCCGCTTGTCCCAGTGAGGTTCCCTGCGAGGCTGTTGACGTAGACGTAGACGATGATTCCTGCTGCCACAGCAATTGCTATGAGCAGGAGTGTTGCGATGATTGGATCAACTGCTTTTCGTGCAGTTATTTTCATTGTCTAATCAATCCTGGCCGGCATATATAATGCGGTTGAACAACTTTTTCAGCAAAGGTTCCGGCACAAGTCTGCTTCGAAGCGAAAAGAGAAGTTGCCATGTCTCCAATTAAACCTGCAAGCGAATTTCCTTTAGTTAACATTTGATGCTGGGAAAAAAGCTTCAGTCGCCTGTCTCGCCTAATGAGAACCAGATTCGATAATCTCATCTGAAAAGTCCGACTCGGTAGGCTCCTTTTAGCTATACCAGTCATTGGAATCCAGAGCAGGAATCCATGCGATGCGAAGAAATCAGCGCGTCTCAAAGAAGCCAGGGCAATTTTCGGAGAGCGCGAGCAAGCGTACAGGCGAATGAAGATCGCGAAAAAGGCCGACTCTCTAGCCTACTCTGCCTGCGGTCACAGAGAAGACGTATGTCGCGCCTGTCGTGCTTACCACTTTAACTGTGTGGCTAGTTCCTGCTACCGCTGCAGGGCTGATAGGGATAACGACTTGGCCAACGTCACCGGTCGCGTAGGTTGTCTTTGCTGTCGTTGCTGTAAAACAGAGAGAGGAGGCGGCTCCGTTAGTGCCGGTACAGGTAACTGTGAAGTCGTTGACGAGCGTAGTCGACGGAGCAGTGTACGCGTTGGTGTTGATTGCACTGATCAAGTGAGTGCCAGTGTCAGGGATGGTCGTGACAGCAAGCAGAACGCCGTCCAAGTAGACAGCACTGATTGTGGTTGAAGCAGAACCAGAGTTAATCATGAAGACCTGGAGAATCTGGCCCACACATGCACAGGTCTGCGGAGTAAGCTGAAAGTTGAACGACTGCATCTGAAGTCTCTCGGTAGTTTGCCCCCCGCCACTTGAAGTCAGATTTCCAGCGAGACCGTTGACGAAGACATAGACGATGATTCCAGCGGCAACTGCTATTGCGATAAGCAACAGAGTCGCAATAATCACTGAGACCCCCTTCCGTCGTTCGAAATTCATGTTTAGCCCGACCTCCCTGCCAAAGCCGAGAATGTGAATGTTCCGCCATCGGCCGTTATTACTCTGATCAAGTGGGAAGTCCCAGCCGACATCGCAGCGCCGTTCAAGTCGAGAGAGGTTGTGGCGTAGCTACCGGTGGGGCATACATACCCAGCTGCTGGAAGAGCCCCAGTCCCAGTGGTGCAGGCCCCAGACCCAGGATCAGTGAAAAATGGCGCGGCTACACAAGTCGCGCCTCCCGTCTGGCAGAGATTACCGTCTACATAGATGCCCGTTATCGTTACAGTCGATGAACCCACGTTCCTAAGCACCACCTGGATGCAGGGGACATGTCCGGCGGTTAAGCCGGTGCATGTCGGCGCCACAAGGATGAATGTGTAAGCATCAGCGGAGACCTGCTCGGATACCTGTTGCCCCCCTGATTGGGTGAGGTTCCCTGCGATACTGTTGGTGAAAACATAAACTATGATACCAGCCGCGACTGCGATAGCAATCAAGAGGAGGGTCGCTATGATTGGCGAGACCGCTCTTCGTCTTGTGAACTTCATATCCAGAAAGGAGTGCTTCAGTATATATAACGGGCCGGAACAACTTATTCGACGTGCAAACTCGACCGAGTTATTCTTGCTCGCCTTTTCCGAGGTTCCAGTCGCCTTCGAGCTCCCGTATGCGTCCTTTATCTTAGCCTCGGTCCAGTTCGAGCTCAATGCAGCATGTTCGACGGCAGAGATTAAGGTCTAGCTAAGAAGTCAACTAGAGCTGCTCTCTGGATGTCTAAACCGGGCGACCCGGTCCGGAGGACCCAGCACCTCCAAAAGTCAGCTCGGAAGTCTCGGAATTTGCCCCTATCTACGCGCTGCTTTGCTTCTTGGACCGCTCTTTGGCGTCCAAAACGACCACCGAGAGCCCCACCGCTAGAAGCGCACCAGCGGGCAAGGCTATGGCGGCCTGCTGGGAGAGGTCGCTCTTGTTCTGGGCGAAGACATCGAAAGTTCCGCTGCTCGCCGTGTGGGTACCGTCGCCGGAATAGGCCGCCGTAATCACGTGGTGACCGGGAGCATTCGTAGTGTAATCTGCCTGACAGCTCAAATTCCCATTGTTGTCTTGTGAATCGCCGTGCGCACCTCCGCACTGGATGTGCGAGAAGCTGCCGGAGGCGTCGGCTGTCCAGCTTACACTACCCCCGGGGGTCTTTCCGTCGGCCGACGTGACAGTTGCATGGCAGGTCGTGTGTTGTCCAACTTGAACGTAGGAGTCGTCGCAAGTGACCGAAGTCGACGTTGCCCCTGAATTGGTCATCTTTCCAACAAATACCGTGAACTTGCCGCTGCTCGGAGCATGATACGCGTCCCCTCCGTAGGTTGCAGTCAATGTCTGCGTGCCTGACGCGGAGGGAGTGTATTGCGCCTTGCAGTCGACTTGGCCGTTCTTGGAAGCGTCGCAAGTCTGCTTGGAGAATGTCCCGCCGCCGCTCGATGTCCAAGTGACGCTGCCACTTGGGATTCCCTGGTCGGCGGTGGAAACTATGTCATCGCAGTTGATCTTCTGTCCGACCTGGACCTGCGTTTGGTCACACGTCAAAGAGGACGAGGTCGGGACCAGAGCAGCGCTCGTGACCGTTNNCGCATTTGCCGAGGATACAGAGGAGGAGACTGACGACGAGACGGACGCTGATACTGACGAGGAGACAGAGGAGGAGACTGATGTAAACACGGAAGAGGATACGGAGGACGATGCCGATGACCGGACTGATGTCGAAACCGCGGACGAGACAGATGATGACACAGACGACGAGACTGAGGCAGATACAGTAGAAGAGACAGAGGAGGACACGGAGGACGAGACAGAAGACGAGACGGATGTCGAAACGGTTGAAGACACAGAGGACGACGACGGTGAGTAGACGAATTGAATTGTCGTGGGTCCCGAGACGGTTCCTGAGCTGAGGGGGGTCGACCAGGTTGAAGACCCGCTAGAAATGGTTGGGGGGACGTTCCAAGAAGCGGCGCTGTCCAGCCAGTAGGTGACTGGCGACATTGTCAAAGGCGTCGAGAACGGGCTTCCGCTCTGCGTGGAGGTCAAGGTTGGTGGGGGAGGCGTACCAGTCCCTCCGCTCACCGAATATGAAGCCGTGAACGCAAACTGGTAGTAGATGCTGTTGCTCTTGCTCTCGCTTGAACCTGACCCTGTTCCGTAGCTCCACGTGGCCGAGGTGCCGGGGAAGCGATACCGCGTATACTGAGTGTCCGCTGGGACGGTGAAAGTGATGCCGCAAGACGGGTCGGCTCCGAGGACGTGGGACGCCCCGTCCATTGGGNNGGTGAGACGTGGCATCCTGAAACGGTCGCAGTCCCAACAGGGCCTCCGTTGGCCGGCGCTATAGTCACCTGTTCTGAGATGGTAGGGGAGGTCGCGATGTTGGCAAACCTCACGGAGTAGGTGGGACCAGCTCCAGATACCCAAACGACCATCGTCTGCTTCGCGGGATTGCTCGAGACGGCAAGAGCGGCGCCGACCCATCCGACGCTCGATTCGGCATTAGACATTGTCACCGCAGACGCGAAGCTCGTGCCTGCGTTGTTCGATTGCACGTAGCTGATCGTCGTTCCCGGGTTATTCACGTAGAAGAAGCCTAAAATCAAAGCTCCGTCGGTAGTTGCGGAGCAGGCGGCGGCGGTCGCTATTGTCAAGGCCGAGGACCAGGAACCTCCGTAGGGGAGAGTGACATAGTAGACGTGAGCCTGGTCAGAGGCGCAGTACTCCACCGTATCGCCAATCGTGACCGCGGTGGAGAATTGAGGGACGTAATTCGTGGCTGAGGTCGATGGCCCGACGGACCACGTCGATCCACTCCAGGTTTCAGTGCCTATCGCAATGTGGCCCGTGCCATATAAGAGAACCATCTTGCCCAGCGTCAGCGGCACTATCTGGGGGATGGGCAGGTAGGCGGTGAAAGTCAGTGTGAGAGATGGAGTCCATCCGGAGGTCAATTCGTATACTTCGTTGTAATACGGACCGCCACCACCAGGATTCTGGCTTAGGAGGGCCACCCAAACGTGGCTGTTGCTGTCAAGCGTGATCGAAGTGTAACCTACAAGATCTCCGAGCGTCGACACAGCAGACTCGGTGCCCCAAGTTATCGTACCGTCCGAATTGAGAGTGCCGGTGTTGTAGTAAAAGTGAGTGTCTGAACTCTGGGCTCCCCCCGCGTAGTAGACCGAACAGCTAGAGCAGTAGAACCCCAAGTCGTTTGTTCCCGTGGAGGGTGGAGGAACCGAGCTGGTGAAAGTAAGCCGAGAGGACCATGTTTGGCCGTCAGTGCTCGACTTCCACCCCCAACTCGCGCCGTCGTTGTAGAAGACCCAGAATCTACCGTTGGCTCCGCAAGTGTAATAGTCGGAAGAATAGCCCAGACCGTTTTGGTTCGCTGTCGTTCCGACAGTGCTCGCGCCTGCGGCGTGCGCGGCTGGGAACGACACGATAGCGAGAACTCCGCTGGCGGCGAGAAGCATAATGACTCCAAACGCGACGAACCTGTGCGCGAATGGGGCGACGGCCGATAACGTATGTCAGAGTCCAAGGGAACCGGATATAATTCTACCCCGCATTTTCATGGCGTTTTCACGGCTCCCTTCGTGTTTTTTCCAAGGGCGACGTCTGTTTAGTCGTGGGCTACTCTCACCATTTGTGCTCGACCCCAAACCGCCTAAACGGTTCTCGAGATTGAGACTGTCTTCGGTCCTTCAGCCGCTGATTCCAGAAACTACGGTGAACACGTTTGTTGCACCGGTCGAGCTGATGACCTTGACCGTGTGCCCTGACCCGTAGGTGACTGCCGAGCTGAAGGTGATAACGATTTGGCCTACATTCGTCACCGCGTACGAAGTAAACTCTGCAGCACTGGAGAAGCTCATCTTCAAAGCCGTCCCAGAAGACATCGTTGTCGCTGAAGGCACAGGGAAGTAGTTGTTGTTTATTCCCGAGAGGAGCGCATCCGTTGTAGGGGGGTTCAGATTGAGAGTCATCAGGACTCCGTCGAAGTAGACCGCACTGACTTTTGTCAGCGCAGGCCCTGGATTGAGCAAGAAGATCTCCAAGATCTGTTGCGCGCAAGCGCACGAGCCCGGACTGATTCCAAATGTGTAGGACTGGATGGTAAGGTGTTCAGTCACAGACTGCCCCCCGCTCTGGGTGAGGTTGCCCGCTAGC
>PLCG01000051.1 GCA_003135575.1 Nitrososphaerota archaeon
GACCGGATGCTCTACGCAGTGAACGGGACGCAGGGCCACCTCGCCCTGGGAATCCAGAACTTCGCCGGCTCGGTGAGGACGGCGAATGCCACTCTTATCTCGGTCGACTCCGACAGCAAGTCGGCGTACATCAGCTACGTCGTGAGGTTCAGCGACTCGACTTACGCGGCCGCGCAGGTGGGCACGGTGAAGACCGACTACAACAACGCGCACCAGTTCTTCCAGTTCGGCGAACTTGTGAAGGCGGTGGAGGTGCAGCCGATCTCTCAGCTCAAGGTCGGGATAGGGCTCGTCGGATAGAGGGAGCGCCATGACTGAGCGATCGACTCGCAGCGACGGCGGGCCCCTCACCCGCGAGATGCTGCGCCTGTCTGAGGAGCTAGGCGTCGATCAAAGCCACCTCGCTGTCCTCGCCGCGCTGGCCCGGGTGAAGGCAGGCCACGATGCCGAGTCCGCTTCGAGAGGGCTCACCTGGTCTGAGTTCGAGGAGTTCTGCGCCCAGGCTGTCTCGGCAGCGGGCTACGCCGTCCAGAAGAACGTCATGCTGAGAAAGCCGCGCCGACAGCTCGACCTGCTCGCCGAATCCCCGACGATGGGCCTCTCGATAGACTGCAAGCACTGGAAGCGGTCCGTCGGCACGGCCACCCTCGAGAGGCTGGCGCTCGCGCAAGCGGAGCGCACCATGCACTTCAAGACGCGCCTGGATGCGCCAAAGAAGGGGATCCTCCCGATGCTCCTGACCATGGTCGACAACGGCACGCGCGTCGTGAAGGGAGTCCCTGTCGTGCCGCTCTTCGCACTGAGAGACTTCTTGGCAAACGTCAACCCCTTCGACGAAGCGCTCCTGTTCATCTGAACGAAGACAGAATTGCGTTCTTATATCCCGAGCCGCGGTCAGCGCATCGAGGCAATGATGTATCAGAGTTACGACTTTGATTATGAAGAGAAGGCATTTGACTGAGCCTCGCTCATCCGCCACGGAATACCGTTAAATCAGCTCCGGCTTTCCTTGCTGCTTGACCGGTTCGTTGCCCCTTCACGCCACGAAGAAGGCGATTCGGGCGCTGGGAATCGCCGAGAGCTTTCGACCGAGCGCGAGCAAGTCCACCCTCGCGGGGGTCGTCATGCGGACCGACCTCGTGGTTGACGGCTTTGTCTTCGGGGCCGCGACCGTGGGAGGCGACGACGCCACCGGCTCGGTGCTGAGGATGTGTCGCAGGCTAAAGCGGGACGACATCAACCTGATCATCCTTTCCGGCTGCATCATCAGCCGCTACAACATCATAGACCTCGACGAGCTCGCGCGCCGCTCGGGGCTCCCTGTGGTGTGCCTGACCTACAACGAGACGAAGGGGATCGAGGACGCGATCAGGCGAAACTTTCGGGAACCCGAGGAGCGCATCGCCAGCTACAGGAAGCTGGGGCGCCGGACCGCGATACTGCTTCACACAGGGTACAAGGCCTACGTGCGGACGGCAGACATCAGTGAGCTGGATGCGAAGCGCGTATTGGACGCCTTCACGCTCCAGGGAGGCATGCCTGAGCCTACAAGAGTCGCGAAACTGCTGGCGAGGGCTCGGTCGACGCTTCCCTCTCGTAAGTGAGCGCTAGGGCCTATCCGGATTTGACGATGACCGTACCTTTCATCCAGTTATGAAGGCTGCAGACGTATTGGTAGGTCCCCGGGACGGTGAGCGTAACCGAGAAGGTGCTGCCCGCGGCCATGATCTGGGAGTTGAAGCTCGTGGCACCCGTGGGGATTGTCGCCGAGGTCACCGTGTGCGCGGCCACGTCGTTGTTGGTCCACGTGATCGTGTTATTCACTCCCACCACTACTGTCACTGTGGCAGGCGCGTAGCCTGGAGGGTTCGATGGGCTGTTCGCCCCGTTCGGGATCGAGACCGAGACGCCTTTCGCGGTGCCCGTCGCGCTATGCGACGTCGAAGCGCTCCCTGAGGAGCTCGTCGTCGTGCTGGAGCTTGGGGGCGCGACGCCCGAGCCGGCGACCACCACGATCGTGCCGATCATCGTGCTTGGGTGGACCACGCAGTAGTAGGGATACGTGCCAGGCGTCGGTATCGTGAACGGTCCCTTTGTGACGTTGTAGCTGATGACTCCGGTGTCGAACGGGCACGGCTGCCCTGCCGTCGCGCAGGATTTCGCTGTCAGCGAGTGGGGGACGCCGCCGCTCTGTGAGTCGTTGTTCAGCACCTGGAACGTGTTGTTCACGCCTATCACGAGCCTCGCCACGCCTGGGGTGTAGGCTGTCGTCGTCAGGGCCGCCGCGCCGTAGTTGATCAAGATAGTTACGCAGCTGGGAGGAACGCAGGTGGGCCCGCCGGTGGTCGACGACGTCGTGGTGATATTGGTGCACGAAGCCGTGGCACAGTAGACGAACTGGTAGTAGCCTACAGAAGTGACTGCGATGATGATTATCACGGATATCGTCAGGGCGACCCCGACCGAACCCTTCGGCTGACTCATTGCTTGATGCAGAGTCACGAATCGAGGGGTAATAAAATTTTAACGAGGAGCCTAATCCGTGGTATAACTTAAAAACGGCATTAGGGTGTGGTTGAACTCGGCAGCAACCATATTGGTATTTTTCACGACGCAGGATGTAGCTGTCAAAGATGATTGGGATGCAAACCTAGGAGTTGCCTCCTTCCGCCCTAACTTCAGGAGGTCCGAGGCTTAGATGTCTGACAAGATAACCAACAGCGCGCCGCCCCCGCCTCCTCCGCCTTCGCGCCCGGCCTCTGGCCCTCCGAAGCAGTCGTCCAGGCGCAAGTTCCTCTCGCTTATCGCGGTGGTCGGAGGGCTGCTCACACTTGCGCCCTACGTGCCCTTCGGCACATTCCTGTCCGCCTCGGTGTCGGGCAATGCAGTCTCGGTCAAACCCCAAACGATAATCCTTGACAATCTGCCCCAGGCTGAGCCCTTGGGCAACGGGAAAGCCGCCGGCCAGAAGGTCAACGTGAACGACCTCGCGACGTTCCCGCCCAACAGCCGTTGGTCGATGACCTACCCCTCATCAGGCGATCCCAACCTTGACGGGCAGAACACCAACACCTTTGTCAAGTACGAATTGATACGGCTCCCTACGGAGCTCGGCGGAGCGAGCAAGAGCGCGAGCGACTTCGTCGCTTTCAGCAAGGTGTGCGTACACCTCTGGTGCAGCCCCAACTACAATCCCACTCAATCAGCGAGCGCTAGTGAGAACGGATATGTCGCAGGCGCAGTGACGCACCAGCTTTACGAGTGCCCCTGCCACGGTAGTGCCTACAGCATCGGAAAGGACGGCAAGCCTGTCGGCATAGCGACATTGGGACCGGCGCAAGTGCAGCCCGCCCCCACCAACGCGATACCGCTCCTCACTTTAGGAACCGATGCCGCAGGAAACCTTCAGGTCGTCCCGCCGGTTTGGGACGTCGACCATAACGGGGTCATCGGCTACGGGAGGAACGTGCTGAGCACCGGGGCCTTCACCGGCGGTNNGGAGCAAGCCCGACGAGAAGAAAAAGTCCCTCCTCCCGACGCCGCCGAGGCCTGGTTCGACCCCTGCACCAGGCTCTCCCGCGACCGCGCCACCTTCGACCGGAGCGAGCACCCTCCCGCCCGCGCCGCGCCCGGGCGTACCCATGGCTCCCATGCCCCCTCGTCCAGCGGGCGCGGCCCCCATGGCGCCAATGGCCCCTCGCCCACCGTCCGCACCTTCTGCTGCTGCCAAGCCACCACCTTCCCCCCCGAACATGATAGAGAAGCTCTGGATCTACATCGTCGACAGATTCGAGAGGACCGTGTTCTTCGGGCTCAAGTTCACCTTCCCCAAGAAGTTCGTCAGCCCGCTGGGCTTCCTCGGCGTGCTCACCGGCCTGGTCTTCCTTCTTCTTGGCATCACAGGAGGGCTCCTCATGATTTACTACGAGCCGACCCTTCCCGGTTGCGGGAACNNGTGCGCCTTCACTAGCGTCGCCGCAATCACGAACACGATCCCATACGGCTGGTTCCTGAGAGACATCCACTACACCGCGTCTAACGCGATGATCCTCCTCGCCGCACTTCACCTCTACTACCAGTACTTCAGCGGGAGGTTCAAGATCAAGAACGAGGTAATCTGGGTGACAGGTATGATATTCGGCCTCATCACGGTGCTCGAGGCGTTCACCGGGTACGACATCATCTTCAACCAACGCGCCGGCCTCGCAATAGAGATAGGTGCTTCACTGGCTAACTCGTCTCCCTCGATTGGACCCGTTACTGGATCGGCCATCAGGCTCGCCACCTTCGGCGCGGGCTTCAGCGACTTCATCCTCCGCCTATTCGCGGCTCACGTCTTCATCCTCCCAATGGTCATGCTCCTCCTCACGTTCTTCCACTTCCCTAGATACCTCGTCTTCGACCTGCCCGTCGTCGCCTCGGTGATGGGTGGCATCTTCGTCATAGGCGCGCTCTTTCCCGTCCAGCTCGGCACCGCCTACAGCCCAGCAGCCGGTTCACTGACGATCCCCGAATGGTACCTGACAAGCCTATACGCCCTGCTCCGCACCGAATTAGACAAGTTCACGATGGCGGGACTGATCCCCGTCTTGCTGCTCCTCATGTTCGCGGTCGTCCCGTTCGTCGACACCTCGAAGAAGATGTCCTGGAAGGACCGGCCGTTCTTCGCCGCGCTGGGCATCACAAGCATCGGGCAAGTGCTCGTGACGACATCGTGGGGCGCCTACGTCAGCCCCGACACGTCGCTCAATACCCTGAGCCGTCTATACGTCCCTCCGACCCTCTACTTCGGGTCAATGCTCGTGCTTACCGCCGTCTGTTTCGGCCTCACTTACTCGGTGATCAACTTCCTCAACGCCAAGGAGAAGGTGAGGAAGGCGCTCCAGCCCACCTCGCTCTCGTTCCTTTCGAGGGAATGGCTCACAGCGATACTCTTCCTGCTCATCGCGGTCCAGGTGATAATGAATGTCTTTGCGGTCCAGGCGGTCGCGAGCGGCTTCAACAGCATCGCCCTCTTCGAGCTCGGCGTGATCTTCATCACCTTCTCGGTGATAATCCACCTCTACCGGTACAGCCAACAACTACCGTTCTAGGGCTTCTTCAGGTCGGCCACTAGCTCAACATACCTCGGGCCGATCAGCCTGACCTTCCGGACTGAAACGACGGCAATCCCCAGTGCGATCGGGTCCAGCTCCTTCCTGAGGTTTAGCTGAGCCTCGTCGGCGTCCTCCCCAGTCATGTGCCTATAGTAGTGGATCACCCCTTTTGGCTTGAGCATCGAGACCGCGGCCGGTAGGAAAAGGTTCGATTGCGAGGGATGTGGCATGAGGATCCTGTCGAACCGACCCTCGGTCTCCAGCTTCTCCGGCAGCGCCATGGCATCCCCCTCGATCATCTCGACGCGTTTCTCTACTTTGTTCAGCTTGTTGTTCTCGACGTGGTACTTGAAGGCGGCGTCGTTGAGCTCGCAGCTCCACACTTTGGTCCTCTTCGCGATGAGTATCGAGTAAGGACCGACGCCCGCGAACATGTTGAGCACCCTCTCGCCTTCAGCGACCTGCTCCGCGATGCGCACCCTCTCCGNNCGGGGGGAGAAGTAGCAGGTCTCCACGTCGAGCTTCAGCCGCAGGCCGTTCTCCTTGTGGGTGGTCTCTGTGCGGGCCTCTCCGCCGAGGTGCCTGAGCTTGCGCAGGCGGAAATCGCCCTCTACACCGCCCTCCTGGCCGTAGACGCACCTCACGTTCTTCATCTCGTCGAGGATGGCCTTCGCCAGCGCGCCTTCGTCCCCCTTCACGCCAGGGCGGAGCTTCACGATCGCGATGTCGCCGATCACGTCGATGCCGCTCTCGAAGGCCGAGAGCTCCCCCCACCTTGACAGCTTCGTGGCGTCGCTCACCTATCGCCGGGTCCGGACGAAGGCCTCAAGCCTCCCTCTCCTCTTCGTCTTCGCCAATGGGCTGCCCCGCCCTGGCAGCGTAGTAGTACTGGCCCTTCTCCTTCTGCTCCCGATCCCTCTTGCTCTCGGGCTTGTTCACCCTGGGCCTCCCGCTCTTCACGTCCCTCCGGTACGAGAGGCCTATCTCTCCTAGGAACGTGTTCATGCCTTCCTCTTTCCCGAGGGGAGCGGTCGCCAGCCCCTTCCTTCCGGGGTCACCGGTGAACACCAGCATCCTGTCGGAGATCAGGTCGAGCAGCTGTATGTCGTGGTCGATTATCACCGCGCTCTTCCCGCGCGCCTTCACGAGCCTCCCCATCGCCTTCGCAATCACGAACCTGTCCTCGACGTCCACGAACGCCGACGGCTCGTCGAGCGCGTAGAGGTCGGCCTCCGCCGCGAACGTGGAGACTATCGCCAGCTTCTGCAGCTCACCTCCGCTGAGCTCCGAGACGTTGCGCGGGAACAGCTTCTCCATCTTCAGCGGACCTGCGAGGTATGCTTGGAGGTTGGTGTCGTCGAACCCCTTCCCAACCTTCTCGTTGATGAACTCCTGGACCGTGCCGGGGTAGTCTGCCTTCAGGTACTGCGGCTTCAGGGCGATCTTGACGCCCAGGCTCACCTCCCCCGAGTCTGGCTTCTCCTCGCCGGCGAGCATCCGGAGGAAGGTGGTCTTGCCCAGCGCGTTCGCCCCTATCGCGCCGAAGACGGTGCCCGTGGTTATCTCTCCCGCGGTGACCTCGAGCTCGAAGCCAGAGAACTTCTTCTTCAGGTTCCCGTACCTGGCGATCACTTCCTCGGACTGGACCGTCTCCACGCTCGTGGTCACGTCGAACGTGACGCTCTTGTCCCTAAACCTCGTGTTCTCAAGCGGCAGGAAGCCGTCGAGGAGCGCGTTGATCCCGCTGCGCGAGGGGTAGAGGTTGGACACTATCCCGTAGACCCCCGGCTCGCCGTAGACGATCTGCACGTAGTCGCTGGCATAGTCGAGGAACGTGATGTCGTGCTCGACGAGGAGGACGTACTTGCCCTTCTCAGCGATCGACCTGACCAGCTTCGAGACGGCGAGCCTCTGGTAGACGTCGTTGTAAGAGGAGGGCTCGTCGAAGAGGTACATGTCGGCGTNNTTTGGTACATGTCGGCGTCCTTGAGCGAGGCCACGGCGACCGCGACCCTCTGGAGCTCGCCGCCGCTGAGGTCCCCCACGTTCTTCTCGAGCGCCTCGCCCAGCCCGAGCGTCTCCACGACCATGTCCTTCTCCCCCGTCTCGTCCATCTTCGTAAGCAGGGAGGAGACGTCCTTCTTCCAGACCTCAGGGAGGCGGTACACGGCCTGGGGCTTCAGCGAGATCCTCGCCTCGCCGGCCGCTACCTTCTCAAAATGCTCCTTGAGCTCCTTCCCGCTCAGGTACCCTAGGATGAGGTCCCACGTCGCCGGGTGGTCGTAGCGCCCCAGGTTCGGGACGAGCTGGCCAGAAAGTATCTGAAGGGCGGTGGACTTGCCCGTCCCGTTCCTCCCCACTAGCCCCACCACCTGCCCCTTGCGCGGAGTGGGCAGGCGGTAGAGGCGGAAGGTGTTCACCCCGTACTGGTGGATCTTCTCCTCCTGCAGCTCCTCGCTGAGGTTCAGGATCGTGATCGCGTCAAAGGGGCAGACCTTGACGCATATCCCGCATCCTATGCAGAGCTGCTCGGAGATAATGGCGAGCTTGTCCCCGCCGAGAACTATGCACTCTTCGCCGTTGATGTTCACGGGGCAGTCCTTGATGCACTCTAGCCCGCACTTGTCGGAATGACAGAGATTCTCATCCAGACCCGCTACCCTGTGGACCATGAGCGAAGAAGCCCTTCGGCGCTACGGGCTCTCTTTGAGTCTTTTGTTATGTACGTGGGCGACTAAATAGCGAAACCTAATTCCTTGCCATTGTTACTGGTCAGGACTCAGAGTATCCAATATTCNNATTTCAGACTGATGTGTAACGACGCCATTAGAATTGCTCTAGAACACGAGAGGGCGCACCAAGGAGAAAAAGTCAGGAGCAGGTTTCACCTTATTGAGCTCGCCTACCCACGTCTCAAACAATACGCTCTTCATTCCCAGTACATACTTTCGGCTTGCGAGGTGGCTTTCTCGGTCTATCGGAACAAACACCGAAAGAAAGACCCATACGTCAAGAAACCGTTCCTGAAACTCTATCCTCAGACT
>PLCG01000064.1 GCA_003135575.1 Nitrososphaerota archaeon
GCTGAGCTTCACGTTCTTCCCGCTCGACGACGGCAGCGTGAAATCAGGCGCCTGGTCGCCAGCTTCGGGTGGATGCGAGGTGGGCAAGGTTATCCTCTGCCGCCCGCCAAATCCCACTAGTAAACCTTAGCTGAGGCGATCAGGGCGAGACAATTTGCGCGTTAATCTGCTTGCGGCTGGCGAAGCCCTCGTTCTGCGTGTGCCAGAACTCGACGCCCGCCTCCCCGTACTTCCAGCAGAGGTAGACCACCTCGCCGAAGCGCTTTGCGGGAAAGTCCAGGAGCCCCGTGTCGATGTCCCTGAGCNNAGGTCTTCGAGCTCCGAGATGGTGGACATGAGGTCCTTCACGATGAAATCGAGCTGCTCGGTCTTCTGCCTTGCCTCAGACACCTCGAACCCCACGAGGCTGAAGCGCTCGACCTCGTCCCTGAGCGTGTCTGCGACCCTCTTCCTTTCCATTATTGACTTTAGTTTTATCTTGATGTCCGGTAGCATGCGCATCGCCTCCTGCGGAGTGAAGAGATGAACGGGCTCGTCCTTAGTTGGTCCTGGTGGCGTCTATATCCCTCAGGACAAGTGTCTCAGAAAGATTAGGATATATCCCTTCGCTGCCAAAAACTGCAAAAACTCCAAGCCTAAATATATTGATTACCGAGATGAGGTCTGACCATTCTTGTACACAAGAGGCGGAGACAAGGGCGAGACAAGCCTCTACGGAGCCAGCCGCGTGCCCAAAGACTCTCCCCGCGTCGACGCATACGGTACGATCGACGAGCTGAACTCCTGCTTGGGGGTCGCGCTCGCCGGTTGCAAGCACGAGGAGATCTCGAAGCCGCTCAAGCGCATCCAGGCCGAGCTCTTCACCGCCGGGGCTGACCTCGCCACAGAGCTTTCTGCGAAGGGAGCTGCCCGCGTCCCCAGGATCCAGAAGAAGGAGACCGAGNNGGGAGCCAGCTTTCGTCGGCGCTCCATCTTGCCAGGGCGGTTTGCAGGAGGGCAGAGAGGAAGGTCGTCGCGCTCAGCCGTGCGGAGAAGATAAACCCGGAGATGGTCCCTTACTTCAACAGGCTGTCCACCTACCTCTTCAACGTGGCGCGATACGCGAACGTCCTCGAGAGGGTCGAGGACGAGGTCTGGAAGCAAAAGTAGGATTCGGCCGCGCTACACCTTGCGGTTGTCCCAGGAGTCTACCTTCTCGGGGACGAACTCGATGAAGGCCCGCTTCTCTCCGCTCCTTTCCTTCACCCAGTCCTTTGGCATCTCGTCCGCCTTCCACTGGCGGTCGGAGTACTTCGCCTCGAAGAGCTCAGTGAGCTTTGCGATCAGTCTCTTCTCGGTGATAATCCTCGACCGGCCCCACATCACCGCGCCCCGCAGCTCTCGGTACTTGTCCCCGTCGTCTATCACTACGCAGGCCTTCCCCTTCGCTGCGAGCCCGACCTTCACCTTGTAGTCCTGGGCGCGCATGTAGACCGTCTCCCCGACGATGACGAACCAGATCGGCGTGACGTGCGGGTAGCCATTCTCCATCGCGAAGCCCAGGTAGACCCTGCGCTGAGATCGAAGGAAATGCCAGACCTCATCGCGAGACATTGCCACATACTGCCTGTTCGCACGCCGATAGAGAACCAAGCCTTGGTGCGGGCCCGCCGGCGTTCCTGAGATAAGCCTTGCTGGGGATTCAGGGTGGCAAGGAGAGCGAACTCCATTGGTCCCGCGCGAGAGCCATGTCGCCCCAACCCCTAAATATTCGCGGGGGTTTGGAATCGTAATGAAACAAATCCTCGTAGCGGTCGACGAGCACCCTCACGCGGAGGAGATAGTTGAGTGCGCCGTCCGACTTGCAACGGAGATCTCAGCAAAGATTCTGCTGATCTTCGTGGTGGAGGAAAGGCATGTCCCGGAGAACTATCGCGATGAGCACGGAGACGAATTACCCGAGCACTTCTATGCGGACGTCTTTCAGCGGACGGTTAGTCCGTTCCTGAAGTACATCACAAAAGCAGGCGTGAAGGTCGAAGGGATAACGGGCGTGGGGGACCCGGTAAAGGAGATCCTCAAGACTGCGAAAGCAAGGAACGTGAGCTACATAGTGGTGGGGACCCGCGGGCTGCGCTACTGGGGTCGCCTGAGGGCCATCAACAGCGTTTCAAGGAACGTCATCGAGAAATCGGTCATTCCAGTGGTCGCCGTGCCCTAGCCGCAAGCCGTTTTCGCTTTCCGGTGAAGTTGGGGACCGCACAGGTGAGGTCAAAGCCGTATATGATGAGCGAAGCTCGTTACGCTCATGAAGCAAATACTCGTCGCGGTTGACGAGCACCCTCACGCGGGGCAGATAGTCGAAAGCGCAACCCAACTAGCTCGGGCCACTTCGGCAAAGATTATCTTGACATATGTCGTGAAGAAGAATTCCGTTCCCGAGAAGTACCGCGACCTCCACGGAGACGCTCTTCCCGAGCATTACTATCAAGACATGTTTCAGCGGACTGTTGGCCCGTTGGTGAAGAGAGTCAAGGCGGCCGGAATAGACTGCGAAGCCGTATTCGAGGCCGGAGATCCCGAGAAGGTCATTCTCAAGATGGCGAAATCAAAGGGTGTAGATTACATCGTGGTAGGGATACATGGGTTCCGGGGCCTTAGCCGACTTAGGGCCATCGGCAACGTTGCGAGGAACATCATAGAGACCTCCGACATCCCCGTGCTTGCCGTGCCTTGAGTGGAAGGCCAGGTCTACCTGCCCGAGAAGTTCGGCTTCCTCTTCTCTAGGAAGGCACTCATGCCCTCTTTCCTGTCCTCGCTTCCAAAGAGTTCATAGAATAGCCTGCGCTCCAGCTCGATTCCCTCCGAGAGGCCCCTCTCTTGTGACCCGGCGATCGCCTGCTTCGCGGAGCGGACCGCCAGAGGCGCCTTGGAAGCGATCTCTGACGCCAGCTTGGTGGCTTCTTCCAGGTACCTCCCCGTCGGGACGACCCGGTTGACGAGGCCGTGCGCCTTCGCCTCGTCCGCGGACATCATCCCTCCCGTGAGGATCATCTCCATGGCCTTGTACTTGCCCACCGCCCTCGTGAGGCGCTGGGTCCCGCCTCCGCCGGGGATGATGCCGATGTTGACCTCGGGCTGCCCCAGCTTCGTCCCCTCAGAGGCGACGATGATGTCGCAGCACATGGCCAGCTCGAGGCCTCCGCCAAGGGCGTAACCGCTGAGGGCCGCGATGATTGGCTTGCGGAACCTCCAGACCCTCTCCCAGACGGGGCGCAGGTGGTCCGCCATCGATATCTCAGCGGCGGATAGCTGGGCCATCTCCTTGACGTCCGCGCCGGCGCAGAACACCTTGTCGCTTCCGGTGAGGACGACGCAACGGACGGAGTCGTCGGCGTCGAGAGAGTCGAGCGCGACCACGAGCTCGTGCGCCATCTTCGCGTTCAGCGCGTTGAGCGCATCGGGCCTGCTGAGCTTCACCGTGGCGATAGGCTTCTCTACGACGACCGAGATGGTCTGATATTCCACCATGCCACCGGATGCGGAGCAAGAACGTAAAAACCCCTAGGTCGGAATCGAGGCGATGGCTCGCGAGGCGAAAATGAAGAAGGAACCGGCGCCGGTCACGCATTCGATCAG
>PLCG01000076.1 GCA_003135575.1 Nitrososphaerota archaeon
GCTGCCCCCCAAGAAGCCGAAGAAGCGCTAGGTTTTTCCCGCTCATCGCGAATTTCGATGTGAAAGGGACATGCGCTACATGACCGACGCCCACCTCAGCGGCCTCGCAAAAGAGCTCCGGGAGAAGGGGATCGACTGCCAGACGGTCCATAGAATGATTCTCGACCACGAGGACTCGAGGGTGAAGATTTCCGACCCCGAGATCGTGAAGTTCCTGACGTCACAGAAAGGGTCGGTCACCCTGATCACGCTAGACAACGAGCTCGCGGAGTATTGCTCCAAGTTCGAGATCCCGTTCATCAGGGTCCAAGACGTCGTGTCCCGCCACATCGAGGACTCAAAGTGACGGCCCCTAGTGAAGTGATAGGGCGTCATCTCGAGCAAAGGCTTTAACCCCACAACGGGGTACTTTCAACATGGCAAAGACCTACACTCTCCCGCCGCTACCATACAATTACAACGCTCTCGAGCCGCACATCTCGGNNCTGCACCACGACAAGCACCACAACTCTTACGTCACCGGTGCGAACACAGCGCTCGACAAGCTCGAGAAGGCACGCGCAGGGGCGATGCAGATCGACCTGAAGGGCACGCTCAGGGACCTTAGTTTCCACATCGACGGTCACAAGCTCCACTCGATATTCTGGTCCAACATGGCTGCCGCGGGGAAGGGCGGAGGCAGCCCTGGAGGGAAGCTGGCGGACAAGATCACCAGCGACTTTGGAGGGGTTGACAAGTTCAAGACTCAGTTCAGCGACGCCGCCAAGGCCGTCGAAGGGTCTGGATGGGCTCTGCTCTGCTACGACTCTGAGCTGGACTCCCTCGTCATGACGCAGGTCGAGAAGCAGAACTTCATGGAGCTTGCCGGACTTCCCATCCTCCTTGGGTTGGACGTCTGGGAGCACGCGTACNNTACCTGAAGTACCAGAACAAGCGCCCCGACTACATCGACGCGTGGTGGAACGTCGTCAACTGGTCTGACGTCGACCAACGGCTGTCCAAAGTCGTGAAGTAAAGAAAGAGACCTACTGGCACTACTTGAGGACGAGAAGAAGTCCTCCTTTCCCTTTTAATCCCACGAGCGCCGCTGCTGGAGCGGATGGAGGAGCCCCTTTGGAGTTCAGGCTGAACCTCGCGAACCTACCCTTTGACCTGGGACACACCCTTGACAGCGGCCAGGCCTTCCGCTGGGCCCAGAGGGGAGAGTGGTGGTATGGCGTCCTCCCAAACGGACCAATAAAGGTAAGGCAAGAGGAGTCCTCGCTGATCTGCGTCTCGGGGGATGAGCATCTGGAGTCCCACTCAGTGCGCCTCTACTTCCGCCTTGACGACGACCTTGAGCGCGTCTATTCGAAGATAATGAAGGACCCGCAGATCACGGAGGCCATCCAGCGCTACTACGGCCTCAGGCTCATCCAGCAAGATGTCTGGGAATGCCTGGTCTCTTTCGTAATCGCCACAAACACCAACATCCCGAGGATAAAGCTCATGATCTCGAACATCTGCGAGAAGTTCGGGGAGAAGGTCACGTTCGAAGGGGACCAATACTCCCTCTTTCCGAGGCCTGAGGCGCTGGCTGGGGCGTCCCGCGAAGAGCTCGCGTCGTGCGGGCTTGGGTACAGGGCGAGGTTCGTAAAGTCCGTGGCGGAGAAGGTAAGCACAGGGAACGTGAGCCTCGACGAGCTGAAGCTCCTGGATTATGAGCGCGCGAAGGAGGTCCTTACGGAAAGACTCCTGGGCGAGAAGACTCTCTTAGGTATCGGAAGGAAGGCCGCCGATTGCATCCTGCTCTTCTCCTGCGGGAAGGACTCTGCCTTCCCCATCGATGTCTGGATGGCCAAGGTACTCGCCAAGTACTATCCGAAGCTTTTCCACAAGGACATGGCCAAGCGACTGACCTCCCACGTCTCCAAAGAGACGAGGCTCTCCGGTGCCGCATACGAGAGCATCTCCGCCTCTATGAGGGATTACTTCGGGGAATATGCGGGATACGCCCAGCAATATCTCTTCCATGACGCCAGGAAGAGCAACCTCGCCTAGTTGTGGAATCGCGCTACTTCTTCTTCGCCGAGGGCTTGTACCAGCTCTTCAGCATCTCGACGTTCTGCTCCGCCACGCTCCTCCGTCGGATGTCCACAGAGATGTCTTGATGCTTCGCCGCGTTGAGGGGGACGCCAGCGGAGGCCAGCTCTCCAAACGAGAACCCTCTCGCGTCCCTCTGATGCATCGAGCCTGGATCGACAAGCCTCGTAGTGACCATCGGCGTCGGCGCCGGCCCCAATTTCACCGGTGCTTCCTTTGTGATCGTCTTCGGAGGAGCCTCCTTCTTCTCCACTACCTTCTTTGCCTTTGGAGCTACTTTCTTCGGCTTCTCTTCGACAACGGGCGCCTTCTTTTCGACCTTCTTCGGCTTGGTCACCTTGGCCTTTGCCTTCTTTGAGGCAGCAACCTTACCGGGCTTGCCCTTTTTCTTTGAGGCGCTCATGACTCTTGCTTCCTCGTTCTGCTTCCTCGGAAGGCGAGGATTCCTCCCAGCGCCGCAAGCACTACCCCACCGCCGATTATCGGAAAGCTGTTGAATACGAGATATCCGGGCACGGCAAGGACGTCAACCCCAAGGACCACGAGCGCGACTCCGAACACCAGCTGCCCGCCGCTGCTGATCCATACGGGGCTGTAGGTCCGACCCGACCCCACCGTCTGCCCCATCGGCGGACCCGCCCTGCGACCTGGCAACCCTCCTTTGAGGATCCCAATCGGGATGAACATGACGCCGAAGATGAGCAGGATGCCGGCGGTCCCCTGCATCGCAGAGTTCTCGGGGCTCGGGATGAGGCAAACGCAAGAGTCTCCCGCAGACGTCTTTGGTCCGTTGAAGAGCACGACCCCGGATACTCCGATCAGCGTGAGGACAAATGCGAGGATGATGTATTGTGAATCCAAACGTGCCCGAGACCGCGTCCGCAATACGTTTCTTAAGCGTTTCGAGGAACGAACAAGCCGTGCCGCCCAGGCAGATGTCCCAGAGTCCAGCCGGAGAGAAGGCACAGGACAGGTGGAGCGAAATAGATGAGGACGCCATAGTAGGAGAGAATCCACCTTTCGGGCAGATGGATTGCTATCATGAACACCCCGACATACTCCGCTATTTCCAGGGCGACAAGGCTTACTTGCTTCCACTTTCCGAACCTCCAAACCGTTGACGAGAATGCGAAGATCGAGAGCGGAGTGAGGCTAATTGACATCAATAATGCCCATACGTTTAGGTAGTCTGTAGGCGGAAAAGTGAGAATGTAGATTATCGGCATTGACAGGCCCACCGCAAGCAAACCTCCGTAGAAAATCAGGTCGCGTAGTCGCTTCTGCGCTTCCGAAAGTTCCTCGATAATGATACCCCTATCCCGCCGAGACAGTAGCCAACCCGACAATAACAGGAGTAACGGCGGCAGCATCAAGCTCACATCGCCCAGTGAAAATGCAGGTGAACTGCTGGATTGAAGTGCAACGGTGACCACAAACCATCCAACATAGAAGACTAGCGCAAGAACAGCAAGGAAATATTTGCTCCGCGCACCGATGACCTTTCTTCGTGCGAACCACAAGTATATCGCGACGGGAGAAACGGAAAGGGACAACAGGGCAGCGACCGAAAGGATTTCGCTCCATGGCTCCAGCTCAACAGGAACCGTTAGCCCAAGCCACGTAAACAATCCGTCGAGTACAATCGAGACAATCGGGATTGCTAGTCCCGTGACCAAGTAAGCGTCGTAACTCCTCAACTGAATTCTAGTCCTCCGCCTTCCTTGCGGGTAGAAAGAAAGTCAATTCAGGTCGTCCATCTACATTGTCGCTACTGGTCAATCAATAGACGAACTGCTTCTTCTATTTACGGACTTTGTAGAAATGCTGTACGGGCGCTGTCCTGGGCTCTGTTGCATCTTCAGGTGATTTGAAAGCGCGTAGCATGGCGGGTGACGAGATTCACCTAATGGACACAGGAGGGCATGGGGCAGGAGAGTTGATTTGGACGGTCAAGGGTGACCCACTTACCGTAAGGTTCCCTCTTACGTCGCTTATGGGAAAGCTGACCCAATAGGAGTAAGTACCGTTCCTCACTTGGAAAACAATAGGGACGCTTGCCCCCTGCGGCGATTCAAACTTGGTCTGATTTCCAAGAAGTACTGCCTCACCGTCTTCGTAGACGTTCGGACCGCTCTCACAATTGGAGGGAACTTGTATGAAGGTGACGGAATATTCCCCTGTCACAAGATTGTTCTCGCCCATAATCAACGACGGTTTTACGAACTCAATCAGAATGAAGCTGGAGGCCATCAAGATGGCGAGCAGAACCAGCAGGGCCAATAGTGTCACAGGAATACCGCCCTTCGCAACGCCGGCCAAGAGAACCTACCCGTGCAGCTAAGTTGGGGGGCAACTCATATTCTTATTGAGATGGCTCGAGGGTTCAGTTGCACGGTCGGGTGATTTTAGCGGTGTTGCGCGACGGGTGATGGCAGGGTTAAATTCACGCCAGAGAATATCTTGCGAACTTGCATAGGTCTTGGGATAATGCCGCATTTGGCTTTACGGCAATATTGCTGGTAGCCGCGTTCTTCGTCATACTCTATGGCCTATCATACCTAGGGCTACTTACTTGGCCATCGCTTTGGCCACTAGGATATGTAAATTCCGTCGAAATGGCGGGACTCCTAATGACCATCCATCTGGCTATCTTCGGATTCTCGGGCTTCATCTTCGTTTTCGTATCCACGCAACCGACGACTCCAGCAACGGAACGCACGAATAGGAGGTTTCTCTTTTTGGGTATCTGGATGATACTGG
This sequence comes from Nitrososphaerota archaeon, assembly GCA_003135575.1. GTDB lineage: Archaea > Thermoproteota > Nitrososphaeria > Nitrososphaerales > Gagatemarchaeaceae > Gagatemarchaeum. The sequence continues at coordinate 4,843 of PLCG01000076.1, forward strand.
CCTCGGGCTCGGGTGCGTTCGCGGCTTTTGTGCATCAGGTGGCGCCAAACGCGGACAGACACATGGTGTGGATTTCGCTGATCTTGTTCTTGTTGAACTTCGTCTTTCTCGTTTTTGTGGCCTTACTCGCATTGTTTAGAAGACCTAAGGTTCCAACTGGGTCGCAAGCGACCTCTCAAGTAGCTTCATCCACTTGTTTCCTCTCTCGATTCCAATTCCCGCGGCTTGGGCCGGTGTCTGTCCGTCCAGAGCTATGTGAGGCTTCACGAAGTTGTATCGAATTGGCGTGGCGCGTATAAGCGCCAATTCGCTCTAATCTTGATTTGGGTATCGTAGGCACAATCTTAGGAATCCTCATCGCTGGATTCATTCTCTACCTTGTCCTAAGCGCAGCCTACTTCACCATTCAAGGTCTCGGCACTCAAAACTCACATCTCGATTCTGGGACCACGTCTTCAAGCATCACCAGTAGTCTCACATCTGCAACATCAATTGACACCAATCTTGACAACATGTCCCTTGCACAGCTTGAGACGCTCTCTTTCTCCAATTCGACAACTTGTGGAAGCCTGCTCGACGGGCAGTATTGGGACACCGCGCTGAAGACCTCGGGAAACACCACCCTACACATAATTCCCAACACGGTCTACGGCTTCACGCAATCCACCAACGAATGGACGTCGTTCTTCAATCAGAATATGACTAACCCGCCATTCTGGCTCACGCTAGGGCTCAACAACTACACGTCGGAATTAGAAACGCAGCTGGCCGCTAGGGTCATGGGAACCAACAACCTAACTCTCGCGGCAGCGGCCATGAAGAACTACACGTCCTTGGCAGCAGGACTGGAGCTTGCTGGGGTGGACTTCGTGTCCTTCGGCGGGCTCTCAGGAATTAAGACGTATATCGCAACCGGGAATGGCGCCCAGGCCGCATCTGCGACCCTTCCGGGACAGATTTATCAGCTCTACACTCTCTCGCAGGATTGCAGCTATCCGAAGGAGCAGCGGGCCCAGTTCTTCGGCGAGGCTCTGGCGGTGACATCTCTCATCGTGGCCACGTCAGGAAAGGACGGGTTCGGTCCGAAGTTCGAAGGTCTCCTCTCGAAAGTGAATTTACTCGACGCATGGCCGAAAATCAAGGGTTATCTCCAGGACGTAAGCACCTCTTCTCCGGCCACCGCCTACGAGACCACACTCGTGCTCGAAGAGCTGGCCAAGAAGTTCCCCTCGACCTTCGGCGACCTAGCTCCGTTCACGTCGGACCGAATAGACCTCATGGTCCAAGCCCTCAAGGCCAAGGGTCTCACCCCCGAAGCAATCAAGGAAAAGGTCACGGAGCTCGCGCAGGTCGCGGACAGCGCTACCGGTGACGGGGATGTCGCTGAGGCCGCAGACGAGATCAGCTACCGAGAAACAGGGACGATCTTAGCGCGAGTAGATGACAATCTCCACCTGAACCTATACGGAGGTGCCACTACCAAACGATACATCCAGCAGACTTTCCTCGAGAAGGAAGTCCCAGGCTTCGTCGCATCTGATTCAACCGCTTTCAAAGTCATCGTGCACAAGGGAAATGATGAGATGATAAGCTACTATGTATATCAAGGCGGCCAGAACTTCAGCCCCACCCTGCCCGAGGGGCAGGCGGCCCCGGGGGATGTTGTCCCGATTTCGATTGAGCTCTTGCCGCTTGACGCCTTGCTCAAAGGCATTCCAAGCTTCATGCTCACTAATCCCGCTTACCTGAGCTGGGTCGCCGACAGCGTCATAGTGAAGGACTTTTCTGTGAAAGGAGACAATCTGCAGATACACATCGTGCAAGACAATCCCTTCTCCACCCTCAAGGACTTTACAATCGTGGGCAAGGTCACGAAATATCCTGGCTCGAGCACCAACTACGGAGGCGCGTACGTCGAGTTCACAGTGAGCGACTACGCAGGCAGAACGCAGACCTTGAGGCTTCGCCACGACGGCTTCGATACGCCAGCATTTCAACTCGAAAACCGTGGCGCTTTCGAATCGGTCTCTTTGCTTTCTTATGACGGGCTGAGATTGTCAATTGTCTACAGAAGTGACAACTCGGTCGCCACCGTATATGTCGAGGCACCCACCGAAGCCATCTATGCACTCAGCGGCATGCATTCATACTCTGGTCACTATCTAGATACCATCGATCGCAAGATTACGAACGCGTTCATGATTGACCACATCGAAACGGTGAGGGGATTGGAGAGCGCAATGCTCCGTCACGGCTCCACCTATACAGTCGGGCGAGTCGGGGCCGAGATAGCTTATGTGATAGCCGATAACAAGCTGGGCCTGAAGGACATAATCCTGCAGGAGCCATCGGTTGGCGGTAGAGACCTCTTTACGCGAGACAACACGGTTGCGATTCAAGCAAGGGCGCTTGTCAACTTCAAGCCAGGCAGCGTAACGACGACAATTCAGGAGGAATTAAAAAGCCTGGTCGACAAATTGGTGGTGGATTATGAAAAACAACCAGATATGAGAGACGGTTTCGCAATCTTGTCTTTTATTGACCCTTCAGATGGCGGGCTGAAGGGCATCATCGTCGAGGTGCCGAGGCAATGAGCAATTACGTTCTCATCAAGGACTACAATCCTGCTTATCGCTACTGGATTCGCGCGCTGCTGAAGAAGAAGAGGCTCATGGGCGACCGAGAGTATTCTTGGAAAGAAGCCCAGCAAATCATCATGGACATGGATGCGAGAGGTGTCAAGGATGACTTCTTCCAGCACTATTTCTGGGATTGGCGGGACCACCCAGACTATCCGCCCGACTACTTCGATCTGTTAAGAGAGGTCCTTCCGATATACAAAGACGAAAGACCAGACCTCGCAGCGCTGACCAAACTCGATGAGGAGGCGAGAGAACGAGGCCAGAGGATCCTTCTTGGTGTCGAGGACGCGGCAAAAGATTTCTATGAATTCTATGACCGAATTCTTGCTCGACCGTTGGCACGACACGTAGAGAGAGGCGCCGCAGGCGAGAAGCTCATGGGATATTTTGCACATGAGGAGATCGCCAGGGTTCCTGATGTCAGGGTTCACAGCCAAGAGGAGATGGAAAAAGCCGAACACAATATTGCCGTCGAGCTTCTCCAATGGCTCCAAAGTGTCACATTCGAGGGGATTCTGGACGACATCAAACAGACGCTTACTCAGCACTACGAGAACGGCCTAGCCAAGGCGAGCACAGAACACGGCTACCATTTCAAATCCAAATACGTAGAGTTGTCTGCCAATATTGTACCTGGGTCAGACAAAGCTGTGACAACAATCCTCAGGCCAGCGAGAGGTTACGGTGTGGTAAAGGAGGGCTATGCGGGCGTCTACTTTCCGATGTATTACGTTCTGAAATCTCCGCAATGAATCCGCGGCCTCTCAAGGCCTACATGGATTCTAGACGATGCCCTTTCTCTAAATAAGACTCCGAGAGAACTTGAGGTCAGAGGAATGAGCTGTCACTCGCTGAACTGGTTCGAAGGGATTATATCCCATGCATCGAACCTCTTCAAACGGTCCCGAGGTAGCTCAGCCTGGCAGAGCTTCCGGCTGTAGTGGTCGGCTTTGGTCGACTCGTCCAGCCTGTTCAGGCCACAGAAACCGGAGTGTCGTCGGCTCAAAAGCGCCTTTGGGCGCTGAAATTCCGACCCTCGGGACCATCCAATCTAACTCTCGTCCCATAAGATTCTTAATAACCGAGCTCGACTCGGGATGCTCGAGCAAAGACTGTCGTTGGTCTCTAGAATGCTTCTCGTGATCTTGGTGCTCGCTGTGGCCGAGTCGGCATGGGCGCTCTTGTCCGCATACACAGGCCTCCCCCTGGTGCTTTTCTACGGGGTGCTCGCGGCCGCGTCCGCGGTCTTCTTCGTGCCCGGGCTCGCCGACAAGGGCAGCAGCTAACGCCGCAGCCCAACAGATAAAGTCAAGAAGGCTCGCAACAGGAGAATCGCAAACGCTCAGGCCCTCATTCAGGGCAACCGCCGCCTTGGTCTCCATGGCTCTGGGGACCTCCGTCGCGGTCTACAACATGTTCGACTGGAGCGCTTTCCAATACTACTTCGCGCAATCGAAGAGCGTTTCATCGTTCGTCCTCTCCTTCTACGCGGCCCAGTCAATCTCAATCTTTCTGCTGCTTCTCGGGCTCTTCCTCGCGTACGACTCGCTGAAGAAGAGGTCGACCAGTTCGCCCACCACGTCGCTGCTGACGATAATCGGGAGCGCCATCTCAGACCGGAGGCTCGCCCGAGCCGCGATCATCGCGACCGCCCTCTATGGCCTGCTCTACGCTTTCGCTTCCAGCATCCTCGTGATCCAGCCGGGGGTCGACTTCTCGTCGAACTATGGGGCGACGGGCACTGCGTCGTGGGGCTACGTCCCATGCTGTGGAGACGCCGGCACTTTGCCCAAGCTGATCTTGTATCTCTCACCCGCCCATTTCGCCGTCCAACTCGTCCCGCTCAGCCTTTTGCTGCTCTTCATCGTCCCGCCCCTCGTGGGACTAAACGTCTCCATCGCACTCTTCTCGGTGCGGAGGACGGTCGGGAGATTGACCGGGAGGTGGATGGTGGCGTGCGGGGCTGCCGTTGGGCTATTCACAGCCTGCNNGCCTCTTCCTGGCGGAATCGGTCGGCGGCATCGGAGCCACCACGCTCGCAGTAGCCCTCGCGCCTTATCAGACGCTCTTCATCGCTGTGACCATCCCGATCTTGCTCGCGATGCCACTATTCTTCGCGGCAAGGATCAGGAGGACGGCGTTTCAGCCCACGACAGCCGAAATTTCCCGCGGCGCCTCGACGGCGAGGGAACGGCCTCTCTCCGCTGGAAACCGTTAAATGGCGAGGAAAAGGCGCGCCGAAACGAGGCATTTTCTTTGAGCATGAGGGATTATGTGGCCCTGACGAAGCCAAAGATCCTCTGGCTTCTCTTGCTCGTCGCCCTCGCCTCCGCGGTCATCGCCGCACGTGCGATCCCGCCCATCGTTACCCTCGTCGGCCTGTTCTTCGC
>PLCG01000106.1 GCA_003135575.1 Nitrososphaerota archaeon
CGTGGTCGTCGTGGTCGTCGTCGACGGCGTGGAGCTGCTCGTCGTCGTGCTAGTGGTAGTGGACGTCGTCGTGGTGCTCGTCGTGCCGCTGGAAGAGTCAAGCTTGAAGTTGACGAATACAACATTCATCGCGTCTCGGGCCGTCACGTTGTGGGTCCCAGGAGGATCGTTGGGAGCCGGAAAGACGAGCAAGAACGAGCCCGTCGAGTCTGTCGCAGCTCCCGCCTGGACGACGCCGCCAAAGCCTATCGCGACGCTCGACATCCTAAGGGAGCCTGTGCCGCTCAGGCTGATGCTCGTGCCCGGCCCTCCGTGGGAAGGGCTCATGCTAAGTGTCGGAGAGTCAGCGAACGCGGGTGTCGCGAACCCCACGATGATCAGCGAGGCAGCCAAGATCGCCAAGACCGCGGCCCTCGCGAAAGGATGTCGAGAACCCGCCCTCAAAATGCCCTCTGGAGTCAAAGCTGCCCTCACGACCTCAGAAGGGATGCGACCCTAACATGAGTGAAGATGCTTAGTGCTGTAGGCGTCTCCTGAAACGGAAACTAGGGACATTGCTGAGTAACTTTCCTCTACTGGACGGCCGTTGGTGCGTCACTCCAGCCCGAGGCCGGCCGCATATTCTGATTCGAGGCCTGTCTAGGGAGAGGTCTCGACCTTCAGCAACTTCTTCGGTCCATCCAGCGTAACTCTCCACATGTTGAGAAGCTCCATCCCGAGCAAGGGCCGAAGCAGGATGGGGGTCGTGAAGATGCCGCACTCAAAGTCCTCCTTCCCGACCCTCACTATGCCCCTAGACGAACGCAGCCTTACGGTGATCCCCTGGCCGGTGCGCGCGATGACAATGTCGAGCGGGTCTTCCCAGCCCTGCAGCCCCAGGATCATGTAATCGTCGAACGGCATCAGGATTCCCCCCTCAAACCCCGTGTCGACTCTTGTTCGCAGGTCAACGCTCGAACGTCGGTCCAGATTGCTGACAGCGACATCGAGGACTGGCCCGGGAACCTTGCCCTCTTCGAATGGCAAGCTGGTCAACTGAAGGCCTCGCCAAGCGCCGACCAACCGAGCTCGACCACACGCTGCTTCATGCCCTCATCAGTCAGGTGCACCACGATTCCCTGCGCCCCCCGGGCTTTGGCCGCTTCGTGGTAGGCCTCTTTCGCGCTTTTGAAAGTGCCCTTGAGACTCCCCGAGGATATCACGGCGAACTCGCCCGGATGGTCTGCGTAGAGCTTGCTCCGCATCTTCTCGAAGACGCGGTTGTTGACGGCCGCCTGCTCCTCGAGCTCCTCCCATCTCTCCAGAAGCTCCGGGTTGCCGGTGTGCTGGCTCACCCACATGGCCAGCGCCGCGTTCACCTCCTCCCCCACCGTCTTCCCCTCGAGCGAGGCCAGTGCCTTCACTCTTCTGAAGAGCCTCTCGTCGACGTTCTTGACCGCGATCGTCCCCATGGTGGTCAAACTAGTTTTCTTGTTAATAAGGTTAACTTGGAGCGACCGCGGACCTGTCGCTCCCCTCTAGCCAAATCCATGTGTGCGGTTAAATATATGGTAAATGTAATCCATCATGGAATTGACCGAGACGGCCACGGTGACGAGCAAGAGCATGATCAACATCCCCGCCAAGATACGCAAGAAGTACGACTTCAAGGAGGGCGACAAGGTCATCTTCCTCGAGACGGACCAAGGCCCCGTGCTCCTGCGTGTCCCGCCCCTCATGGAGCTCTTCGGCAGCGGCCGCGCCCACAAGAGCGAGCTGATTCGCATGATCAAGGAGCTTGAGGAAGAGCACCGCAAGGAGGCCATGGAATGACCTCCTACGTCTTCGACACCGGCGCCCTCTCGCTCTTCTTTTCTGCAGATGAGCGGCTCCGTCCACTAGTCGAGAGAGTGCAGAGAGGTTCGGCCGATGGATTCCTCTCCTCGGTGACTCTCGCCGAGTTCTTTTACAAGACTTGTCAGACCCTAGGCAGGGACACCGCGACCCTGTGGTCGAGGCAGCTCGGTGAGAAAGTGCAGGTGCTGGAAGCGGACCTTGAGCTATCTCTCTCGGCCGGCCTGGAAAAGTGCAAGAACAACAACCTCTCCCTAGCCGATTCTTACGCCCTCGCCGTCACGCGACGGGTCCACGGCACCCTCCTCACGACCGACAGCGAACTCGCAAAGGCGAAGGATTCGACGGTCAGGTTCTTCGAGGTCTAAAGTCCGGCCCCGGTCTCCCCTGAGGTCCGGAGCGCAAGATCCTCGGTTCGGTAGGTCGATGCGGATCGAATTGCGCTAGGGTAGGTCGGCCAGTGAAAGCAACCTGTTCCTCGTCCTTTCGGTGACTCTCTCCATGCTCCCCGCAAGGTCATCGGCGGGATGGAGTGTCTCAACGTATGCGAGAAGGGCCTCCGCGAGGAATTCAGGCGGCTCTTCGGGGTGCCTCCCTTCGACTCTCTTGTGTCGCATTGCCTTGAGGTCCACATGGGTGAATTTAAGCGCAGCCGCAGTCATCGAGGAGAAACGTGAGAGTGCACACTGCCCTAGGTTCTTCACTTTTGCCATGGCGGGGTGGAATGTCCGAAGGGAGACGCAAGATATTATAGTGCGGAGACGGTTGAGGATTGCATGAGTCTTACGAAGATCCCTATCGTGATTTCCAGGGAGGGGAAGTGGTATGTCGCCTCGTCACCCGTCCTGGACTCGGCGACACAAGGCAAGACGGAGCAAGAAGTAAAGGCGAACATGGCAGAGCTGGTCAACGACTACCTGAAAGACCCGGATACACGCAAGCCCAAACTCAGCGAAATGAACGGAATTTCGATAACCAATATCCAGGCCGCATTGCCGGAAGGTGTCTCGCATAGGAAAGTTGCGGCCGCTCAAACGACGTAGGGTAATCGATATCCTCGAAGGAGAAGAAAGAGCTTCAGGACCGGTTGAAGGACTATCTTGCGGCACGGAGGTCCAAATTCGTGGAGTTGAAGGACCTTCAGGGTACTCATTCACAAAAAGGCCGTTAAGGAAATACGGTCTATTCCCGCCGAAGAGAGGGCACGGATGGGTAATCATTAAATATGAAACGCCCGTCTTGCGGCATGCTTGGCTAGTTCGCTCATGAAGCGCGTCATTGTGGACCCGAAGATAATGGTCGGCAAGCCCGTGATTAGGGGGAGTAGGATTCCAGTTGACGCGATTCTTCATCGAATGGCGCAAGGTGAGACAGTCGCTAGCATCATCGAAGAATACCCTGCGCTAACCCGGTTAGACATCAGGGCCGCTCTTGAATATGCTGAGAGCTTGGTGAGAGGGGAGGACATCATCCCTCAGACCCAGAGCTGATTCATGCGCTTCTTGGTCGACGAAAGCACCGGGCGCAAGTTGTCGGCGCTTCTGGCGGACTCCGGTCACGATGTGATTTTTGTCGGAGACGCAATGCCTGGCGTGGGTGACCTTGCGGTCCTCGCCGGAGCTGAGCGGGAAAGGCGGATTCTCATAACTGACGACTAGGACTTTGGAGAATTGGTTTTCAGGCTGGGTCGACCCATGAACGGAGTGATCTTGTTGAGGTCCTCATCCCAAGATCCTCGAGAGAGGCTGTCTAAGGTTTTGGAGGCGTCAAAAATTGACGACATTCAAGGCAGCTTTGTGATAATAGGAGACCACGGCATGAAAGTAAGGAGACCAAAGCGGCGATGAAAGGAAGGGTTGGGCACAGACGTCACCTTGAGGCCCTCACGAGGGGCTGGCAAGGTCAAAGCGCCCCTGAGGCGCAAGCCGACCTCGACTCAATGCAGCCACCTTCCGGATAAATAGCGACCTCACGCCCGAAGCCAACTTCAAGGAGAACAAATCGATGAAAGGCAGTAGGATCTGGCTCTGGGGGTTCCTGGGCTATTTCTTCTCCCTCGTCGACGACGACCCCCTCAACGCCGACCAACTCCTCGGGCTCGGGGACGGGTTCTACGCCACGGAGCTGCTGTTGCGCTCCCTGACGATAGCCTGCTTCTATCTCGCCCTGAGGGAGGCGACGGGGCGGCAGAGGATCTCATTGAAGCCGCTCGCGCTGATGGGCGTGGCCTTGGCCCTGACCTTCGCCGACGACTTTCGGTATTTCCTTCGGCTGGGCTTCTTCATCGGCGGCCCGTGGGAATATCCGGTCATCTTGGCCTTTCAAGCC
>PLCG01000104.1 GCA_003135575.1 Nitrososphaerota archaeon
CATCATCTTCATCGACGAGATTGATTCGATAGCTCCAAAACGGGAGGAGGTGACCGGAGAAGTAGAGAGGAGGGTGGTCAGCCAGTTGCTCACGTTGATGGACGGCCTCGAAGCCAGGGGCAAAGTCATAGTGATAGCGGCCACCAACCGGCCCAACGCGCTGGACCCCGCTCTCCGGAGACCAGGCAGGTTCGACAGAGAGATCGAGATCAAGGTCCCCGACAAGAGGGGAAGGTACGAGATACTGCAGATCCACACGCGTAACATGCCGCTGCTGGAGGACGTCGACCTCGAGAGGCTCGCCTCGATATCGCACGGGTTCGTCGGGGCGGACCTCGAGTACCTCTGCAAAGAGGCTGCCATGAAGACCCTCAGAAGGATGCTGCCGGAGCTGAAGCTCGAGGAAGAGAAACTTAGCCCGGAGACGCTCGACAAGCTGATCGTTACGGGGAGCGATTTCGAGGGCGCGTTCAAAGACATCGTGCCGTCGGCGATGAGAGAGGTGTATCTCGAAACACCGGACGTGAAGTGGTCCGACATCGGAGGGCTGGATCGCGTCAAGAGGGAGCTCCAGGAGGCTGTGGAATGGCCGCTCAAGTTCTCGGACCTGTACAAGACGATAGGATACAACATGCCAAAGGGAATACTTCTCTTCGGTCCGTCTGGGACTGGAAAGACGCTCCTGGCGAAGGCGGTAGCGACCGAGAGCGAAGCGAACTTCATCAGCGTCAGGGGACCAGAGTTGCTCAGCAAATGGGTGGGCGAATCGGAAAGGGGAGTGCGAGAGGTCTTCAAGCGGGCAAGACAGGCCGCGCCCTGCATAATCTTCTTCGACGAGATCGATTCGATCGCTCCGACGAGAGGGATGGGCGGTGGCAGCATGGTGACGGAGAGGGTCGTAAGTCAGCTTCTGACAGAGCTCGACGGAATACAGGCGCTTCAGGGGGTCGTCGTGCTGGCTGCAACCAACAGGATCGACATGGTCGACCCAGCGCTTTTGAGGGCGGGGCGTTTCGACAAGATAATCAGCATCCCTCTCCCCGACGACGACTCGAGGAAACAGGTCCTCCAGATACACATGAAGGGGAAGCCGATCTCAAAGGAGGTGGAGGTCGGGCAGCTCGTTGAAATGACCGGAGGATTCAACGGAGCGGACTTGGCCGCACTCGTGAACACGGCAGTCTCCATTGTCCTTCAGGCCTACGTCGCCAAGTATCCGAGGCCCGAAGACGCGAAGAAGCACCTGACTGAAGCGATCGTCACCATCGAGCACTTCCAGGAGGCGGCGAAGAAAGTCAGGTCCTCCAGGGAGAGCAACCCGACGAAGAATGTCGCGGTGCCTTACTACAGGTAAGGCAGTAAGTGGTGCGTGGTAGAGTCGATTCATTGTGGTAGATGTGGAAAAAAAGGCGGCAGAGATGAGAACCAAAGGAAGCCCGGTCATAGTCTGTATTGGCTGTAATAATTACACTAGCGAGTGTACTTGTCAATCAAACTAGGTACGACCCTGGTCAAGAACAAATCTTTCCGAGAAGAGGTGCGTAAGGCCCCGCGAAATCTGGAGGTGTTAGGAGATAAGCTCGCGGACCACGGGCTTCTGGCCCGTGGGGTTATCTCGCTCAGTCGTTAAAATCAGATTCCAAGAAGCGACTTAAGGCCTTTGTATCTGTTCCTTATGGTGACCTCAGTCACGCCTGATGCTTCAGAAAGGGCCCGCTGCGTTATGCCCTCGCCTTCGAGCGTACACGCAACGTAGATCGCTGTTGCCGCGAGCCCCATCGGATCCTTGCCCGCCGAAATTCTCGCTTGTCCCGCCTTGAGCAAGATTTGAAGCGCCCTTCTCTGGGTTTTTTCGCTCACTTTCGCTCTGGATGCTATCTTGGTCACGCACTTCGATGCATCGACAACGGGCATCTTAAGGTCCATCTCTTTGACCAACATTCTATACGACCTTGCTAGATCCTTCTTCTTGACGTTGCTTGCCGCAGCGACGTCCTTTAGAGTTCTTGGTACCTCCCTGTCTCTGCAGGCGGCGTACAGGGATGCGGCCAAAATAGCGGTAATCGACCTCCCCCTCACGAGGTTCCTCTCCAGGGCCTTCCTGTAGATGTACGCAGCCCTCTCTGTCACCGCCTCTGAGATGGAGAGTTTCTCGGAAAGCCTGCGGAGCTCGCTGAAAGCCTGCTTCAGGTTTCTGTCGGCCGACTCATGCATCTGGCTCCTCCTGTCCCATGTCCTCATCCGCTCGACGCTCGACTTCATNNTTGCTATAGAAGTCGGAAGACCGGTTCTGCTCCTTTCGTCCTTCTCTTCGTTAGAGAATGACCTCCATTCCGGCCCTGTCTCCACCGTTTTCTCCCTAACTACAAAACCGCATTTGCTGCAATAGACCTCTCCGCGGGAGGAGTCATTTCTCATGGAACTCTTGCCGCAACGAGGACATCTCTCGGCTGTCCTCTCAATCTTTGTCTCTCTTGCAGAGTCTATTCTATAGTTACTTGATACGCTGGATCACGTCTGAAATACTCTTCCGAGCGGAAGATTGCCCACGTTGCATATAAGGCAATGGCGGAGTTTCTCTCGACTTGAAGGGCATCGCACAGCCCTAGCGCTGCAAAGACACCGGCGAGAGATCCCTTTTTCGTTGACCCTCGGCCCTTCATGGAGCGAAGGCGATCCGTCTAAGTTGGTCGGGGAATTGATAGTGAACACCTAAGTATCCACTCAAGAAGCGACGCCCGAAGAATAGTGCAAAAGTACGCCCGAATCAAGCTGACCAGTCCCGACCTTGAGCAGCTGGAAAGGCTTGCCTGGGAGATCAAAGAGATTGCAGAGAAGACCGGGGTCAAGAGCGTAGGTCCGCAACCTCTTCCAACGAAGAGACTGAAGATCACAACGAGGAAGGCCCCCACGGGCGAGGGCACTCACACATTCGACCACTGGCAGCTCAGGATTCACAGAAGGATCATCGACATCGAGCCGAACGACAGGGCGATGAGGCAGATAACGAAGCTTACGATTCCCGAGGACGTCAAGATAGAGATCACTCTGACGAGCTAAAGGCTTAGCGATGGGCACGAGACAGCCAGCAGCAGAGCCTTCAGATGGATTAATCTGCGGGATGTCATAAATACTAGAACTTGGAATTACCGATGATAAAATTGGTATCCGAGAAGGTCATACGTTTTCAGAACAAGAACAAGGACCTCGATCAGTTGGCACAGCAAATTTCGAAACGGTTGCAGTCCGAGGGGTACAAGACCCAGTACGCAAACCATTTCCTAGGAAGGGTCGTGCAGGCCCAAAAGTCCGGGATACTGCGAGACATTATTACTGCCGACAGAGCGTTCACGATTCTGATCACGGGAGATCCGAATGACTTTGGGGTTCACATAGGCATCGGCAAGTGGGTCCAAAACCTCGCCGTAGTCGCGGTAGAGACTATCCTTCTCTCAGTCCTGTTTCTCGCGGTTGACGTGCCCGAGATGCTGTGGACACGCCACATCGAGGGCGAGATTGCAAAAGAAATCACCCAAATCGTGGGTTAATCACTTAGAATCGCACATGAGGACAGAGCAGTTGGCTATGCCTGTGCGCGCGGTGGTGCAGTTCAAACAGTCTTCAACAGCCGTGAATTCGAGATGAACCGGAACCTATGCTCTGGGCAGAACTTCTAATCAGGTCCCGGGAGGGACTCGAACCCTTACCAACCGAAGGCAATTAGCCAAATAAGCACGAATGTAACCTATTTGGGGTAGAAAAGCTCAAAGTAAGCTCTAAAGTTGTGGACCGGGGGGGGACTCGGCATAAATAATCAAGGGGCATATGTGTTGTATATCCAATAACAGGCGAAAGTTCGAAAGTGCCGCGACTTGTTAAAATAACGCTCGCGAACGGTTCGCGATTGTTTGACGGAAGACCTGCGTGCGCTTAGAAGGAAAGTGGGCCAACGCATGCAGCACTACCTGCAAGAGAACTTCAGGTCAACCACTCTCGCATACAAGCTCCTCTCTGACTATCCAACGCGACCCGGAAAGGGAATAAGGCCAGCCTTCTGCCTCGCGGCTGCGGCCTCTGTGGGCGGAGACTACAATAACGCTGTGAATACGGGAGCGGCCATAGAGCTGCTGCACAACGCGTTCCTCATCAAGGATGACGTCGTGGATCAGTCCCTCTATCGAAGGGGAGATCTTACCCTTAACAGGAAGTATGGCCTCGCCCTTGCAGCAAACGCCGGGGACGCGCTCAAGATACTCAGCATGACCCCCCTGATAGACAACCTCGGCGTGATAGGAGTTCGCAAATCCTTGCAGGTAATACTGGAGATACAGAAGATGGCAAACAGGAGCGTCGCGGGGCAGATAGCCGAACTCACCTACGTGAAGAACAACAGGACAGACCTGAAACCGAAAGACTACTTCGAACTGTGCGAGAACAAAACCTGCTGGTACACCACCATCGCCCCCTGCCGGACCGGAGTGATCATCGGGAGCGACAACGCAACAACCGAACAGCTGGAAACGATCACGAGATTCGCGCTTAGCATGGGGCTCGCGTTTCAGATAACTGATGACACGCTCAACCTGTCGGCCTCGGAGAAGCTCTATGGTAAGGAGATAAACGGAGACATCATGGAAGGGAAGAGGACGCTAATCCTCATCAGCCTACTCAACTCATGTTCGTCCGAGGAGCTGAAATTGATGAGACGCATCCTCAAGAGACCAAGGGACACGAAGAGCGACTCGGACGTCAAGTTCGTGAGAGCGCTGATGGAAAAGTACTCCTGCCTTGAGAATGCCAGGAAGGTAGCGAAGGAGTTCGCGGAGGAAGCGAGAGAGATACTCCTGAACGAATGCGACTGGATGACCGAGAAGCGCTGGAAAAAGTTCTTTCTTGATCAGACCAACTACCTCATCTATCGAAAGAAATAAGTGCTCCATGGCGGGTGCCTGATTATCGATTCCGCTTGAAAAAAGGTCGAAAGGCAGCCAATTCTAAGTCAAGCGCGAGCTCGGCGCCGCGCGCCAGCGTCATTGAAATAAATCCACGCGTAATTCAGCGCGCCCTAAATCAAGCCGTGAAGACTTTCACCAACCCGGAATATCAGGAGCAGCTGACGAAGCTCACCCAAGCCTCCATCACGAACTCCCTCCAGACTTTCCAGAGGCTGAGCACGCTCTCCACCCGGCTGTCCAAGATGGATAACGAGACAATGTCGAACATAGTGGAAGGTTCGATTGATGACCTGACCCGTGCGTTCCTGCAGTTCAACTCCGACCAGATGGTGCTCCTGCAAAGGCTCTCGGCCAAGACGCTGGAAATCCTAGATAGCCAAGCAAGTCAGAAGTGAGAAAAGGATCGCGGCTCTGACCTTTTGCACGAGGTAGGATAGAGGCTAGACCCGGAGGCACATGACTTTTGTTATCGTCACGACTTGAAGATGTTTCCTGGGTCGACGCCTTCAGTCTGCCGTCCATTTTCGATTCCCGCCTGTCCCTCTACAAAGAGTGGCACGACTTCGTCTTCTTCGACCGCAGCAGCCGGCTCTTCGGCCTGCTGAACTTCGCGGTTCACGGCAACCCCTACGACAGCAAGCGCGGATACGGGGTGGCCCTGGCTTTCCTCGTGGCACCGGGCGGCGGGATCCACACGGCCATGAAACTCATACCCCTGAGCAGGTTGACGGTATCGGCATACAGTCCGGATTTCGTGGGGGACGAAGTCGCCGTGTCTTATCTCGGAAACAACTCGTTCAATATCAAGGGAATGATAGACGACATCTCGCTCGACCTGAGTATTCCTGTGATTCTCCCCCCGGTGACTATGAATCAGATCGGCTTTGATGTCCTAGGCAGGAACCAGATCAAGCCGGGGATGCTGGGGGCCGCCGCGGAGATGGCGAGGATTTGGGACAAGTGGGTGGAGCTCCCACGGCTCTCTGTCGTGGGAAGGATCGGAACGCGGGGGACGGACTACTTCGTCAACACCAACACCGGATATCAGGATCACGAAGGAGGAAGGTTCGACTGGGGAAGCGTTGCGGGCTGGGACACCGGCGTCCTCCTCTGCGACCCGACGAGCGCCGGGGAACCGGAGAAGGTGAGTTTCCTGTTCTACAGATATGGTCTGTCGGGCGAGAACTCCTACGGCGGAATCATCGCCAAGACGGCTGATGGCAATGAGCAGTTCTTCAGCACCGAGAAGATCACCATCACGAAATCGGGAGAATTCTCTGGCGAGCGGGCCTATCTGCCCGGGGTGACCAGATTGCTCTATCCGGACTACAAACCGAAGGTGCCCGCCACTATCGTGTTCTCCGCCTCCGATTCATCAGACAGCGTCGAGATTACCTTCACCCCGCGGGCCGTCTGCACGATTGTCGTCGCCAGCACCTCCAACGAGGCAGAGACGACCTTCAACGAAATGTACTGCGACGCTTCATTCAAGGCGAGCATAGGGGGTGAGACCTACGATAAGCTCATCCCATGCTGGTTCGAGTCCGTCGGGCCCCGCGGCAAATTGAACGACCATGCCTCTGAGACTTAGGAAGTTCCTAGACCAGCTGCTTGACGTCCTGAAGGAAGACTATCCCAGGCAGCTGGGCCGCCTCATCCGGGATGCGAACGGTCTGACGTATCTCCAGATGCTAGACAAGGAAAGGGCGGTGATCATTGTCCGAAACAGGACAATTACCATAACGAACAGGGCAAAGAAGAGTGAAATAAACGTCCGCGTCTACATCGGCAGAACCTGTCTCTTCGACGTTCTCGAGGGGCGGCTCACTCTGGCGGAGGCGCTCGAGGCGGGCGAGCTCAAGGTCTTCGGGGATCCTCTCACATTGTTGCGCTGCTACGCCATATGGGAGAGGGTCATATCCTTGGCGCGGACCTCGCCCAGGTTCTACTTCTTGACCTACGAGTTGCGCTGATGCGCCGATTCATCCCAAGCCGAACCCCGGAAGAGGCAGCCGCAAGGTTCGAACGAGATGCCTGTTAGGTGACCTCGGTGGGCCAGGCGCCAACACAGCCAGGGCTAGCCGGAGGGAGATGGCTGCTTCTTTGAGAAACCTTGATTCACTCGCACTCGCAGTCTTGTTCGGGGCATGCACCGGTGTGCGCTTGATGCCCGCAATCGTTGCAACAACGGTTGGTCGTTATCTGAATTTTGGGGAGCAGGTCCACCAGGGTCTGCAGAATGCCCGTGTTGAATGAGATGCATACCGTGGTGGTTTGAACGCAGTGCTGGCAGCAGCCCGCCGGCTGCCCACACTCGCTGCAGTACTTGGCTGGTTGCAGGATGTTTATCGGGGATGCGACCGTCATAGGTGTCGTCCGAACCTTCGCCGTTGCCTTTTGTGCCTTCGAGGCTGACAAACAGGGATTTAACCACGGATGAAGCTAATAAATGTTCTTGAAAATTCTCGCATTCGTCCGTGAGATCTTCGAGGTCTGATGTCCTACTTGGACCCGGTCCGACCCTCTGATTTGTCCACGATCTCGATCATCTTGTCGGCGGTTTTGTCAAGCATCTTCTTGAGCTCCTTGAGATCCTCCTCGACCCGCCCGCGGTTCTTGATGTGGCGGCCAAGGAAGCCAAGGTAGACAAGGTCAAAGAAATGATGCTTGTCCGGATTCCTATCGTCTCTGGTCTGTTTTTCTTTCTCCCACAACCCGTCTATCCTGCCCAATTCCTCCTTCGTTAGGTACTTGGTTCGCTCTGACCTGGTCTCCTCCTCTTTCGCCCTTCTCGACTTCTGTTGAGAACTCAGATTTCCACTTCCAACTCCGGGAGGCTCAACCCATTCAATTGCAGATCTAGGATCTTGAGTCCTTTGAAAGCAAGGTTGATGTCAAAGGGAGCCGAGCTTGCTGCCGAGCTGGCCGTGACGCTGCCCGCAACGCCCTTGAACTCGAGTCCGCCCTTGATTTTCAGCTTCACGCCGGTGACTTTGAGCGTCACCGTGCTCGTGATCTTCTGATTCGTGGCGTCTCCAGACGGATGGGCTCCGTTGTCATATAATGACTTACTCATTGCCACCGACACCGGGGTGTTGGAGTCCACCTCCATCGGACCCGTGGTCATCGTTGGTATCTTTATGTTCTGGGCGACAATGTTGCGCATCGTCGCGGGAGGAATGGTCACCTTGTCCGAGTCGAGCTCATCCATCAGGGTCTCCTTGACTTTCACGTCCATCGGACCCATCGGGTTCTGAACGGGGAAGGAACTTCCCAGGGTTATTCCTAAGGGATTCTGGAGAGGAATCTGCGTGCAATCCATGTCGATGTCCTCGACCCTCATCTCGGCGACGGTCGTGCTTCCGATGGGGTCCGGCTTCATTGAGAATGGCCCGAAACCAATGTCCTTGGCTTTCATGGTGAAGCTTCCCCCGCTCATGTCTACGTCACCCAAGGAATTGACTTGGGTGAACGGGTCAAAATCGATCCCGCCGCTCACGTTCACGTTTGGGAGCGAATCAGGAGTGATCACCTCGCCGCTGAAGGTGCTGCTGATGGTGAAGGTCATCTCGATATCAACATTCTTCGCCTTTGCCGAGGCGTAGGTGAATGATCCGCTAAAGTCCTTGAGGCTGACGCTGGGAATCGATGCCGGGCTGACCTCTATCCGGTCGATCGTAATCGGGCCACCAGAACTGGAACAGATTTCCGAATCCGGAATTACGACTTCTGGAGCCAAACGATGGATTGCGGTCGCCTTACAGATTTAAGGGTTCCTGGAATAATTCCCGGCGTGAATGATTATGTGGACCGGGGGGGTTCCGCCCCTTGGAAGGGGCGAGTCCCTGGCCAACCTCTGAGTGGGTCCGGAACCCTTCACGTTCCACACCCGTGTTCATTGGATATACTTGGACGCCTCGATATTTATGCCCCACTCTTTCAAATCAGACGATTGCAGAGTCGCCGTTTAGTAAAATTTGTCGCGTTTTTTCGTTCGAAAGTGCCGAATGTGTTTAAGCGCCTTGCGCTCAGTCCCTCGAATCAAAGGAATCTCTTTGTCCACTTCTCTCGTTTGTACGCCGCGTTCATGCATCGATCGTAGAGAGCCTTTGTTCTCAAGAAGCTATATTTGTCTCCAGCTAAGAGATTCTGGTATTCTTCATCGTCAACTACCTCGCCGATAATGAATCGGACTTTCTTCGAAGCTAAAT
This sequence comes from Nitrososphaerota archaeon, assembly GCA_003135575.1. Lineage (GTDB taxonomy): Archaea > Thermoproteota > Nitrososphaeria > Nitrososphaerales > Gagatemarchaeaceae > Gagatemarchaeum. The sequence goes on from PLCG01000104.1 coordinate 9,167, forward strand.
CTCTAAGATAGTCCTTGTAGTCCTTCTCCATGCTGAGCTCCTTTCCATATTGCTCGAGCAGTCGAGGAAGTTCGTCATCATTCAAAATTCCCTGAACTAGCAAGGCCCAGACGAGTTCTCTTGATAAATCGTATTCCCATTATGCTGTGGTAGGGCAACGCTCGACCTATGCGTTGCCGGTTTCGTGTGACGACTCATGCTCATGGCTTGGAGTTCTGCGGTTGGTGTCTTGAGCCTTGTTGTGGTTATTCGTGGTTATTCGTGGTTATGTGGCTTCGCAAAGCTGTCTAGTGTGTTGCGCAGCATGGTTCCGACCAGGCGCTCCTCGTCGGTAGGTTCGAGGTATGGGGCGATTAGGCTCTTGATCAGTGTAGCTTCTCGCTTGTCGAGTTCGAGGATTGCCTTGTCGGCGTCGATTATGGTTAGCTGCATTTGATGGTTACCTGGTGGTAGGCTGTCGCGGCGTGGTTGAGGGCTTCATCGAGGCGGTTTGTTGTGAATGTGCAATTTAGGCATTTTGCGGTTTTTCCTAGACGGAGATAGACGGAGTTAGGTCTTTGGGTCATTCTCTAGGCGGTCCCTTGGCGGCCCTCCATTCTGTCTTTCCTGACGGTTTATTATGAGCAGGCCTAGCTAATCTGGGCAGACGGGAGTTGCTTCTCGGGCAGATAAGGAAGCTGAATTGCGACGGTCGCAGCTCGGATAAGGAAGAGAATTGCAAGGGCATAAGCCAGCCAAGACGACATTATTTGGACCTGAGCGGAAGCAGGTGGCTCCAGCATGACAGCGTTAGTTGACCCCGAGAGCCAGGGAAGGCGCCGCAGTCGTACGAAGCTGGGGTTCAGGCGCGTAGATCTGCTGATCTTCACGAGAGGCGGGGCCACGGAGGCGATTGCGCACGAGCTCTTGAAGCGCGACGAGGTGGTATCCGTTGGCAGGTCCATCGGTGAGCACACGATAGATCTGAGAGCGGAGATACTCATCAAGGACAACTCAGAATTGCTCGGATTACTCGAGACGGTGAAAGGCATGAATAACGTGAACGATGTGGTTTGGAGTGAGATTGTCGAAGTCGTGGGTCAGAAGCGGTCCATACCGACGTCTATCATCGACAAGCTCTGAAGCCGTTGATTTGTCGCGACTCGCACCCCTAATCTCTAGCGAATTCTGAAATTATTACAAGAAATGCGTCTTGCTCAGCTGCAAGAGGAAACTGGGCAAATTGCTCACCCTTTAGTGCTCTTTGGAGCGCTTTCCCTGTCTTTCCCTCCGTTTTGACGGCTCTTCGTATATAGGACCCCTCACCCTAAGACTACTATGAACAGAGAAGAAGGCACGGTACACCAGAACAAGACAACCAACAATCCCATCCATTTCGTTCGAGAGAACGCAGTCCTACAAGGGTCGAATTCAGACCTCTCGGGTGTCTATCAATGATGAAGTATCGCAGCAGGTTCGCGATCGCTTCCAACATCCTGCATGTGGCCAGGGCTGGCAATGCGACAAAGACGAGGCTGATGTACGGCTCGTTCCTGTCCTTCGCCCAGATCAACGAGTACCTCGGCTTCCTGATGGCCAACGCGCTCATCATGAGAAGCGAGGAGACGCACATCTACGCGCTGACCGAGAAAGGCGTGAACTTCCTCCGCATCTACGAGGAGCTGAGCAAGCTCATCCCAATCGACGAAGCGGTCCCGGTTGAGCTAGCCGCAAAGTAAGATCAGGAAGAGCGCCCGTATTCTCGTGGACCAACTGCTAAACGTTGCCATTTGGCCTAGATGAGGGGCTGGGCGACCAAATCGGGGTTGGAACCCTGGTTCGAAGAGTGTGGAGTTCTCCGTGTAACCGGTAGAAATGAAACTCCATGACGTCTAGCCTCTCCTCGATGACGTTCTCATAGGAAAGAGACCGCCGAAAAACCAAGCCTTTCGGCGAGGAATGCCGCATATGATTCGATTTCTTGGGTCGGCGCTGCTCGAAAGGCTTGTGAATATGGCATCATGGCATCATACACTGTGGAGGCGGCCTCCATCATCAACGAATACTTGCCGACCCAGAACCACGAGCTGGAGAACCGGCTGTTCGACGCGCTGGCCGACGTCGCGGACCTCCTGAGGGAATACGGGGTAGAAGACATCAAGGCCCCGCGCTACCGCGGCCACAACAGCGCGGCACCCTACTTCGACGCGGTCAAGCTAGCGGTCATAGACTACGTGGGGCCCGAGATCTGGGACGAAGCGCAGGCGAAGTCGGGCGTGGGCGACCGCGGGCCTGACCAGGGCGCCTGCTGCAGGACCAGGATGGGAAGAGTCGACATCGCAATCTTATCGAATATTTCTATTCGGATCACACTATGTCTTCACCCCCCGCTCTTCGTCGGTAGGGGGGTCGGCGTATGATGATGCTCAGCGGAGTCGTTATTAGTCGCTCTCGATTCGTCTTTGCTGCCTTGGATTTCATTCCGAAGGCTTGCGTCGTTATTGCTGCGGGGCTTTTCGTAGCGGGCGTTCTTTCGATGCCTTACTACGCTGTGGTGATACCACCTGTTCCCTATTTCGTGTTGAGCACGTACCTCAACGATGTGTTGCTGTTCGGCCTTGGGGCCTTTTTCGCTGTGTTTGCTGTTTTCGCTGAAGTTCTGAGTCGGAGAGCGGCGAAGTCTGAAGCTTCGCTTCCCAGCTGATTCGGAATGCGCTTGTCCCTGGCGGGATCCTCCTCGGAGGGGCCCTGGGCGTGGCGGGAGTCGTCAGAGGCCGTCTGATCCTCTTGGAGGTGGGCTGGGCAGCATTGTTCCTGGAGTCGATACCCCTGGTCTTTGGCGGGGCCTTCGTGTTGACACTGGTGCCAGCCACGTTCTTGGCTTGGCGCGCCCTAGTCGAGAGTCGTTTGAGTAGTTCTCTAACTTGAAATCATAGCGCCGATTCATTGCTGCTCGAGGGCAGACTCCCGCAGAGGTCACAGGTGTCAAGGTCGACCGTGAGAACACTCATGTAAGGCGTCAGGCTGGCCCTTCGCCTACTGCCTGCCTGTTGTAGAAGATTGGCTCCCCTTTATCAGCCTAACGCTTGGACTGGGGCTAGCTGGACAGACCTGCTCGACCTTTTCCGCATACACTCGATAAACGCTCCGACGCAGGTCGGGCGTATTCTGACGATTCAGCGGAGGCCGGGCACCACACTCAAATGGAAAAGCTCTATGGCTCAATTCTCACCGAATGGTTCGGTCTGCAACTCCATCCCCATCTATCCCGCTAGGCTGACTCACCTCCCTCTTCCCTATCCAGCCTGGAGAGCTTCTCCTCCGTCAGCTCTTCGTCCTCCCATCTCCAATTCTGTTCGGTGATGAGCATGTGGTGGATCATCCTGGCGAGCTTCTTCATGGTGAGCACACGGGCGTAGCTCCCCCTCCCCTTCCTCTTCTTGGCGCGGTCGTAGTACTCCTTGATCCCGGGGTTGCGCCTCATCACGGTGTCGACCATGACGCCGAGGGTCCACCTCGCTATCGAGGGACCGTCCTTCGACATCCTCCCCCTCCTCCGGACGTTGGAGCTGTCCTTGCTCACCGGGACGATGCCGAGGTAGCTCGCCACGTGGTCGAACGTCGGGAAGCGGTGCGGGTCCCCGATGTAGGAGGCGTACAGGGAGGCGAGGTAGTAGTCGACGCCCGGTATCGACATCATCAGCCTCGCGTGCTTGTTCTCCCTCGCGTTCCTCCTTATCCTCTCCTCCAGTGGCTCGCACTGACCCTCCATGAACTCGAGCCTGTCTGTCATGGTCTTGAGCACGACGTCCCTGTCGTCGTCGAACCTCAGCGACCGGATCGCGAGCCTCCTCGCGACGGAGAAGTTGTCGCTCGTCTCCGGGAGCGACTGAACACCTTCCCTCGTGAGGTAGCTCAGGATGCTGCTCTTCATCCTGCCTATCTCCAACCCGAGCTTGACCCTCTGGATGAGCAGGTCCCTCTCGATCTGCTCCCCCTTCCCGAGGAGGTGGGACTCGGGCAACATGCCCGCGAGATGGAGCTTCGCTATCTTTAGGCTGTCGGCCCTGTCGTTCTTCTTCTTGGACCTGACGATCCAGGCGAGCTCCGTGGGGTGGGCGACCGTTATGTCGGTATACCCCAGCTCCTTCAGCATCCTCGAGAACGGGTAGGCCATCAGCGTCGCCTCGAACGCGACCCTGGCGTCCCTCGACACCCTGCTCGCGAAGAGGGCGTAACCTTCCTCGCTCATCGGGAAGGAGAACCTGTCCGAGACCTCTCCGCCCGGAGAGAGGACGGTTGCGAGGCTATCGCTGCCGCCCAGGTCGACACCCGCGATCGCGCTGTTGCTCATGCCCTGCTTGATTCTCTTCTTTCTCATTTCTCTTTCTCTCCTCTCCGCCAGAGCAGGTAGCGACTCCATGCCTGACATGGAGTCGCGGGCGAAGGGCCAGCCGATCAGGACGCCTTACGAATCAGTCAAATGGCTGACGATGATTCAGAATGCGTGTCAGCTCAAAGAGACATAGTTTGGGATCTTCTTCTACGCACAGCCATGAATACAAGAATCAGTCCGAAGAGAAACAGTGCCCCTCCAATTGCCTGTAGGGCATAGCTGGCTGCGGGTGTCGGAACGAAATTGCAGAAAGCACTTGAGCAGATAGCCGTAGGAAAGAAGTATTTGGACAAGACCATTATCAACGCTCCTGCTATCATCAAGATTCCCCCGGGGGTCGCACTTGTGCTTCCAGTGACGATAGGCAATGGGTTCGAAATTACCAAAGGTCGAGATAATGCTTCCGATGCTTTGTTCTGTCAAGTCTGTGGGCACGAACATAAGCCGTCTTGCAAACATCCCCCGGTTTTTGACAGAGCATCATAGCGCTGTCGTGTCTGTTGCTTCGTGGTAGACTGAGACGAAGGTGAGAGATTCAACCCTGACAGAAGCTTCTTCATCAGCCTCATATACCTGGAAGAGCCCAGAAAGAAAAGAGTCGTTTGAGGTCTTGGCTCACCCCTCAAGCCAGGGTGGTGACATACTTGCTCTTGGCGATATTCCTTACAGATGCATGTGCCGCTAGCGTGTCCGCTCCTCCCCCTGGCCTGCCCGAGTTCTCACTCACAGTTAACGCAAGTCTATCATCAGGATTCAGCGGCGTGAGCACTAGGGCGGACGGATCCGTCCAGTTTGCTCTTCCTACAGGAGGGGAGGGGAACGTCTCCGTAACCGTCACATCGCACGTGAACTATTCTCAGGGGATAAATCTGATTCTATCACTAGTAGGCAGGGTGCCTGCGCCCCCCTCATTGCCGCCAGGCATAACGGTTGACTACCAGCCTTCTCCCGTGAGCTTGCCTCCTCACGAAAACAGAACGGCTCGGCTTATCATAAGCGTTGATGCTCGCGCTCCAGCACAAGCTTACCTTCTGTATCTCTCCGGGCAAAGTGACCGCGGGGTCGGAGTCGGAATCCAAGGTTTTTGGCTGGTGGTCGGACAGTATAGGCCTACGCAGAGTTTCTCGCTCATAGACACAAGCGACCACTTGGCAAAGAATGAGACTTGGACGAATCTCCAACTTCCTGAGAGCGATTCAGACTTGCACTCACCCGGGTATCTTGGGGGATCTCCGGTCTACCTCACATTTCGTTCAGAGGGCCCAGCGTTGGACATTCAACTGAGCATCATCAACATAGATGTGCCGAATCAAATCATGCTCTCTCTGCAACAAAGCGATTTCCACGTGGATGCAGGGGCCCAGGGAGCCGTCGCATTAGACATGATAGCGCCTTTCGGAACCAAGCTCGGCACGTATCAATTCCAAGTCTTGGCGATACAAGGGAACGAGCAGCATGTTGCCCACTTCAATCTCACCGTCGTGCCTCTCCCCCCTCACGCATCTGCCGTCCCTTCGGAGGTCCTGATCAACCGCACAGTCTCCGGCTACCAGTTCAACCTCTACATCGCATATAGGTGGGTATGGACTCAGGGCCACATGACGAACGGCACTGACGCGGGCCTGGTATACAGCATCATTCCCGTAGATGGCTCGCTGTCTTCATCGGACACGTACGCTTCGGCCAACCTAACCCTCATTGACGCTGCCAATTCGGGGAACTCATTGCAGGCGGCAAGGACCAATGTGCTCTCCTTCCAGATGATGCAGAGCGACGCCCCGAGGGAGTCCACTCTCACCTTCGCGAGGCCGGGAACCTACAACCTAACGGTGACTGGCTACGCAAGGCAGGCAAACGGCACCCTCCGTAAGATAGGATCGACATACGCATCCTTTGAGGTGGTCAACCCTGGACCTTCCACGCAAGCTGCCAGCAGCATGACTTCTCAAACGCCCAAGTCTACAACTGGCCTCTCAACTTTCCAAGTGACATCGGCGATCATTGTGGTGACGGCTCTAGCCATCGTTTCGTTGGTCTTCGCTTTTAGGAAGCGATTGGGTTTCGGACGTGTTCATGTCCCATAGAGTNNGTTGACAGAACAAGATTGAAGTCAGGGCAAAAGCTATCTCCTTGCAGGCTCTCGTTATCTGATGGATGAAGAGAATCCTTCGAGTCGGAATGGTCATAGGGATTATCGGAGTCATGTTCTTCTTCGTCCCTTGGGTTCAGACCGTGAATTTGAGTTGGGGCAGAGGACAGACAGTCGGCTGGGTGTCCCCGTCGTTCGCTGTTCTCCAGTGCGGGGTCGCCACAGGCGGATATGCAGTTGAGGTGCCCAACGGTGCCACAGTCAATGGCGTGGAGCCGCTCTGGGCAAAGTTCTCGGGCTGGAACTGCGAATTTCCTCACCTGATGGCCTGACCCGACGGTTACCAGCCTCTTCCCTGACCCGCTAGGTTACCAGAACCGGAGAACAAGTGGATAACCATAATACAGAATGCCACGAAAAGCATGCCAAATGAAGATACCGAACCGTGAAAGAAAACCAAGGAGGAGAATGCTTCTGGACTTCGCTCTCCTTGAGGTCGTCGTGGTCGTAGTTACCCTCACCCTCATCCAAGCTACTGGGTTAGGGGCATATGCGGGGTTCTTCGCCGGTGTCATTGCTGCCTCAGCGGCTGCTCTTGGAAGCGTGGTATTTCGAAGCGGCATTGAAAAGCCAACGTCAGCTCTATTGGTGATTGTAGTCATTCTCGCGGCTGGACTGGCCGTCGCGGCAGGTCAAGCCCTATCCTTGGGCAATCAGGTCTCGACCCTCAAAGAGTCCGGACGCTCCTACTGCGCGATGGTCAATAGAGGCATCGCGGAGATATACGCCTTGTTCTCGAACACGACTCAGACTCTCCATCAGCAGATTGCGAATGACACTTCGATGATTTCGATGCTCAACGCCAGCAAGCCCGCCGGTTACGAAGGGATGGTCGCCACGCTCGACAGTCAGATTTCTCAAGACCGAGCGCTGGAAGCGAGTTTCCCTCCCGAAACCACCCATCTCGACACCCTCGTCGGTGGCTTTTGCGCATTGGTCAACCAATAACCGCATAGATGGCGGCTCACGACCCGGGCAGTTACCACCCTCACACCGAACCCGCAAAGTTACCAGAACCCGTGAGTCGTTCCAAAACCTATTATCAGACCAGCCCGGGAGCACGCACGCTAGATCCGATGAGCTCTCTGACCAAGCTCAAGCTGATGCTGGCGATGATGGCGAGCAAAGTCCAGCCAAGAAAGAGACGCGTCGACTTCGGGGCGCCGAGCCCTCACAGCCAACGATGGGACGAGAGGGAGAGGACAGAATCGGCCCGGGCGCAGCAGATCGGGTACTCCGGTCGAGCCTTCAACATGAGGGTCTTGGCGCTCATCGGCGTGATGTTCGCTGTCTCCCTGTTGGCCGACCTCTTTCTATCCCGTATCATGGGCACCGCCGTGGGCTTGGTTCTCTTGGGCGGGGCGCTCGCGTACATGCTCTATGTCCGACAAAAACGCTCCTCATATCGGATGATGTAGGCCCTCTCCACGCCGGGATTCTATCCTCTTGGAGAATAGAACGCCTAGACATTAGGAGGGCAGTTCGCGGAGAACTGGAAGAAGAACTCCGTTGCAGGAGGCGGCGAATACGAAATGTCCGACCCCATACACCACAGATACTCCGTGACCGACTCGATCTGTGTGACACTGGAGCATCCATGAAAGTTGCAAACGGACCCGCTACTCTGGCCGCTCGGAAGCGTTTGGATGGCCGGCGCGAAGAACAGCACTACGACTCCGATCAACATGATCGCCGCGAGTCTTTTCTCCCCCACAACAAGCTTCGTACTCTTTGTGATATAGTCTAAACTCAGCGTGAGTCCGCTCAGTGCGAGTAGAAGGAGAAAAGTAGCTCCGGCGAACCAATAGAGCGACATGGACGAGGCTATGTCCAAGACAAGCACGGCTAGTGCTGTCACGAATAGCACTAGGCCGGCCTTCTGAGGTCTACGCAACAACCCCATCCGCAGCTGATGGTTTCAGTTAAACCTGATTCTGAATGGACGTCCAAAGCTTCACCTGTGCCTTGTCGAGCTGACGGCGCTCGTCAACTCTGTAGGATTGTCCGTTTGGTGCAAGTTCTTTTCGAACTTATCATCCGCCTCTAGGCATTTCGTGGACATAACATCAGGCGTGCTCTTCTTGCAGCTCGCATCAGCCGCTATCCTGCCCTCTGCGAGGAGTGTCTTTGGGAATCAAAATAGCATCGTCGCTCGAAAGATCTTCACGAGATGGCGAGTGGGGATAGTTGGCGCGGCCCTTGGAATCGCTCTTGTTCTCCCCGGCTGGTTTCTCGTCTTTCCGGTTGGATGCAACCTCGCGACATCATGTCCTGCAAGCCCCGCAGGGTCTTGGTCCACAGATTGGCCAAACGTTCTGACGCTCATCCTTGGGGCCCGACGTAATTTCCGGAGGTTTGGGTGTCGCACTCGTCCTGCTAGGCCTGGTCCTTGCATTCCTCACGTGGCCAGCGCACAATCGAGTCCAGGCGCAGCCGCACCTAGGGGCCGGAGATCGTCGCAATGCCGGCGAAGTGCACAGGGCTGCAACCCAGCAAAGTTTGGACTCCATTGGGGCCTTGCTCCGCAGTGACGCCCCCGCTACTGCTGGGCACTTCTCTTCCTGAGAGGGAACCTGAGGGCAAACTCAGCACTACGAGGGTAATCCCCTCTCCGCAAATCTGAGACTTCGCCTGATAGCTCTTCCCGGAGTATGTCATGTTGAGCCAGAAGGCGTTTCCGGCGAGCTCGGAGGACGGAACCGAGACGAAGCCGGTACCGTTGGTGACATAATCCCATTTCCCAAGGATTGATGCGGTCTCCCTTGGCGGCGGGCAGACGGGCACGCCGGACGACCCGGGAGCGCCTTTGCATGAGCCCATGAAAGGGCAGCCGCTCACGAGCTCGCCGGTCACGGCCAGGCCCGGCATCGGCTTGCCTGTGTCAGAAACGACCTGAAGATAATAGCCTTCGCCGGGGGAGAAAGAGCAACTGTACGACTGCGCCGCGGACTGCCCCCCGTCTGCGCTCAGAATGTAGTATGCGCTGATGCTGGCCACCAGGACTACGATGACGACGCCTGCCACCAAATAGCGGCGCCTGTTGACTGGCCCACCATTCTCGTTGGACGGTTCCATACTTTATCGCCTGTCTGCCTTACGCAGCAACATATCGGTTCTGTCCCATTGGCGGGTGATTTCTCCTCCCGCTTCACTGCTGATGATGAACCGCCCAACAAGAATCAAGCCAGCACCAATGACCGCCAGCAAGACGCCCGAAAAAAGAATCGGGAATCCCGACCAAAGATAGACTGGCAATTGCAAAAAGGCCTCACAGCCTCCAACAGGGACGGCGCCCGTTAGATGCTCACAATCATAGACGGAAGTGTAGATATCCCAGCCGAAAAATACGACGAAGAGCAAGCCCGCCACAAGCAATAACGCCCCTGAGACAATCAGAAGCCGGTGTTTCAATCTCCTCTGGCAAATGTGTAGTTCCGACGTTTATCCCTTGCCGCTGACATGTCGCTGGCAGAGGATGCATAGCGCTTTACGGAGTAGAACTGTCATTCGGACAAAACTACTTATGTTCCCGAGGGTACTTTTTGCACCAAAGGCGGTCTGAAATATGCGCGGCAAGATTGCGGCATACCTGGTATCGGTGGTCCTAATTACCGCGATTCTCTCTGCATACGCTGGAATGAGTCTGACCCCTCCTCGAACGTCGGTGCAGACTATCACTACCTTAGAGCCTCCTACGATTCAACAGATCACGAACACAGTGAACCAAAGCGTGACCGTGACGTTTGAACACCCACCTGGTACGGTAGTAATCACCAGCCAAGGCCCGGGCGTCACCAGCACGACGACCCTATCAGGCACTCCTAGCACGACCACTGTGACCCAGTACTATTGCGGGGCGGGAACCACAGTCATGAAAGTAAACGGCTCGAGCTACTGCGCTGTTGATGTCTCGAGCGACACGGTGGTCGGCAATCCGGGCTTCAGCTACTTCGTCAATGGTTCGGTCACCTTCATGGGAGTGCGCTTCCAGACCTACTGTCCGCCAAACTACTCCGGCTGTCCCGTTCCTCCGAATTACACGACCACCACGCAGACGCTCACGACCGTGTCAATTGGGGATATGCGGTTCAACATGACTTTTCCAGACGGAAAGGTCGAAGTCGCAGGCAACGTCATCGGCGATTCATCCAGCGTACTGATGCTGTCAAGGCACGTCAATCCGATGGCCGGGATGCTGATCCAGGCCAAGCCTTATGGTTACAGCGTCTTCCTGTTGGTTCGATATGCTTAGCTTGTCCTAGAGGTGAAGAGCTAATGGATCGATTTCAGTTCACGCGCATCAGCCCAGCCTTGGCAATTATCGGCGTAGTGCTGGTCATTGTCGGGATTGCCATTGTTTCCCAGGACGTAGGTTCATGCCCGATGAATGCTCCTGATTGCTTTCACACTTTTGCGGGGACCAACAGTCCGATAACACCGATTGGAGATGCGGTCGGAGTCATCGGCGCCTTGTTTGTGGTTTCAAGCTTTGTCGTTGCGCTGACGCATCGAAGTCAGCCCAAGTAATGGCAACACCAGTCTCTCTGTAAGTTGAACATGAGAACCGTTGTGTTCGCGGCCAGCTTCGTCTTCGGGCTCGGCATCACAATCTACGCGCTATTCGTCTGGAACAACTTCCCCGCAGACCTCTGCCTGGGTGCCCCTCCGCTTCCTTACTCCGCGGGCTGCATCAGCCTGATGCGGCCAGAGTACATGCTCGTCAACATTCTCTTGGGAGCCATTCTAACCGTGGCCTCTCTTGGCGGATTACTTTGGACCGCCATCATCTCTCCAAGAAGACGCAAGATCACGCTCACCAACCCAAAGTAGCCGTCACCAGAAGATGCAACGGCATCAGAAGCGCCATCGCGGAAGGCTCTTAAGCCGTGATGACTGCAATTCCCAACGGAGTCACTTGAAGGTCAGCCTTCAGTTTTCAACGGACGTCAATTCTCTTGTGAACCTAATCTGGTTGGTCGTGGTCATACTCGGTCTCTACTGGCTCTTCCGCACTCTACGAAGAATCGATAGAACTCTGCAAGAGGTCAAGAAGGCCGTCACCCGCAGCGCGACACCTTGACGAACCACCCGAGGATGCAACAGAACCGTGCCTGGCGCACGGGCCATAAAATGGACCAAAAAAAGGGGAGAGGCGGATATGAATAATATCCGCATTCATGTGAGAGCTCAGGATGGCTCTTCGCCTTCCCGGTGCTGCGAGGAGGGGTGATGACGGTTGGATATTAGCCTAGCGACTCGACTGGGGTAGCAGCTCGCCACGCTCCGCTTTTCCCGCATGCATTCGATAAGCGCTCCACGCACTGGTGGGCGTATTCTGACGATTCAACGGAAGCGGAGCATGCCACACTCAACGGCAAAGCTCTCGGAGCAAGAGCCCCGTGCTCAGCGGATATGCAGTGGTCAGGCGCGCTGCCCTATCCCAACTGTCTCCACTAGGCTACGCCGCCACCTCCTCCCTTTTCGAGGTCCTCGAGCTTCTTGTTCGTGAGCGCCTCGTTCTCCCACCTCCAGTGCTCCCTCGTCTTCAGGACGTGGTAGATCATTCGGAGCAGCTTCTTCATAGTAAGGATGTGGGCTCGTTTCCCGCTTCTCGTCCTCTCCTTCTGGTGGGCGTAGTAGTGGTGCAGGTGGGGATTCCAATGCATGACCGTATCGGTCATGATTCCGAGCGTCCACCTGGCTATCGACGGACCGTCCTTGGACATCCTCCCTCGCCTCTTCACGTTCGCGCTGTCGCCGCTCTCGGGTATGATTCCGAAGAAGCTCGCTAGGTGGTCGATGGTCGGGAAGCGATTGACGTCCCTGACGTACGATGAGAGCAGCGAGGCGAGGTAGTAATCGACGCCAGGAATCGTCATGAGGAGTCTCACATCGTCATTGTCCATGACCAGAGCCATGATTCTCTCCTCGAGTGGAGTGCATCGTTCCTCGTAGAACGTGAGCTTCTCCATCATGATCTTCAGGACGAGGTCCCTGTCGTCGCCGAACCTGACCGCTCGAATGGCTTCCCTCCTCACGCCACTGAAGTTGCTGTCCGTCTTCGGGAGCGTGGGGTAGACGTCTTCCCTCTTGAGATAGCTGGTTATCGAGTTCTTTGTTCGGGTGATCTCCACGCCCAACTTTACCCGCTGGATGAGGAGGTCTCTGAGAATCTGCTCTTCCCTCGTCAGGAGGTGCGACTCGGGGAGCATGTCCATGAAGAGGAGTCTCGCAATCTTCTCGGAGTCTGCCCGGTCGTTCTTCTTCTTTGACCTTACGATGAGAGCGAGCTCCTTCGGGTGAGCGACCGTGATGTTCTGGTATCCCATCGTCCTCAGCCTCCTGTTGACGGAATAGGCCATCATGCTCGCCTCGTACCCGATCCTCGCCTCCTTCGGTATCCTGCTGGAGAAGAGGGTATAGCCCTCGTCGTCCATGGAGAAGTTGAACCTCTCCGATATCTCACCAAGGGAAGAGTACATCGTAGCGACGCTGAACTCTTCTCCCAGATCCAGTCCTACGGCAGGTGTCCTCAACATGCTCAATCGCGTCTCTTGAGCCCTCTTCCCGTTTTTCTCTTTCTTCATCGTTCTCTTCACCCAATGCAGTAGCGACTCCCATGCCTGACTGGGAGTCGCGGGCGAAGAGCCATCCGAAAGAGAGCTCTCACAATTCAGTCAACGGCGTCAGAAGACCGGCTCGATGCCGAGCTTCGCGAACTTCCTGTCGGTGGTTATGGCCGAGTCAGCGCCGAACTCAAGGCCCGTCGCCGCGATGAGGGTGTCGAAGTAGGAGCCTCTCCAGGTGGCTGTCTTGGACAGCTCTGCAGCCCGTCGGAGGACGCCGGGAGTCAGCGGCAGTACTTTGCCCGGGGAATCAGCCCGGCCACCGTCGAGTGGATACCGGCCCTCGACTCGCTGCCCTCGACTCGCTGCCCTCGCCATGCAACTTCAGCTCCAGGTCGAATTCCATGAGAGTGACCGAGGGCATCAGGATGTCCTGACTGAGGCCGATTTCTATGACGTGCTCGTTCGCCTTCTTGAAGTGTGGGTCGTTCCTGTCCCTGAAAGCGATCAGGACGACGGTGTCAATGATTCGCATGGGAACCCGACCTTTTCTTCTCCATCGTCCTGAAGAGGTACTCCTCAGCGTCCCCGTCCACGTGACCCTTCAGCTTGCCCTGCAGTTGTTCACTCAACTTTAAGGCCAGCCTCTCGAGTTCGGCCCTTGACGGCTTCCTCTTCTCCTCTTCCTGCTTAGGTTCCATGCCCTTGGCCTCCTGAGCTGGTCGCGTCCTGATAAGGATTGCCGCGCCGTTGGTCGAAACCCGGGGGCGGTGCCCCGGCAGGCGGGTCGGGCCTGTCGGGGTAGATCAGGTCCAGCACCTTCTTCGTCCTGTCCTGAGGTAAGAGTGCGCTGCCAGGCCCGAATTGCTTCGGGCAGGAAACACGCACCCTCCCTCCCAAACCCGGCGTGATACTTTCGCATCACCGGGCTTTCACCCCTACGTCCTCCGTCTTCTTCTTGTGCATCGGATGGATTGATTTCAGCTACCTGTTTTGGGCAGCCTACTGTGGCATGTCGCGCACAAAGCGCCCATTCTGCCGCTGGAGCAATTAAGCGCCCCTGCCTAGCCCAAAACTGGTGTTTTCCGCCCGCCAAGATGTTTCGCTAAGATAGCCGCGGGTCAGGATTGCGTGGTTTGGCGTGCCTCCCTCGGAGTATCGTGACTGTGATTCCTATTAGGGCGGCTGCAACTCCAGTCCACAACAAATAATCTGCGAGAGCTGGTAGAAGGGCGAATTCATAGCCGCTTGAAGTTGGGGAGCCAGGGAAACTAACGATGTAGTAAGTTAGGTAATCGTAAGGAAAACCCATGGGTCTGAGGGTCGCGTCCGAGGCAGGGGTTGGCATCACGATTGACAAAGGAGGGAGCAACAACGTGAGGAGAGTGACGCCAAGCCCCGCGACGGCAGCCATCACAAGCGTCGTGAAAGCAATGGTGAAGATGACCACGAGCGATATCGCGAACCAGATACCAAAGTCCGCAACGAAGTTCAGCTGGTGAAAGTAGTAAGTGTTGTTCAGGGCTACGGAATAGCCAGGGCCACCTGTGGCACTACAGCAGGGGAAGAAGGTCGCATAGGGGATAGGGAATCCGTAGACGTCAGCGCTTCCAGCCGCCCCATGGCCGCCAGGGATGGACGCTACCACGAACTCTCCGACAAGGAAGGTAGCCTGAGTAATCAGCAGTGCGACGAGTATCGCAATCGCAATTTCACTGATGACCCTTCTCATCAGGCGTCACGGGCGAGCGATGATTTTCACGATAAAAGGCTTCGTCCAAACGGGGACCAGATTTTGGCCCTAGATCAAGCGCACCTCGCGTTGTAGAAATCGCGAGCAAAAAGTAACTGTCAAGTCTACGGCGGGAAAGCTATTTGTTTGTCTGTGACACCAATAACTTGAGAATGAATATTTCAAGGAAATTTCTGATTACGTTCTCGGCTGGAATTGTAGCGGCAATCCTAGTCTATCTAGGAATGTTCCTTCTCTCCGGAGGATATCATCTAGTCTCAGTGTCATACCCAGATCCAAATTCCCACATAGCCTGCTTTGGTTGCGGCACTGACACTGTTTATGGCATTACTCTTCTGATTGCGGGTGCCTCCCTTATTGGGCTGGGAGTTACCTCATTTGCATACTTTCTTCTTCGAAGGGTGAGAAGACTAACAATAAGCCCCTCGACAGCCGTTGGGTGCGTACTCCTCATGTTTGGTTCGGTCTCCGCGATTTTCATCTCAAGCATGTTTCTCTTGCCGGTGGGAGATATGCGAGATGGTCTGGCTGTAGGTTACCCCTTCGCCATTTCGGCTCTTGTGGCTGGAATTATCTTGATACAGAAAGGTGGTAGAGGCAGGAGCAAGTTTTGACCCGCGTTTGGCTTACGTAGTGCGATTCTACGGTGACTTGACGGCACCATCAAAAGGATACGCTTATCTAGTTCCATTATGGTATTATTGGTAGAATGGTAGAAGCGGTAACCACGATAGACAAGGCCGGAAGAGTGGTAATCCCCAAGGAAATCAGGGAGAAGATGGACCTCAAGGAGAACAGCATCCTGCTGGTGGTCGAAACGGACGGAGACGCGCTGATCCTGAAGAAGCTCGATATTCGGCAGATCGCGGAGCGGCTCAGGGGGGAGCTTAAGGGCAAAGACCTGGATGGAATAGCAACAAAGGTCGAAGTGCAGTCAAATGAGCGAGTCAGGAAAGAGCGGCTCGAGACGCTTCGTCGTTGATACTAACGTCTTTGTCGCGGCGATAAAGCCCTTCTCGAAGTCTGGTCACGGGAGATCCTCGACCGACACGGGCTCCCTCGCTCTCCTGCTCAGGATGATCAACGATAATGAGCTGGAGCTGTTCGCCAATAGATGGCTCCTGGACGAGTACAAGCGACTTGGGGAGGAGCTGAACTCAGAAACGAGCGAGCTGATTCTGGGCCAGTTGACGGCAAAGATGCGTGAAGTCACTGAACTCGAGGAGATGGCCGTCGCACGTTGCAGGCCCTACCTCCCGGAACGGGAAGCTGCCGACGTCCTGCACGCTGCGACGTGCGTTCAGTCAAAGGCGGTCTTGATAACCAACGACCGGGACTTCGATAGGATAAAGGAATCCGGGATCATCGAAATTTGGAGCATCGGCGAGGCAATCAGGAAACTGTCAATCAAATAATAGCAAGAGAAAGGCGTATTACGACACGGTTGTGTTGAGTTCGACGTGTGATGCCTTGATTAGGACGTGCGAGTTGTGCGGACAGCCAGCCGCCAAGCAGAGCCCGGCGCTCCGCGCCGAGTGCTACTACACGTACTGGTTCAGGCAGAAACACAGCCCGCGGCAACCCGTGCCACAGCACGCGACGGTGTTGGGAAGCGTGAGTACCTGATGCCTACAAAGAAGGACAAGAAGGCCGCTCCAGCCCCTGAGACGAAGGTTCGCGACGTGTTTGAGACCTGGCTCGAGAAGCAACCTGTCAGATCAGCTAGGTCAAAGGCGGGCTACGTCAGCACTCATGAAAGCAAAGAATCCTCGTAGTCCACAGGCGGTACGCCGAAATCATAACGCTGATGCCGGCGTTGCCAGAAGTTGCCAACTCCGTTCCCCGTTAAGAGCCTCGGAACCCAATCAAGGACACGAACCCACTCGAGATAATCTTCCTCTATCTTCCATTTCCCTACTGGGCCCCGTTCGCGCTGTTTCTGTACAGGCATGACCTCTCCAGGCTGAGGCATCCTGTCAGGGACGACGGCAGCTTGAGGAACTGGTGGGCGGTCCTGAACCAGCTGGGTTTGCTCAATGACCGCCTTGCGACCCGAAGGCGACGCAGCTACAGGGGCCTGGCGCTCTTCCTTGCAGTTCCATCGGCATCCTTTGGATTGGCTGTGGCTTGCACGCTCCATTTGCTCCCGTCCGCTTGGGACATCCTTGTGCTCATCCAGGCTGCCGCGGGAACAATCATGACGGTAGCGACTGTGCGACATCTCGGCCCACTGCCTCAGAGATCCTACAAGGACTTCCTCCCCTATCCCCTGCTCGGGTCGAGGATGTATGGACCTGGCCACATCGGGTAGCCAATTCCTAGCTGAAAGCGGGCAAATAACCACGGGCAAGGCTATGTGAATCACGTCGAATTGGCCACCTTCGAAGGGCAACCAGGATCTTCCCGTAAACTTCCTGCCGTCGACCCGAGGCTGCTTTGACGAAGGGGACCAACTGTTGGGCCGCCGAATTCGGGGGTTCAACTGTTGGGCCCCCTATGTCAACAGGGCTCGGCACGTCCGCCATTTAATCACCTTCTAAATGATTGGACATGTTGTGGAGCGCTGCGGTCGGATGTCGAGATCGAGGGTGATCGACTCGTCTCGCACCCGCACCTGCGTATCGAGTGCCTTTTGCACCGTCTTCAAAAAGTCCGTCGCCGTGGTCCCTTCCGATGAAACCCTTCCCTGATATCGGAGCTGGCCTGAACGCCATACTTTCAAATGTTGAAACTTGCAAATGTTAGAAGGTTTTTGCGCCCCGCTTTCCAAAATACGTGTAAGGCGACCCGCTCACGAGGCCACGTTGAAGTTCCCTGAAATCGTTCCGTAGGTATTTGTCGTCGTGGTTGTCGAGGCAGAACTCGACGATGTGATTGGCAATCCTTGAATGCCGATTTGGCTCAAGCCAATTGAGACTGCGCTTGCGTTCGGAAACCGGTTATGTCCCATATTCCGGTGTTTTCCTAGGCTGTCCCATCGCCGGTGATGCGCCGAAGTTTATGTGTTTGCCCCGCTTGCCTCATGCGACTCTGGAAGGACAGACTCCCGCTCAAGCGGCTGGCGTGGGCCTTGAATCTAAGAAACAAGTGAATGGAGCTAATGAAGCAAGCCTTAGAAGCGCCTAACCCTTCAAACTCTCAGGAATAATGAGAAGACGCATTGCTGGCTTCGCGATAGGTAGCGCGGCAATCGTTTTATTATTCGCCTTTTTCATTCCCATTCCGACCCCGGCCTTTTATGCCGTACCTCCCGACCTAATGACCCTGTGCCCCAATCATGTTTACCCCTGCCCCATATATCTCTCAATCACAGCGAAGTATCTCGGGATTGGGGGCATTTCCCAGTATCCGAGTTACGGAATACAAGTGGGAAACAGCTACGGCGGGGCCATATACTACTGGCTGTAAGAGACGGCGCTCGTAAGAATGCGTCACCGGAAGCGGGACAGGTCATCAAATCACCGGAAATTGGGACACAGCCCGGAAACCTATTAAAAACTCTTAATAGGTAGCGCTGCTGGAAGGAACATCAGGTAAGCCGAAAATGGCAAACGTGTACGGTACTGAAGGAAGGCTTCTGGAACAGCTGGCGCTGAACGGGGAGCTCAGCGTGAGCCAGCTGGCCAGGGCAACTGGCCTGTCGTACCCGACCACGTTATACAAGGCATCCTCCTTCCCGTTCGTGGCCTTCCAGAAGGCGGGCAGGGAGAAGAAGCTCAGGATCAGGGACGAGGACGTGGATGCGGTCTACCCCTTCCTCATAGCGCTTCAGACCAGCAGGGCAAAGAAGGCGCAGCTGACGATGGCGTTCCTGTCCAGAAAGGGCCTCAGCGATGCATCGCTGGGCGGAGAGCTCGCGCTCGAGAAGCAGTTGCCCGTGAAAGACGCCGAGCCTGACCCCGAGATCGAGATCAGGACGGGGAACCAGAAGGCGTTCAGGAGATTTGCCAGCCGAACGCTCTCCAAGGCCATGGACTCGGATTTTACTTCGAATTCCAGGATAGTCGAGGACCGCGACACGGCATCCGCAAAGAGGATCGGGCTGCTGCAGGTATCGAGGCCGGAGAAGCTGCTGGTCGACGCCGTCGCGGAGAAGCAGTCCAGGGTGTTCGTCGAGAACGTCGTCGAGGCGATCGTAAACTCCCGCCATAGCGTCGACACGGACTTCCTGAGGTCGTATGCGAAGAGCAGGGGGGTCCTTGAGGAAGTTGTCAGGGAGCTGGAGGAAGCGAAGGGGTCTGGGTTCCCATAGTCTCCGACAGGCAGATACAAGAGATAGCAAAGAGGCTGGGGCTGCAGGAGTCCTTCGTCGAGAGGGAATACCAGCTGCTGGTCACGATCGAGGAGCTTCGCGCCGGCGGGCTGATGAAGCCGAAGAGCCCCCTCTGTCTCGGCGGGGGGCACGGAGTGCGCGCCTACCTGCCGCAGGAGCTCCAGAGGTTCAGCATAGACCTCGATTTCTACTCGAACGACGGGGACGTCCACAACATCCTGAGGGAGGTCAGCGGTCTCCGGGACCTCAAAGAGGTAGGGTACGGCGCGGAGTCGGAGGGCAGGTTCAAGCGGTACGATTCGGCCGTCCCCGCCGAGCTGAAGAGGTGCACGGTCGCGCTCCTCAAGCGGTATGGCCAGTCCTTCAAGTCCGGCGACGTCGACCCGGAGTTCTACGTGACCGTCTCGAACACGCTCGCCTTCGGCAAGTACGAGATGAGGAAACCGAAATCATACATCGGGGTCGAATACGTCAAGGAGGAGGTCCCGGTGCTTTCGCCGGCGCTGATCATAGCTAGCAAGATCCGGATCATCCCGCACAGGAAGGTCAAGGACCTTTACAAGGACGTCTTCGACATCTACGCGCTCTTCAATTCGAGCGATATATCGGTGGACGACTCCGAAATCATCGCCGCGCTATCAGCGACGGGGTCGAGGATCAGGAAGCCCGAGCTTTTCCAGAGGTTCAAGGAAACGTCCGACCCCCGCAACGCGCGGAACGCCATAAAACTGCCCTCGGAGTCTAGGCGCAGCTACCTGGAAGATTGGAAGTCCATAAACGCCTTTGTGAAAAAGAAGGCCCTGACGGTTCTGGAGGGCGCAGGGATGCTGGATGGCTGAAATGCGAAGATCGCCTGATTCAGAATTCAGTGTCAAATGCGGTAGCGCGCACGTGGCATAACCGGTCACCACATTGATGCTATTGTGACGCGCTAAAGCCCAGTTGTGCACGTTCGTCTTTTGACCTTCGAGCTTAAGCCACGGTGAAATAAGAGCGATCAGACCAACGAGTGGTATGACGAGCGAAACCCAGGCAAACCACACGTTGTTAGAATCGTAGACGTAGCAAAAGGGAGAAGGCACCAAGCTTTCCTCGCAACGCGCAAAAATTAGGTACGCGCATACCGCAATGCTATTTTCTCACCCGAGCGTTTCCTTCTCATGAACGGTGGCATACCTTTTCCGTCTGTGGAATCGCAAGCTACGTATAAAGCGACTATGGAACCAATCGCAAGTGCTGTATGAACAGCCTGCTGGGCTCTTCGGCAGATGATATTTTCCGGGCTGGCTCAAAGTTGGGCTCTGCTCCACCAGCCGAAAGTTTGACAGCGCGGAAGCTGGAACCCAGAGCGTGCAGCCGAAATCTTCCTGAGCCAGGGGCACACCACGGAGACGTCCCTTCACCAATACCTGAACATGCCCTTCCTGCAGAGTGACAAGGAGCAGATGCTCGAGTGGACCGGTGGGTTGTTCGAAAAGTAAAGGGACGTTCACACGAATCCCTTCCGGCTCACTCGCGTGCAGTAGCTTCAACCCTGCCACCAATGCGCGCCGGAAGCACTTTCATTTCGTGGTCGGTTCCTAGAGACTGCGAGTATTCTTAACTATAGGCGAGGAGACGTTCAATGCCGGTGTCTACTGAACCATTCTTCGAAGTGGTTTCGAAGCTTGACAGAAGAATCAGAATAAGCAACTCCTATTGGGATTACATAGTAAACGTCAATATCCTTCCATGCGCGGATTGGACGAGTTCGTTAAGAGCTCGCTGACCGAGCCGATTGAGGTCAGGAGGAGCAAAAGAGATCAGAGCGTCCACCTCCACTATGGCAAGTTCAAGGCGAAGCTTCTTGTCTGCACTGTAGTCAAGTTCTTAAATGGGAGCGGCTTCATAATTACGGCCTACTTGACCAGAAGGATGATCGGTGATTCGATATGGAAACAGAAATAGTAAGGTCGCTCTACTATAACCCAGGCACCGACACACTCGACATCTGGCTCGGTGATTCGTCAAGCGAAACTGAAGCTGAACCAATCACCGAAAATCTAGTCAGCAAGCGTAACCGACGTGGAGAGATAATTGGGTTCGAGATAATCACCCTTGGCAAACTCAACAGCGAAGACATGAGAAAGATGCCCAAAGAAGCCAGAGTCTTGTTGAAAGAAAGTGCGAATAGGTTGTCTGTCGTCGGCCGTCCGCACAAATGAGTTAGGGTAACACCGCTCCTATCCGTGCTGATTAGAGATTTGTACCGATTTTGGGTCTAAATACCGGCCGACTCGAACCCTTGACCACGACTAAAAGCTAGGGGGGTTCGGTACTGAGGAAATGGTGGGCCCGGTGGGATTCGAACCATTCCGGTTAGAAATTCTGTACCACGAAGGGTTCCTGGCAAACCTTGAGGGCTTTGTGAAGAGTATAGGGGCCCTTCGGAAATGAAGAGGGAAGCGCTCTAACAGGCTATTTCTACCTCCCTTTCTCAGGTATGGATGGCGATGGACACGAAGAGCAAGTTGGGAGGTCCAGAACTCAAGAAAGCTTACGCGAAGCTCTCGGTCTACACGGCGCTCGNNCACGTCGCAGTTGAGCTCGGGATCCTTCACGCAGGCGGTCTGGTCCGCTTCACCACCGAAAGGAAAGGGAAGGCGGTGTCGTCGAGCTACTTCCTGACAGATCGGGGGAAGCAGGAACTCAAGGAGCTCCAGGAGCACGTCCCCGGTATACCTTAACGCCTTCGACGGCGAGACTGTGGCTGGCTACTAACGAGCTAGCTAAACTTGTCCTCTAGGCTTCCAGTTCAGTGATTCCTGAAAATCATGGTTCCTCGGAGGGTTTCGGAAAGGGAACGGACAGTTGTTGGTTTACTTTTGGACAATTTCGGCACCTCGTTTAGCGTAAGACATTTTTTGGGCGTCACCAAGCGCGGACGAAATCGTTCTCAGAATCGCCGAGAGATACAAGCAATGGAAGGCTCTTAGCAGTTAAAACCGCATTTAACTATTAAAAAGTCATATATCCAAGAGCAAGGGAGTGAGAGATCGACTCGCAGCATGCAAAGCAGCAAGCTCCAGGGAATCAGCCGCAAGGAGGCACAGCGCAAGCTTATGCTGTATGGCGCGCTGCAAAATCGGATACGGCTGGACGCCCTCCTGGTGATAGCTGAGAATCCCGGGATAGCGTTCAACGACATAGCAAAGACGTTCAAGGAGGACAAGGCGCTTGTCGCATACCATCTCGGCGTGTTGAAGGCGGTGAGACTAGTGAGCTTCACCTACGACAGGAAGGGCAAGGCTTCGTACTCGAGCTACAACCTTACCGACCTGGGCAAGAAAATCCTGGACGAGCTTGCCGCAGTGACGAAGTAACCGACGGAAGTTTCCTTCGCAGACATGGGGACGCGGGCCTCTATAGATTCTACAAGACCAACCATGAGCACTTGTACGTGTTTCGAAAGCCAGGTAAAGATGAAAACTCCGCGCGTTTCGGCTATAGCAAGAGATGGTGGTAGCGGGTCGGAGAGCTCATCAAATCCTGTAGGCCAGACATCGCTACAATCATCCGTTAATAACCGCCCTCGCTTTATATATCGTTAACGTTCTATTTCGTTAACCGTCTTCTTGCAGCTTCGCCTTTTTGAGTGATGTGATAGTACGCCCTCTTTCCTTGGCCGACTCTACCTACCCAGCCCCTTCTCATCATATAGGAAAGGGCCCTCACGATAGACGGCGCTTTCTTTCCGAGTCTTTCAGAGAGGTCCGAGGGAGTGAGCTTTCCTCTTCGGCTCAGCTCGTCTAGAACGCTCCTTTCTAGCCCGGTATGACTCCACGAAATCCAGAGAGAGTTGAGGCTATCTTCTCCGTCTGTCTTAGATTATCACGTCCAGAAGCTTCTCTCGTCGAAGTTGATACGAGAGGAGGACATCCAAGACGGTGCGGTCGGTTATGCAGCTGAGGAGGCCGTCTTCGAGGCCATGATAAGGATCAAGCGTGCGGTGATCCCTGTCTGGACGACCGCCTCTGCGTTCTTTGCCGCTGCCCTCATCGTCCTGGTAACGATACTGAGGCCTCCAATCATCAGTTCAACTTACTTGTTTTCGCTTGTGATTGCGGTCGTTGCGCTCTCCATCTCCGCCTACGAGACGGTCACGAGCTTCAGTGGCGATGGAATTTGATGGAGGCCACGCTTGGTGTCTTTTGCGACGCGAAAATGCGCACGTTCGGACAAAACTATTAATCAGAAGACCATGAATCAAGAAACAAGGCAAAGGGTAGTTCGGCATGGAACTTCGAATTCTTCGCTATGGTGCTGCGGCGCTCATTTTGGTTGCTCTTTTTTTCTTCTTCGTTCCTCTGGTCCCGTTCAGCGCGCCATATCTTTGCAATAACAACGGTTGGGGCTGTGGTCCGGAGTCGCCCAAGGGATTCATCACGGGCTTTAACTCGTTGGGATTGCAAGTTGTCCATTGGGGGGCGTCCTCCGGCGGGTTCCTTGGCGGCGGAGACTATAGCCCTCCGGTCATTACCGAAATAGCCGGAGGGCCTCAGAATACCCTTACGGCTTTTGGTGCGCTCATCTCGGTCGTAGTCCCCCTTATCGCCGCGTGCGCAGGATTGCTCGCGCCTGAAATAGTCAGGAGGTCCCGGGTGACAAGGATTGGATTCGTAGTCTTCGGGGCGTTCGTCTTCGCATTCTCAACCTTAATGGTGATTTCAATGACGCCTGTAGTCGCCTTGCCCGGCCTTGTCCTCGTCTGGGAGGGAGGGCTGATAGCCATCTATGGTCTTCGTCCTTGGGTGTTTCATCCCGGTAACGGGTCGTGAGCGTGCGCGTCAGGAACCTCTTGCTCCTCGCTTTGCTGGCGGCAGGTGTCGGAGCAGGAATCGGCCTTGGCGCTGGGGTCTATTATCCGAGCAGTTCTCAGAGTTGGGCATCCCTGGCCCCAATTCAAACCTTGGCTGCTCGCACCAACTTAGGGAGGAAATCTTCCTAGACAGTTACAGCTCGAGCCTCGATGGGTACATTCATTTTCTTATCTACAACCCCGGCCCTTCTCCTACCACACTTGCTGACATTTACATAGACAATTCAAATGTCAACTTTACCTTGTCTCCATCATCTGGGACTGGATCAGGCTGTTCTGAAACCACAAGGGTAGTCGGTCCCTCAGCGCATTGTATCGTGAGCGCGCCTGCGCCCGACTCAGGCAGTACGGCACACTCAGTGGTCATCGTCACAGCTCTGGGTTCGACGTTCAGGTTTAACATCACAGTTTCGAGTTAGGGAGGGCTAGCATGTCGGAACAGAAGCGTAGAATCCCCGACGCCCAGGAGGTCGTCATAAGGTTGGAAGAGAGAATAGATTGGAGACTATTCGATGCGTGGTATAGGGAATGGCAAGACAAGCCTGACCGACCTGATTACTCCGAGCTGGGGAAGAAGAAGGCCTCGTTCATGATATCGGCCAGCCGAAGGGCGGTGAGGCAGATGGAGTTGAAGGGCGAAGTCATGGCAAGGGGCCATAGAGGAAAACTGTCTTATGATATCTTCTACGACTTGAAATCAGACTCCCGCCATCACAACTACGTTGTCATTTCGACGAGACCCGATGCCGAAGTTAGAGTTGTGGAGAATACCATGCTGGCTATCACCAACCCCTCTGAAGCAACTAATGATGAAAGAACAGCGTCAGAGAAGCAATGAGTCCCGAGTTGCAACAGCAGAAGTTCTCGAAGCCCAATAGTCTTTAGGACGCAACAGAGCCGTTCGGACAAAAGTATTTCAAAAGCGAATGGTCTCGGAGTAACGACTGGGTGATGTCTCGAAGGTCTGGAATCGGGAAGGTAGCGATAACTCTGTCCGTCCTCGCCGTGACCCTGCTCACGGTAAGTTTGATTGCTTACTACGAATTCCCGCCGGGCAAGACAACAAGCAGCGCTTCGACAACTCAGACCAGCATAACGACGGGTTCAATCACAAGTAGGCCTCTTCCGTGCTCAGCACCCGGCGTCCAATGCGGGTCTCTCAACGTCTCGTCGATCAGCCTCACGGCGGCCTCTTCTCCGCATCAGAACAGCACTTTGACCGCGGTAGTGGTAAACACCGGAAACGTCGACATTTGGCAAGTCATGTTCTACCTCAATGGCACTCTCGTTGACTCCTCGCAGGGAATTCCGATCGGAAATACCGTCACATACAACGTCCCAATCCCACCGTCATTCAGCATAGTTTCTGGTCATACCTACAAAACAGATGTGGACTCAACAATACTCCTCTCAGGCGGCAGAACGAGTGACGGCGGTGCCAAAGAGATGTTCGTGACGGCTCGATGAAGATAGGAAGAAGGCTGGCTGCCATTCTAGCTGTCCTCGCCGTCATTCTAGTTGCCGCGTTTGCCTTCGTCGTCTCCAATCAAGCAAGCAATCAACTCTGCATGGGCTGCGCCGGGCAAGAACCGTCAAGTTCATCCACCGAGACAACATCAATATTCACTAATCCGAACAACACAATCTCCGTTAGCGGGCTCTCCCTGTGCTCGAGCAACTGTGTCTACCCTGCGCCCTACGCTTCGGCACTGGTCACGATCAACGCGAGCGTCCCAGTATCGACCATGAAGGTCTACGTCAACGGCACCTACGACGCCCTCTTCCTGCAAAATCCGACCACGACCACCGTCGCTTGCTCAACGGCGGCCGGTCAGACATGTTCTGTCGAACTTGGAGGAACCGCTTACTCCAACGCTACATACACCACCACTACCA
>PLCG01000024.1 GCA_003135575.1 Nitrososphaerota archaeon
CTGATGTCGCGCGGCGGCCGCTTGACGAACTCCTGGATGTAGTACATGTGCTCGACAGGGTTCTGCATCGATTCCCTGTACTCGACGATGGTCCCGAGGGTCTGCGGCTCCTTTGCGATGTCGACCATCCTGCCCCAGCTCCCTGTGAACGGCTTGATCACCACGGGATAGCCGACTTTGTCGGCCGTCTCGAACACTGACTCGGCGTCGAGCGCGACGTAGGTCTTTGGGGTCGGGACGCCCGCCTTGGCGAGGAGCATCGAGGTCACGAGCTTGTTCCCGCATGCCTCGGAGACCTTGGTCGAGTTGATCACGTGAATCCCGAAGTTCTCCAGGATCCTGGCGAGGAAGACTGACCGGTAGTAGCTGATGCACCGCTGGAGGACTACGTCGCCGAAGCCGTTGTTGATCTTCTTCCCCGTCACGTTGAACGAGAGCTTTCTCACGTCTATGAGCTCGGTCTTGCAGCCGAGCTTCTCTGCCTCCTTCTTCAGCTCCTTCTCCTCAATACGGAGCCTGTCGAAGGTTATTGAGAGCTTCAATGGCCTCTACTCGCCCCAGTCTTCCTCGGCGACCTCTGCCGGCTTGAGCTTGACGACGCCCTTTGTTATCGACTCCACTTCGTAGTCGGAGCCGCACTCCTTGCACTTCACTATCTCTCCGACGATGGCGTCGTCTGGGACATTGATGTCTGCGTCGCACTCTTCGCACTTTGTCTTCAGCTAGCTTCTCACCTCTCGTTTCAGATGTGAGCGCACTTCGTTTCGAAGATGTATCCTGGATTCATTGAGTTTGTTCTCTTTCTCTTCGAGCCAACTGCTTAGTTTTTGTATTTCTTTCTTGTTCTGCACTGCTTGCCGCTCGGCGAACCTTGGGTTCGCCCCGCCGGCGCTTCCGATGAGCATCAGGGTTTTGAGTGCATCGAGGACCGCCTGAAGACGCACTTTATCAATCTTTATCGCGCGATTGGTAACCTTCTTGCTCGCCTCTCCGAGGAAATCTTCGGCAGCTGCTTCCAGGGTGACTTGCGCTTCTACCGCGATCCGGACCAGCTCACCCACGATCTGGTGTGCCTGGCGGAAGGGGACTCCGTGCGCCCTGACCAGCTCGTTTGCCAGCTCGGTGGCGGTGGACATGTCAGCCTTGACTGCCTCTGACAGCTTCACCGGCTCGAACTTGGCGGAGGCGAGCATCCCCCCCATGAGCGACACCGATTGGGTAGCGTCGTCGAGGGCCCGCCACAGGTGGGGCGTCATCTCCTGGAGGTCGAGGTTGTACGCGTTCGGCAGGGCCTTCGCGATGCTGAACGCCGCGGTCGCCTCGCCGATGACGGAGCCGCACTTCGCACGGATCGTCTCTGCCACGACCGGGTTCTTCTTCTGAGGCATTATGCTGCTCGTCGCAGAATACTCGTCACCCAATTCTACGAATCCGAACTCGCTGGAGCTCCACAGGACAAGCTCTTCCGCTATCTTGCTCAAGTCCACCATGAGGATCTCGAGATCGGCGAGAGTCTCGAGGACGAAGCTCCGAGAAGAGACTGCGTACATGGAGTTGTTGACGAGGCCGTCGAACCCCAGCAAATTGGCGACCAGGGTCCTGTCCACCCTGACAGAGGTCCCCGCGAACGCCGCAGCGCCCATAGGCGAGAGGTTCACCCGACCGTAGAGCTGAATGAGACGCTCTGTGTCCTCGGCGAGGGCCTCGAAGTGCGACTGCATGTGATGGAACACGGTCGTAGGTTGAGCGCGCTGAAGGTGCGTATATCCTGGGAGCAGGAGTTGTCCGTAGCGGGCCATGACCCTCACTAGGGATGTCTGCAAGGCCTTCGCCTCCCGCAGTATCTGCAACACCCTGTCTCGGATCTCCATGCGCAGGGCCGCCGCTACCTGGTCGTTGCGGCTCTTCCCCAGGTTGAGAAAGCCCGCGGCATCCATCCCGATCGAGGCCACAGCCTTCTGTTCCAACCAGTGATGAACATCCTCGGTGGAGGGGTCGACCTTCATGTGTGGAGGGAGCCGGTCGAGGAAGCCGAGGCACTCCTTCCCCACTTTAGCCCTTACCTCCCGCGAACGAATCAGAGAGAGCATGTGGGCCTTGTTGATTGCGACCACGTGCCGGCTCAGCGGGCCATCGAAGCTGACCGAGGACGTGAAGTCGTTGGCCTTCTTACTTGAGCGCTTGACTCTGCTTCCTCTCAGTATGTTGTCCACGTTTTGCCCTCCCATTGTTGCGCCCGGGCGCGATCGCGTTTGCTGCCGTGCGAGACTGAAGGCCCCATAACTCAATGAAGCCCACGGCCGAGTTCTGGTCGAATGTCGACTCCTTGGAGTAGGTTGACAGTTTCAAGCGGTAGAGCGAGTTCGGGGATGACCGCCCTACTACCCTCATGCCGCCTTTGTGGAACTTGAGCTTCACTTTGCCCGTCGCCCTGCGTTGGGTGGTCTCGATGAAGGCGTCGAGCGCCGAGCGCAAGGGCTCCATCCAGAGGCCCGAGTAGACGAGCCATGACCACTCCCGCTCGACCGAGGCCTTGAAGGCGAGCTCGTTCCGCGTCAGCACGAGCTGCTCTAGGTCCCTGTGGGCCTCGATTATGGCGAGGGCTGCTGGGCACTCGTATACCTCCCGGGACTTTATGCCGACTAGGCGGTCCTCGATGTGGTCGACGATGCCGTAGGCATGCTTCCCGGCGAACTCGTTCACCTGGCGAATCAGCTCCACGGGTTCGAGCTTGCGCCCGTTGAGGGAGACAGGGATCCCGCGGTCGAAGCCTATCTCGAGATAGCCGGGGGAGTTCGGTGCAGAGTCCACCGTGGAGACCCACTCGAACGCGCTTGCTGGGGGCTCGGTCTCAGGGTCCTCGAGTGGCCCGCTCTCGATCGACCTTCCCCAGAGGTTCTGGTCCGTGCTGAAGATCGATTTCTTCGGCTTGATGTGAATCCCGTGCTTCTTGGCGTACTCGATCTCNNCGTCCATCCTCACTTGGTCGTTGCCCTTTCCGGTGCACCCGTGCGCGACCGCGTAGGCGCCCTCCTTCTCGGCGACCTCGACGAGCTTGGTCGCGATGAGCGGTCTTCCGAGCGCGGTGGCGAGGGGATACTTCCCTTGATACATCCCGTTGGCCCTTATCGACGGATGGACGTAGTCCGCGACGAACTCCTCACGCGAATCCATCTGGAAGTGCTTGACCGCGCCGGTGGAGTACGCCCTCTCCTCTATCTCGTGGAAGTCCTCGAGCTGTCCGAGGTTGAGCGTGAGCGTGATGACGTCGGCGTCGAACTTCTCCTGGAGCCATTTTATCGAGACTGAAGTGTCTAGCCCGCCGGAGTAGGCCAACACTATCTTCTTCTTCAAAGTGGATTTTCCTGACCTTTGCTGAAATCCTTTTATAGATTTTGGCCAGCAGCGTCCCAATTCAGGGTGCTCTTGACACGAAATCGGTCACTCCCGGGGCAATAATCGCCGCTGTGAGGGATGAGATCAGCTACGACCTCTCCATCCAGGACGCGCTCGCGAGGGACTACGCGAACGTCAGCGCCATCTCGAGGATGCTCCAGCCGAGGATCAAGGAGAGGCTGGGGAAGGACGTCAACGTGGAGAGCGTAATCACCTCGCTCAAGAGGCTGAAGGGGACTTACTCGCCGGCCTCTGGGGAGATAAGGGCGATCATCGCGGACAGCGTGGTGAACGTGAGGACCAACGTCTCCAAGATCTCCGTCGAGAGGACGAGGAAGACCCTCGAGACGGTGAGCTCTCTCATCGCGAGCCACTCACAGGACTTTTTGCACGTCTCCGAGAGCATATCCAACATCACGCTCATCTTCGACCAGAAGCTGCACAAGAAGGTGAGGAGCAGGCTGTCGGACTCGGGGATTCTCGAGGAAGGGGACGACTACGCCGCGATCATAGTCCAGAGCCCGCTGGAGATCACGAACACCCCTGGATGCCTCATCAACTTCTACAACCAGATCGCGAGGAGGCACGTCAACATCGAGGACACGGTGAGCTGCCACACAGACACGATCATCGTCGTGAAGATGAAGGAGGTCGGGAAGGCCTTCACGGCGCTCACTGACCTCATCTCGGAGGAGCGGAAGAGGATAGAGGAGAAGGGACGAGCGTGAATCAGGTAATCGGCCATGATTTCGCTATGTTGCCCTGAATTTGGTCAAAGAGTTTAAAAAAGGAACAGGCACAACTTTTCTTCTTTAAGAGACGTGATGGAAAAACCAGAGGGGAGCAGACCCGCCGTCCTGCTTCTTGAGGACGGCACACTCTTCCTGGGGAAGGGTTTTGGCGCAGAGGCCACGGTCGTGGGAGAGATCGTCTTCAACACCGGCATGGTCGGCTATCCTGAGTCGATGACCGACCCTTCCTACGCCGGTCAGGTGCTCTGCTTCACGTACCCGCTGATCGGCAACTACGGCGTGCCCAGCATCCAGGAGAGGGACGTCTTCGGGCTCCCGAGATACTTCGAGTCGTCCGGCATCAAGGTCTCTGGACTGGTCGTGCAGGAGCACTGCCAGAGGCCGAGCCACTGGGCGTCGGTCCAGACCCTCTCGAGGTGGATGTCCGACCAGGGCGTCCCCGGGATCGAAGGCGTCGACACCCGCGCGCTCGTCTCGACGATAAGGGAGCGGGGGGTGATGATGTGCGCGCTCGCGACCGGGCCTGAGGTGGCGAACAGGAGGGAGCTCAAGAGGCTCTTGGAGAAGGCCGCGAGATACGACTCGGTGGACTTTGTCAAGAAGGTCTCGGTGAAGGAGGCCCAGACTTACGGCGTCGCGGAGAAGAAGGTGGTTCTGATCGACTGCGGCGCGAAGGAGAGCATAATCAGGAACATGCTGGGGAGGGGGTATGCTGTAGTGAGGATGCCGTTCGACTCGTCCTACGGTGACGTGATGAAGCACGACCCAGAAGGGGTCATAGTCAGCAACGGCCCGGGTGACCCGCGGCTCTGCGTCGAGACCGTAAAGACCACCGCGAGGCTCG
The DNA here is from genome assembly GCA_003135575.1 of Nitrososphaerota archaeon. Classification (GTDB taxonomy): domain Archaea; phylum Thermoproteota; class Nitrososphaeria; order Nitrososphaerales; family Gagatemarchaeaceae; genus Gagatemarchaeum. The sequence continues at coordinate 4,993 of PLCG01000024.1, forward strand.
TCGACTCTGACGTCCCGGTGCTCGGGATATGCCTCGGGGAGCAGGTGCTCGGGATGTCCCAGGGGGCGGAGACTTACAAGCTCAAGTACGGTCACAGGGGTCAGAACAAGCCAGTCGTGGACCTAATCTCCGGGAGGGGCTACGTCACGAGCCAGAACCACGGATACGCGGTGGACCCGAAGACCCTCTCGAAGACAGAGCTCAAGCCGTGGTTCATCAACGGCGACGACCAGAGCGTCGAGGGTCTCGTCCACGGGAGCAAGCCGTGCATCGCGGTCCAGTTCCATCCCGAGGCCGCGCCAGGGCCGTATGACACTGAGTTCGTCTTCGACAAGTTCACGGACATGATCGCGGGTCGGAAGGCGACGATGGTAGGTGAGAGAGTTCGAAGCATGAAAACGTGAAGAAAGCGCTAGTCCTGGGCAGCGGGGCAATAAAGATCGGAGAAGCAGGCGAAAGCCGCTGAGAAGGCGGCCGCCAATTCGACTACTCCGGTTCTCAATGCCTCAAGGCCTTGAGGGAGGAGGGGATCCGCTCGGTGCTCGTCAACCCGAACATCGCGACCATCCAGACGGACGAGAGGATGGCGGACAAGATCCACTTCCTGCCTGTCACGCCTGAGTTCGTCACCGACGTCATCGAGAAGGAGAGGCCCGACGCCATCCTCCTCGGGTTCGGCGGTCAGACCGCGCTCAACTGCGGGGTGGGGCTCTCGAGGGCGGGCGCCTTTACAAAGTACGGGGTGAAGGTCCTCGGCACCCCGATCAGGGGCATCGAGGTCACTGAGGACCGCGAGCTCTTCAAGGAGGCGATGCTCGACATCGGGATAGCCTGCCCGAGGAGCAAGCCGGCATACTCGCTCGAGGAGGCGCGCGCCGTGGTCAAGGAGATATCATACCCCGTGATAATGCGGGTCGCGTACACCCTCGGGGGAAGGGGAGGAGGCGTCGCGAGGAACGAGAGGGAGCTCGAGCAGATAGTCCAGAGGGGGCTCAACCTCAGCATGGCGCACCAGGTCCTCATCGAGGAGTACATCGGGCACTGGAAGCAGATAGAGTACGAGGTGATGCGGGACGC
>PLCG01000058.1:0-6030 GCA_003135575.1 Nitrososphaerota archaeon
GAGATGACCTCTAACCCGCATTCGTGGTCTTGGTCTGAGCTGGCGCCGCTCACCCCGACCGCGCCGAGAATCTCGTCGCCCTTCTTCACGAGCACGCCTCCGGGCAAGAGGACCACCCTGTTGCCGCTGGCCTGCGTGAGGCCGAGGCCGGCCGCCGGCCTGTCCTTCATCCTCTCTGCCATGTCCTTGGAGTGGCTCTTGAACGCGATCGCCGTGTAGGCTTTCGCCCTAGCGATGTCAGGAGTAAGTATCCCCGCGCCGTCCATTCTTGAAAAGGCGACGGGATTCCCTCCTTCGTCGACTACGACGACGGACACCTTCACTCCTAGTTGCGTCGCCTTCGCCTGCGCCTTTGAGATCCATTCGTTGGCCTGCTTCAAGGTTAGGTTCGCCATGCTTGTCGCAGGCCCTCCGCTCGCCTCGATTATATACGGATGAGGCGAAAACCGGGACCGTGCCACTGACTCGCGTCGTCACGGACGTCGGCGTCTACGAGGCGGATGCCGAGTGGGCGAAGATCCCCAAGGGATGGTCTTTCCGGGAGGTCGCGGGTGTCGCCACCGACGCGCGCTCTCGTGTCTATGTCTTCAGCAGGAGCGAGCATCCGATGATGGTCTTCGACCGCGACGGCGAGTTCCTCGCATCGTGGGGCGAAGGGGTCTTTGCAAAGCCCCACAACGTCCGCGTCTCGCCGGACGGGTTCGTCTTCTGCTCGGACATGCGGGACCACACGGTGCGAAAGTTCACGCCGGAGGGGAAGCTCGTGATGACGCTCGGGACCCCGAAGGTGCCTTCCGACACCGGAGCCGAGGGCGGGAACTACAAGACGGTGAAGCGGTCAGCGGGGCCTTTCAACGGGCCGACGGACGTCGCCTTCGGCCCCTCCGGTGAGCTCTACATCTCGGACGGATATGCGAACGCGCGCATCCACAAGTTCTCCGCCAGCGGCAAACTCCTTTCTTCGTGGGGCGCGCCGGGAGACGGGCCCGGTGAGTTCTGCCTGCCCCATGGCGCCCTGATAGAGGACGGGAAGACGCTCTACGTCATGGACAGGGAGAACAACCGCGTGCAGCTCTTCACCCTGAAAGGGGAATTCGTCTCCCAGTGGACGGACTTTGCGGGACCGACCGGGATATCGGCCGCAGCTGATGGCAGCCTGATTCTCTGCGAGTTCGGCTACGACCCCGCCGTCCCCACAAAGTACTCTGTCCCAGCCCACGGCAAGAGGATCCTCCCAAGGGTGACAATTCGCTCTCCGGAGGGCGAGCTCCTCGGCAAGATCGAAGGGGAGGACAAGTGCGTCAGCGGGAGCTTCTTCGCGCCCCACACCCTTTGCGTGGACCCAAATGGAGACATCTACGTCGGCGAGGTCCCGATAACCAGGCGCGCTCCGGCGGCGTGCCACACTCTCCAGAAGCTCGTGAAGCAGTAGACTCCTTCCTAGCAAAGGCTGATATAATGAAAGCGGGGTCTTATGAGTCGATGCCGCAGAAGAGGGGGGAGGTAATCGAAACGCCGGACGTCAGCCAAATCATACCTGACGTCTACGAAAACTGGCTCAAGAAGCAGATCAAGGCTAGGTCAGAAGACGACGAAGAAGACGACATCGACAAGTCCGAGGACGTTCACGAGAAGGCCCATCGGCGAAAGAAGGGCAAGACATCCCACTAGACTTCCAGTGGGCAATCGCCGGCCGTCCCAATGCCAGGAGGAGATGTCCCGATGTTTAAAAACGGCGGAAATCCGGGACCCAGACAAGTGCCGACGTAGCTCAGCCTGGCAGAGCGAACCACTCTCGTGGGCTCAAGTCTCTCGTAAGGACTAGGTCGAGGGCTCAAATCCCTCCGTCGGCTTTCTCATATCCTAGAATCGGCTCTAGATTTTATCGACTTGAGTTTGACACAGATTGGCGCTCTTATCGGTAATTGAACTAAACAATCGTGCATCTGCAGACGCTAAATTGGAAGCCGCTTTCCAAGCAATCCCGTGACAAGAAACTGATTGCGTTAGGAATTGCCCCTGCAATCCTATCGGAGCTGAGGGCGTTGGAACCCCGGAAGAGGATTATCAAAGCAGCGCAGATTGCGTTAGAAATCGACGAAGAGCCCAACGCCGATCTCATCGACTACATCGCAGGCTACAGGGCACGATCACGAGTCTACTACTACTTTCGAAACATGAGGGAATTGATGGAAGTAGCACGGTTGGGCCGAAAAACGGCCTCGTTGAAGCATGTCGAGCCTAAGCCATCCGAGATTGATTGGCATTTACCATTCCTTCCGTCTTCCAAAATTATCCGGTCCACATCGAGACTTCGCAGGACCCTGGAATGTTTGTGGTTTGGCAGAAGGTCAATGGCGGGATGAGACTCGTTTCAATCAGTCGAAGCATTTCCAGAATCGGGTTTTGGTCGGGCGTGCTGCTATATGTCACTGAGGGTACGAAGTTCTCAAAGGCGAACTCTAACGTAGAAATCGCAAATGCGCGCCCTGAAGTCCAAAGACTATTTCTGGCATTCCTCGAAGAAATGGGACTGCCTCGATACAGAGTGAGAGCGAGAATCCAACTTCACAGCCTCGCCGAAAAAAGGCGAGCCCAATCATATTGGGATGGTGAAATCGGCTTGCCTCACGGCCAATACAATAAGCCGATGCTTTCAAAGCCATCCGAATCCCACAGACGTACAACCTTTACGTTACGTCTGCGATTGAATAATTCGATGCTGTGCGCCTTACTGAGTTACTGGGGAGATCATCTGGAGATGTTGAAAGAGCTCCTGGACCATCTGTAGACNNGTGCAGGCCCGAGGCTGATGTAAGGGGCCATCGAGCGAAGGACCTTTCCTTCGGCCTTCCTAAGGTGCTCCTCGTACGTGGTCCTCGGCAGCCTGAGCTTGCTGGCCATCTCCTCGGTGGTGACCCTCTTGGGTATCTGGTAGTAGCCGTTCTCGAGCGCGAAGACGAGCGCCTGCACCTGCTTCCTCGTGAGCCCGCCGAAGAGCGAGCTCGTGGAGACGAGCATGGTCTCCTTGACGGCTCCTGCCGGGATGACGCGCCGCGAGATGACCTCGACCTTGCAGTATGGCTCGATGGTCGCGAACACCTTTCGAAGATCCTTCTCACTGAATGCGATGAGCCGGTAATACTCCCAGCCACCCTTGTAGATGGTGGGCTGGAGCTCCAGGCAGTTGTTCTTCTCGAAGACAGGGCTCACGGGGGCGGGGACGTTCTCGCAACCGCAATGCTGGATCACGATCTGGATGTTGCGGCTGCTGTTTGACCTGCGCGTGATCTTCGTCTTCAGGGCTTTCTCGACCGACTTTAGGTCATTCTGGAGCTCGGCGAAAGACGCGGGGTCGTCGGCGGAAATCTCCATCACGTCGGTCTCCGAGTTGCACCAGGACGAAATCGAAAGCTCCGGATGCTGTCTCGAGAGCTCGTTGAAGGGGCAGTCGTGCTGCAACCTGAAGGCCGTCTCATAGAGAGTCATGATGCAGACGCAGGGGTCGCCGAAGTATAAGTGCACTGCCGTCGTGCGACGGCACTTGATTGACGCTCAGAATGCCCTCTGATACCCGTCGTAGGCCGGCACCAAAGATAAGCGCCCCTCGGACATAGAACTTCCAAGGTGTGTGGAGTTTGGAAACGAGCAACGGCAAACTGCAAATCGTGGTTCGCAGCAAGAAGGTTCTTGTCAGGGACGAGAGGTTCGATGTCCCCGTCATGACGCAGGACGGACGCGTGTCCTTCATCAACAGGGGCACCTTGAAGGTTTACGACTATGTCTTCGACGAGGCGCAAGCACGCGCGCTGAGGGAGAGCCGAGAGCTGGCCAAGAGGTCAGGATTGGCCCTCGAGGTGACTGACCTGTCGCGGCAGAGCCTCCTCGGACGGATGTTGAGGCCTTTGTTGGGAAGGAACGGCCTTCTGGGGGCCGCCCCGAACCTCGTCGTAGAGTTGAGCTCGTCCAGCATGCCGGCAGAGGCTCACTACAAGGGCGAAAGCATCAGCTCAGCTTGGTAGAGCGACTTTCTCGAGTCAGCTCGCCGGTTTCCCAGCCTTGAAGTCCGCCTCAAGCGCCTTCCGATAGATTTTCCAGTGCTTCTTCCCGTCCCCTTCCCATTCCTTCTTGCTCTCGACCTCCTTCGGGCTGTCGTAGGTCACGACGAACTTCATGTCGAGCCGCGTCTTCGACTTGCCGAGGGACGTCAGCTTGTAGTCGCCCACCTCCCTTCCGTCGCCGCAGGTGTCGAGGTGCCACGACTTTGGAGAGTTGAGCCAGACCGCCCTGATGCCCTCCGCGTAGCCTTTGCCGTCCTTGAATCGGACGGCCCAAATCACGCGTTCCGGTGTCTTCTCGAGGAGCTTTCTGACTGTCTTGGAGCCCAAGTACTTCTGCGGGTCGTCCTCCCGAAAGTCCGTGCACCACGCGAAGACGTATTCCATCGGAGCGTCGAATTTCTGTGAAATCTTGTAAGTTTGATTTACTGGCTTTGCCATCTCTTTCCCGTCGAATTGCAAAGGGTCATTCGAGTTAAGCGTTTCCTGCGGGCTGAAAACTTAAGTGAGCATTGTGTCAGAGCCGAAGTCGTGCCAAGGTAGCTCAGAAGCGTCAAAACCGCTGGGAAACCTGGGAGAGTGCCTTCGGGCCTCTAGCACTCGGCTGAAGACCGAGTACGATCGCCTAAACGGCAGTCGTCGGGAGCTGTCGTCGGTTCAAATCCGACTCTTGGCACTTCAATCTTTCCAAACGACCTTCATGTGTCGTCGGCTTGGCTTTCTTCAGGAGTCCGCGGGACTATCGTGGGCGGTTAAAGCTCGAGACTAGCTAATTCTGCGTGATAACGACCCGCTCGGTGCCCAAGGACGAGCGAGTAGGCCTCCCTGCCTCAGCAAACGCTCCAACCGGCCTGGTGATCTGGATTTGCGAGGGAACAAAGCGAAATCATCGGCAGGTCGAAGTCGTAAATGATAATGAGCTAGTAGTCGGAGCGTTCCTGGAGTACTTCCGTTCGCTCGGCATCGAAGAGGAGCGACTACGAGCTCGTGTTCAATGCTCGGCAGAAGACGTCAGACTGGAACAGATTCGTTGGTCAAAGATAACGGGCATCCCGGTAGTCCAATTCACAAAACCAATAGTGAAGGCTCCTAAAGCAGGTGCAAGGAAGTCAAACTCAGTGATAGTCAGGTACTCGTCTCAGTCATTGAAGCAGCAATTGATTTCGGAAGGAAGGCGATTCGGATTACTGCACTAATCCTGCCCTTGGCACTCTTTTCAACCCACATACGCGTCCACGTTTCGCTCAGAGTTCCTCACCGGATGCGGTCGACCGCGAGAAGGAGGCCGTAGAGCAGGGCCTCGGGCCTCGGAGGGCACCCCGGCACGTAAACGTCCACGGGCACGATTTCGCCGATTCCCCCGGATGAAGCGTATGTGTCGCCAAAGATCCCGCCCGTGCTCGCGCACGCTCCGACTGCAACGACCACCTTCGGGTCGGGCGTCGCGTCATATGTCCTTCTCAGCGCCGATTCCATGTTCCTGGAGCCGACACCCGTCACCAAGAGCACGTCCGCGTGGCGGGGCGACGCCACAAAGTGAACGCCGAACCGCTCGATATCATAAATCGCGTTGTTGAGGGCGGCGACTTCGACCTCGCACCCGTTGCAGGAGCCCGCGTCGACCTCCCTTATGGCGAGCGAGCGTCCCAGAATCTTGGTGACTTTTTCTGATAGCTGCCTGCCGAGCTCCTCATGGCGGTCTCCCAGTTCGTCTGGCGCTTTTTCTGGCAGCCGCGCCACGACCAAGTCCGATTTGCTCCTTACAGGCTGCGCGTACCTGCTCTTTACCTCGAACACCGCCGGAGCCGCCTCCTCGCAACGGCCGCACATGATGCACCTCCCCTTGTCGAGGGTGAGCTGGAGGCTTCCGTCAACCGCGGTGGACGTGATGGCCTTCGGTGCGCACATCTCCTCGACCTCTCTGCAGAGCCCTGAGTCGAGGGGCTGGGGGTCAAACTTGGCGAAGACAACG
>PLCG01000058.1:6076-15647 GCA_003135575.1 Nitrososphaerota archaeon
GCTCTTGTTGATGAGAGGGAAGTCCGCGACGATGTCTTTGAGCACTGCCACCTCTATCGCAGGCCAGTTCGCGAACGATGCCGTCCTTACCTTGTATCGGAAGAGCGTGTCGGGTTCCTCTCCCAGCATGATCCAATGGACGGTCTGGCCACGGTGCGACTCTGCGTAGCCGAGAGCGTGGCTGAAGGGCCTCAGCGCCTCCTTTGAAATATGAACCAGAAGCTCCTTGCCGCTGTCGAGGTTCCACAACACCTCGTCTATCATGTTGACCGAGTTGACGACCTCCTCGACTCTTGTGTCGAACCGCGCAAGGACGTCTCCCCTTCTCTTCGCCATCTCCACCTCGCGCTCGGTTATGTGTCTTGGCGTGTCATGGTGAGGGTCAATCGTGATGGAGCGGTATGCCCCGTACGGGTGGTCCCTCCTCGTGTCGAGGTCCACTCCGGAGCTCCGCGCAGCGACGCCAACCAGCCCCATCTCGGCAGCCTCGTTCGGCCCTATGGCCCCGGTCCCCCTCAGCCTATCCATCACTGAGGAGTCGCTCCTGAGCAGCTTCACGACCCGGTTGAAATCGTCCAAGACAGGCTCGATGGTGTCTTTCACGAGTTGGAGTTTGCCGGCGGGGATGTCGACGCCGACCCCGCCAAGCCTGTTGACGCCGAAGAGCAGCCTGCTCCCCGCGACCTCCTCGTTGAGCCGCATCATCCTCTCCTTGAGGATGCTCAGCCTCGCCGCACCGAAGGCGAAGCCGACGTCGGTCGAGAGGCCCGCGAGCGTCCCCAGGTGGTTATACACGCGCTCCAGCTCGGCGCACACTGCCCTGAGTTGGAGGGCCCTGAGCGGAGGCACCACTCCAGCGACCTTCTCCACCGCCTGGCAGTAGGCAGAGGAATTCGCGACTGCTTCGTCTCCTGAGATCCTCTCGCTCAGCAGAAGGACCTGGTCGAGCCTCAGCTCCTCAGCCAACTTCTCGACTCCTCGGTGGGTGTAGTAGAGGCGGGTCTCGAGGTTGACGATAGTCTCGCCCAGGATGCTGAATCTGAAGTGACCCGGCTCGATGATGCCCGCGTGGACAGGACCCACCGGGATCTCGGAGACGCCCTCGCCCGCGACCTTGAGGAACCTGTAGTCTCGGTTCTGGACCTTGGCGACTTTCGTGTGGAGTTTGAATTCCTTTCTCAGCGGGAAGGCGTCGTCCGGCCAGTGCTCGTGGAGCGTGAGCGGTCTGTCGTCTGGATTGCCCTCTGGGATCAAGCCGAACATGTCCTTGATCTCGCGCTCATACAGGATGGCTGTGGGCATGAGGAGCGCTATGCTGGGGAAGACGGGCTGCGAAGCGGGGCCCTCCTGCTCGACGCGCGCCGTGACGACGACGAAGACGTCATCTTCCTTCCCGATGTCGAACACATATCGGAGGACGAAGGCGCCGTTGGCCCTTCGCTCGTCGGAGCAGATCATGGTGGCGAGCTTCCCCTTGAGCACGTCTCGGACGTAGACGCAAAGCTCTGGGATGTCTTCCTTGCTGCGCAAGTCGACATGTATTTCGTTCCAGTTGATGACGCGGACACTTACAGTTTCGCGGAACCTGTCGAAGAGGTCCGACCTGCGGCTGGCGGCCCCCGAATGCACGCGCACGACTCCGCCGTTCGCCATTACGGAGTCGCTCCTTGTCCGAGGACCTGTGCCGCATCACGGATGAGGACCTGAAGAGGCTGGGGGATGTAGAAGCCGAGGATGACGACCAGCACGACGAGGATTGCCATAGGAACGGCTTCCAGAATACCCTCGCGATCGCCTTCTGGGTGCGCGTCTGGCGGAATGAAGCGGCCTGGCCTCTTGGGGCTCCCGAACACCATGGGCACGAGATGCCGCAAGAATCCCGCGAATACCACCACAAGGAGAAGAATCATCAGCGAGCCGGCGAGGAACTGGCCGCTCCCGAATCCCGCCGTCATGACGAGGAACTCGCTCAGGAAGATGTTGAAAGGTGGCATCCCTGCGATGGCAAGACCACCGAGCAGCAAGACCGCTCCCGTGAACGGCATGGTCTTGATCACGCCCTTGATCTCCGTCATTACCTTGGTCTCGTATCTCTGGCTGACCGTCCCGCTGGCGAAGAACATCAGGGGTTTCGCGATGGCGTGGTTGATGATGTGGAGCAGCGCCGCGAAGAGTCCAACCAGCCCGCCGAAACCGACGGAGAGGGCGACTATCCCCATGTGCTCCACGCTCGAAAAGGCGAGCATCCGCTTCATGTCCTTCTGGAAGTAGATCGAGGCGGCGGCTACGCCCATCGACAACAGGCCTAGCAGTATGAGCAGCTCGCTCGGCAGCTCAGGTCCGAGCGCGCCTGAGGCTATGATGTTGAACCTCAGGACGCCGTAGATGGCGCAGTTGAGGAGGACGCCCGAGAGGAGAGCACTGACGGGCGTGGGGGCTTCGCCGTGGGCGTCGGGCAGCCAGGTGTGCATCGGGGCCAGGCCCGCCTTGGTCCCGAGACCCACGAGGACGAACACGTATGCAATCTTGACGATCCCAGGGTCGAGGAGCTTGGCGTCCGCGAGCATGCTCGTCCAGTTCATCCCGGAGCCGGAAGCGGCCGCGGAAGGCGAGATGTTGGTGTTGGCGTAGGAAAAGAGCACGATCCCGAGCAGGGCGAGCGAAAGGCCTACAGTCGCGACCATCAAGTACTTCCAAGCGGCCTCCATCGCCTCCTGATTCGTGTAGAGCATTATCATGAAGACCGAAACGAGGGTGGTGGCCTCGATAGCGACCCACATCAGGCCCATGTTGTTCGCCAGGGGCACGAGGAGCATCGTCAGCACAAAGGCGTTGAAGCCCTGGTAGTATCTCACGATGTGCCTGTCATCCACAACCCCGCGGTCGTATTGCCTTCGCATGTAGCCGACCGAGTAGATCGCAGCGACGAAGCCCACACCCGCGATCGGGATTAGGATCAGGGCCCCGAAGGCATCTAGGTATAGGAAGCCGTCCAGCGCGGAGAAATGGCCCTGCGAGAGGACACCTCCGACGAGGCCGAGGGTCTGGACCACCACGAGCAGGATGGAGGCGAAGGTGATGATCTCGGCGGGCCTTCTCTTGTGGGTGAGGGTCACGAGCGCCATGGCCGTGGCAGGGGTGACGAGAATTGTAAGAGCAAGCGCGCTCCAGCCTGAGGGGAGCGCCGCCGCGCCCAGGTCGGCTAAGAAGGTGGATGGCATGGTCAATCAATCATCCTTGAGCTTCTCAAGGCTGGCGATGTCGAACGAGTCGAACGTCTGGCTCATCCTCAGCAGGAGCAGGGCGGAGATCATCACTCCGACCAAGATGTCGGCTAGGATCCCGACCTCGATAATCAGCGACACGCCCTGGGTGAGGGCGGTCGTGAAGAGGAAGAGCCCGTTCTCGATTATCAGAAGCCCAACCACCTGGTTCAGGGCCATCCTCCTGCTCACCATGACGAAGAGGCCGATGAAGAAGAGGGAGACCGAGACCGGCAGGTAGGTGACGGCGAAGACGTCGAGGTTCGCCGAGGCTAGGGTCTGACGGACCAGACCGTAGGATAGGGCGACGAGAAGAGTAGAGATGAGCAGCGAGAGCCTGACGCTGACGAACGGGTTCGCCTCGATCTTGAACTCGTCCCTCACCGACCCTGTCACGCGGACCAGGAGCCTCGGGATGACCACCGCCTTGACGGCGAGGGTGAGGGCTGCTGCCGCGTATATCTCCCAGACGCCCGTCTCGTAGGCGATCACGGCGGTGGACCCGGCGAGGATGATTGACTGGTAGCGGTAGGCGCTCAGCCAGCCGGCGAAGCTCCTCCTCACGACCACTCCGAAGGTCGACACCAGGAGACCCACCGCGGACAGCGTCAGGAGGTCGGATAGAGGGACTTGCGTTCGCATCTCACCCATCACAAGTAGAAGAAGATCATCCCGACCATCGCGCTCGCGATCGCAGCCGTGAGCAGGTCGGCGACTCTGAAGAGCCGCCATTTCGCCACTCGCGTCTCCACGTAGGCTACGGCCATGGCCAGCAAGGCGACTTTGGCCAGGGTCATGAGCGCGCCCACTCCGAGAGGGAGCAAGCCCGCGTCGATTGAGGCAGGCATCCCCAACGGTAGGAACAGGTTAGCTAGGAGGGCGAGCAGCGCCAGCTGCTTCGTAGACTGCGACCACTCTATCAGCGCCAGGCTCCTGCCTGAGTACTCCAGTAGCATCGCCTCGTGCACCATCGTCAGCTCGAGATGGGTGGCAGGGTTGTCGAACGGGAGCCGCCCTGTCTCGGCAAAGATGATGATGAGGAAGGAGATTAGACCGAAAAGCATTGTCGGCGCTATCACGATGCCCGTCCGTGCGGCCGCGCTGACCAGGCTCGTCAGGTTCGTCCCGCCGAACGTAAGGGAGACGACGAAGATCGTGAGGAACAGGCCCGGCTCGATGAGCGACGACATCATCATCTCCCTGCTGGTGCCGATGCCCCCGAAGGCGCTCGCGGCGTCGATTCCGGCGAGCATCGTGAAGAAGCGTGCGAGGGCCAGCAGCCCGAGCACCAGCAAGACGTCTCCCGCTGCGCTGAAAGGGCTCAGCGGCACGAAGACCGGGATGAAGAGGGCGGCGGTTATCGTCGCGACGGCGACGATCCACGGTGTCGAGCGGAATATCCAGGAACTGTAATCCGAGACGACCTCGTCCTTTCTCCATAGCTTCGACAGGTCGTAGTAAGGCTGGAAGACGCTCGCACCGATTCTCTTCTGCGTCCTGGCCTTCACCTTCCTCATGATGCCGGTCAAGAGCGGCGCTAGCGCAAACACTGCGACCAGCTGCAAGGCGCCTATGGCTACGACCTCCAGGGCCTGGGCCGTCATGGTTGGAAGACCACCAGCGCCAGAAGCAGGATTGTCGCTATCATGACGTAGAGGAGGTACGAGTTGATCTTCCCGGTCTGGATCCTTCGGACGCGGTCAAGGACAGCCACGACTGCCCTGGTGGCTGGCGAGTAGAGTTGGTCCTCGAAGATCTCCCTGGTCTCCGTGGTTACGGTCACCGACCTCTTGGTGAGCTTGTTCGAGTCGGAGTGGTACTTCCGGTCGACCTCCGTTCGCGGCCTGAAGAACGACTTGAAAACCGTGCGGATAGGCTGCGAGAGCGAGGTGGCGGTGTATTCGGTCCGCTCGTCGAGGGCGCCGAACCCACCCTCCCAAGTCGTATAGCGCCTTGTTGTGGTCTTCCTTCCGAAGCCGGCCACGGCGACGAAACCCAGCAGCGCCGCCCCGACGGAGCCGACGAGCAACACGACCGTCGGCATGGACAGGCTGCTCGCCGACTTGAGACCGCCGGCGGCGTATCCCACTGTGAGCGGACCGAACGGCGCGTAGGTGCTCACTAGTCCCATGTCGAACCCGAAGGCTGATGCGATGGTCGAGGTCGCCACGAAAGGCAGCGCGCCCAGGACGACGCACAGCGACCCTGCTATCGTCATCCCTGCGAGCATCGACCGGGGGGCCTCGGTGGCATCTTCGGCGGCCTTCGACCTGGGCCTCGAGAGGAAGGAGATGCCGAAGAGCTTGACGAAGGTGGCCGACGCCAGGCCGAGGGTCAATGCGAAGGCTATGCTCGCAAAGCCGATGGAGAGCTGGAGCACCACGTTCGGGACCTGGGATGACGAGAGGAGAGCTTGCATTGTGAGCCACTCGCTGATGAACCCGTTGAGCGGCGGTAACCCGGCAATCGCGATCGACCCTATGAGGAAGAACAGGGAGGTCCAGGGCATCTTCTTCACCAGCCCGCCCATCTGATTCATGTCGGCCGTCCCGGTGCGCATCAAGACCGACCCGGCGCCCATGAAGAGCAGGCCCTTGAAGACAGCATGGTTGAGGGAGTGATACATGCTCGCCAACAGGGCGAGGGCGGCGAGAGACTCGAGGCCGAACGACATGAAGACCACCGAGAGCCCCAGGCCCAGCACGATGATCCCAATGTTTTCGACGCTGTGGTAGGCAAGGGCCCGCTTGATGTCGTGCTCCACTGACGCGTACAGCACCCCGACTAGCGCGGAGGACGAGCCAGCGACTACCATGAGAAGCCCCAGCCATGCGTCCGCAGGCGTGCTTGGGGCCACAAAGTCCAGGGTCACCCGGACCAAACCATAGATTCCGACCTTCAGCATGACGCCTGACATGAGGGCGGACACGTTGCTGGGCGCGGAAGGGTGCGCCCTCGGCAACCAGATATGCATAGGGACTAGGCCTGCCTTGGTGCCGAACCCCACGAGGGCCAGCACGAAGACGAGATCCTTCGTGAATGGGGCGAGGTGGCCTGCCGCGCTCCTGAAGGAATCGAAAGAAAGGCTCCCGGTCTGGAAGTAGAGGACGAGGAACGCGGCAGTTATCAAGGCGGTGCCGATATGCGTCATAATCAGGTAAGTGATCCCTGACCTGAGGTTGGCCTCTTTCTCGTGCTCGTATACAACGAGGATGAAGGAGACCAGGGACATCAGCTCCCAGAACAGGAGGAAGGAGAACGCGTTGTTGGTCGCGGTGACCAAGACCATCGACAGCACGAATAGGTTCAACATGGAACCTAGGACCTTGATGCTGTGCTTCCCGGAGTAGGAGCCCGCGTATCCCAGTGAGTATATGGAAACCGAAGCTGAGACGAGCCCGATGATGAGCATGAAGAATGCGGCCGTGCCGTCGACGTAGAACGAGAGGCTGATTGAGGGCATCCCCTCTATCATGGGCGACGAGAGCCGGAAGGCCGAGGCGGAGAGCAGCACCGATACCGAGAGCGCGACCGTCAGGAGCGACGAGGCCGCTGCCGGCACGAACGAGGCTATGGCTTCGCGCCTCGGGTCCCTCACGGCGAGTGGCAGCAGGGNNGACGACGATTACTGCTGGAAACAGCGCCAGAAAGTAGCTACCGAAGTCCATCTGCGTCTCTTTTTCCTTGGAGCGCTTCCTAAGCAGTGACCCTGTGTGTCATCGTCGGTTGCCACGTTCTGCGGAAGTTCCGGCGGTCAACTCGTCGGAGGTCACCCGATAACCTCGTTTCCAAAAGTCGCGAGGCTAGGAAGGAAATGCGGCACCCAGACTATCACACTTCGAGCTGGTGGCTTCTCAATCAGGCTTTAGGCATTTTGATGTGAAAAAGCGGAATGTCGGTAATTCTGTAATTTTCGGAAAACGTGAGAACTCTTAAGACCGCGTCGTGGCGAGGCGAGCCAAATTGCCAACCACGAGGCCGAAGAACATCCAGACGTATCTGACGCACTTTCCAGTCAAGTCCTATCATGAAGCGGACCTGCTTTCAAGAGAGACGACCTGGCGCATAATGGATCACATACGGCAATCAGGCTCCCAGGGCATCACCGCAGCAGACATCACGATGAAGGAGAAGATTCCCGCGAGCGTGGTCTATTCGACCCTCAAGGAACTCTATCGCCTAGAGTTCATCTTCCTCTATCCAAGAGAGAAGAAGCTGAAGGGGGAGAGGATGAAGCGTTTCGTCTGCGAAAGGAGCACGTGGGGCAAGTATCGCATCGACCAGGAGTTCGACTCGGCGTTGAAAGTGAGCGGCATACTGGAGCGGATAACTGACGAGATGCGCCAGCCGGTCACTAAGGCGCTTCAAGACGCTTACGAGCAATTCGGCAAGACCAAGGAGCTCCAGAAGTTCCTCCCGTCGAAGAACGCCAACATCTGCCCCAAATGTCAACGAAGTCACGAGGCGATGGAATTCTTCTACGCGACGCTGCTCCGGTCGATTGACCTCATGATTACAGAGTCTGATGACTTCAAACGGTTCCTCTCGGATAGAGGATATGCGACGAACGAGTCTTGAGTTCAGGAGAACAGGAGAACCATTGCGGGTCTGGAGAGTCGATAATTCCATCTCCCAGACCGGCCCCTTTTGAGGCGATTTTTGCTATCCTTTCATGTTTTGAGCTGCATATGCAGCCAACATCCTGCCGTTGGCACTTAATCGTGCTCAAAGCACTTGTTTTGCCATGCTTATCTATGAGTTCGCCTTTGCGCCACTCCCGGAATAGAGACCATGAGTGAAAATGTCGAATCGCAACAGGCGCTCTACGAGCACCAGCTACAGCAACAGGGCGACTCTCAGAACCAGGCCGTCGGGCAGCCGCAGCAAGGGGAGTCGCTGTGGGAGTTCGCGGACATCGGCTTCGACACGGGGAAGAAGCTGTGGTTCGTGCAGCTCTTCGACTCTGTGAATCAGAACGTGGGCTTCTACACCGCAAAGAACGTCTTGGTGAACGGCGGCTGCGGCATCCAGTACCAGTGGAAGGACATGCAGGGAAGGGCCTTCTGGCACGTGAGGGAAAGGTTCCAGTCCTCGGAGGTCGAAGGCCTGCACATCGACATGAAGGGCAACCTGGTTATCAATTTCAAGAAGGTCCACGGCGAGGACGACGGCCACGTTCCGAAGAACTTCGCGTACCTCCAGTACGCCTACCACCTCACGACCAAGGAGACGCCGCAATCGGTCGATAGGAGCCCGATGGGATTCGTGGAGTTCGTGGATCAGAAGGGAGAGGTCATTGCACGCCTAAACAACAGGTGGATAATCGTGGAGGACGTGATCCGCAGGACGACAGGCGAGCTTCCGAAGATCAGGATCAGGGTTGACAGGAAGGACATCGGGAGCATCATTGACAGTCGCAGCTCAGTGATCATAACCAGCAAAGACGGAAACCCGACCGAGCGCGTCGAAGTCGGCTAGAAGACCGTCAACGTGTTGTTGCGACCGGGAAGACCGCTCGCGTCTTCAAGGACAGCCTAGCAGAGAAAAATCGAAAGATGCGTTAGCGACTCAGCCTAGTATTGGCTTATCTCGTACCAGGTGTGGTTGCCGTCTGAAACGAGCTCAATCGCAGAGTACTGTCTAGACAGCTTCTCTGACGGGTCCCCGCTGATAGAGTCGCCGGGGCCGGCCGCCACAGTCACGGAATTTTTGGACTTGTCTATCTTGTTGATGAAAACGAGCATTCCAGCCGAGCTTGATGCGGCCGGCAGGGTCACGGTAAATGTCTCCTTGTGCCCAGGCAGCCCTGCCGCGTCGGCGAATACCGCGAAGCAGGACGGTTTCATCTGATAGCTCTGCACGCTGCAGCTCGCGATGGCGCCGAACGTTTTGGCGGTGAGGCCACCGTTGTTGGTGATGCCGCCGCACGCGGTGAGGCTGCCCTTGACCTGAAGGCCCGTCGGTCCAAGGATTAGGCGGGGATTTCCCTGCTTCCCGATGTAGAATGATCCAGGGGGCACCGAGCACACGTTGCCGGCACCGGAGACGCCAGCACTCCACGCGTTCAGCGTGACGCAACCAGCATTTGTCACAGCAGTGCACCCGGCTTGAAGCCGGATGAGGGCGGACTTGTCACCGCTCGTGGCACTATTGCTGAAGCAACCTATCGTGGAACTGCAGGTTTGAGCCGAAAGGGCAGGTCCGCTCTTGGAGCGCCCTTGGAGTCCAGGGCCATGGCTTGAAATCCCGGAGACTCCCGCGCTGCATCCAGAGGTACCGCGTACTCCGATTCCCAAACCGGGTGGCGC
>PLCG01000034.1:0-2111 GCA_003135575.1 Nitrososphaerota archaeon
GGGCCATATCAGGGGAGCTGGCAACGGTCATGTCCACAGCTTGGCTGGAGTTGTAGTTGGAAAGGGTGCTCGGGTTCAGATGAAAGGTTAGCCCAGCAGGCGCATCGACTGAGAGCACGAGGCTCCCGCTGAACTTTTGCAAGTCCTGCAAGGTGACTGTGAAGCCCATGGTGCCGCCCAGTGCCACAATCCTGTTCGGAGGAGTCAGACCCACGAAGAATTCGTTTCGGTCCAAGGTTGTGGTAATGGCAGAGGTGCCGGTCGAAGTTACAGTAGCGGAAGAGGAACTTGAGGCCGCTCTCGTCGTCGAAGACGCTGGAGCGGGCTGCGGCGAGAGACTGATAAAGGCAAAACCAGCTGCTGCGACAATCAGCACGGCGAGGACGCCGGCGAGGATTGCTTTTCTCAAACTATGATCCAACTCACAAGCTTCGGGGAAGTCATCTTCGGCATTATCTTGACCCTTTTATTTGCCTACCGATGGTCCCCTCTCACTTGTTTGCCGCAGGGATGAGAAAGACTGGAGAGAAAGCGAGCTATGAGTAACCTAACGAGGAAGCGGTCAACTTTAGTCGTCCTTGCCATCGTTGTCGCCCTCCTTTCCGTCACAGCATTCACGCAATTCGGCGGAAGGACCAGCTCGTCGGTCGTGACAAGCACAACGAGTTCGAGCCCACAAGCATCCTCGACACAACAGAAACCGACATCCACTTCCAGTTCAAGCGGAAGGGTTTCTATGGCCATCGGATTCACCGAAATTTACAACGAATTACTCGCCACGCCGAGCGTCACACTAAATTACACGATCACAGTCAGCCAACTCGGAACGACGGCGACCCACGTTACCCTCTCGGCGGTGTCGACGGTTCCCGGGGTTAGTGTGACACTTAGCCCCAAAGAATTCACTTTCCTCGGGGCTCAAGAGGCCGTCGATCTCGGAATCTCCGTCGCTCCAAGTGTGAACGCGTCGACTCTGCCGGTTGAAATCATGGCGAGCTCGGCAAACGGGCAGACAAACTCAACCCTCAACTTCAAGTTGAACAAGGCTCTCGTCGTCATTCTACTCGATGGAGAATTGAGGCCGCCGACTTTGAACGTAAGTGTGGGGCAGAAAGTCACCTGGCTGAATCTTATTCCAGCAAGCGACGAGGGAGCCAGCAAAGCGAATGTAGTGTTTGCGGACGGCTCGGCGGCTTCGCCCACCATGTCTTTCAACGATGTGTGGTCACGAGCATTCGACATACCGGGCACATATGCCTATCAGGTAACTTCGAATGGCGAAGGGTTTTCTGGTCTGACCGCTTCGGCGATAGTCATCGTCGCATAAGAGAGGGCCCGAGATGGCCCTTGGGGTGTTCGAAGACCCCGAATTGCGGAGCCTTCACCGATGCCTGCGCGAAGGCTACTCGACGAATTGGGCCTGCAGAATCGCGGAAAGAGCCGTGCCGTCGCTGAACGATACTGCTACCTGGCCTTTCGAGAGGGGAGCTACGACGCTGATGTCGTTGAGGGCTCCGCCTCCGATGGTCGTTATCTTGATGTCCGCCTCCACTGAAAGTGAGCCATTGGGCAAGGGGGTGATGAATGTCTGTGCGACAGTGTCATTTACCCTCACCGAGGATATTTGAGAAGCCTTCATGGCCCCCTGCGTGCTAGAGAGCACCAGCGTGCAGTTGAACTGATTGAGGTGCGCTATGCATCCGCTCTTTCCAGTGTCGATTAGAACGGTGTTGTTAGATCGCGGCTGAGAAGATTGGGACGCGAAAACTATGGCTAAGACGGCGACGGCAGCGACCGCAATCGCTGCGCCGAGGTAGACTCTCCGCATCGGGATGAAATGAGGCCGCGGCCGCTAATTAAGGTAGGCTGACTCGCCAAGGAACCCGCCATTGCGACAGATCGGGGGTCCGAGTCCCCCGGTCCGCACCATTATTCACACGAGTGCTGAAGCCGATTGAAACGCAAGGAATGAACTCTTGAAAGATACTTAAGCCCTGAAGACGAATACGATTCCATGGAACCCGCAAAGAAGGGCACGAAGTCCGTCAAGAGCACCACCGCGATCAGCAAGAAGGTCAAGGGGTTCACGGACGAGGAAAAAGCCGCGATGA
>PLCG01000034.1:2239-14651 GCA_003135575.1 Nitrososphaerota archaeon
AGCGACAAGGCGAACCTCGACGAAGGCGCAGTGTGGCCAGTCGCCTTCGCGCTGAAGGGTTTGAGTCCCGCCGAAGAGGCTAGGATCGCCGCGCTCGTGAAGAAAGCGGTGAGCTAAGGACGGAGCTCGCGAGCGAGTCCCTCCGATCCACCCAATTACTTTGGCCCCTTGTGCGCCTTCAAGACAATTGAGGTGACGGTGCTCCTCACTCCCTTGATCTTCAATATTCCTTTCTCGAGGACTTTCCTGAGCTCATCGGTGTCTTCCGTGGAGATGAGCGTCACGATGTCGAATTCTCCCGTCACCTCGTAGAGGTGCACCATGTTTTCCAGCCCGGACAAGGCCGCCACGACGTTGTCCATCTCGGGTTGCTCGACGAAGATTTCCACGAAGACCAGAAGGCGGGTCAAGCCCAGCCATGTCTTGAGCCACTAGTAATATGACTTCTGAAAGCTTCGCTGCCGAGTCTTTTCGAGGGCGCTCGCTACGCGGGTGTCACTATGAGCTCGCCTCTCATAGTTGGCGCGTGGAAAGTGCAATAGAAGACGAAGATTCCGGCCTGCGTTGCCGTGAATGTGAAGGTCTTGTTCTGGTTAGGAGCCACATCGACGTTCAGGTTGTATGCGGGTATCGTGAAGGTGTGGTGGGTGTCACCGTGGGTGTTGTAGAAATGTATCGTCACCGTATCGCCCTGATTCACTGTGATCTGCGTGGGTGTGAAACCGTAGTGATTCAGGCCAGCCGGTATGGCGTCCATATTCCACTCGGTGGACAAGAGGTAGAATTCCCTCGTCTGAGGAGAACTTGTCTTGCTCGTGTTAGTGCTCGGAGGGAAGGCGTATGGCGCTGCAAGAGCCGCTACCGCTACGATTATCGCGACGACTGCAATGATCATGGCCGTGCTTGCTCCCCTTCTCTGACGAATCAAACTACTATCGCTGTAGTAGTTGCTTCGGCATATATAAAAGATACTACCGCGGTAGTAGGCCATCGGGGAAATGAGCGATCGTGTCGAGCGGAGAGTCTGAGATAGGAAACCTCGAGGCCGACGTCCTCAAGACCCTGAAACGGCTTGGTAGCGCCTCCGCGGGCGAGCTGGTCGAGGAGCTGAAGCCCAACAGGATCCTCGCGTACACGACGGTGAGCACGACGCTCGACAGGCTCCACAGGAAA
Organism: Nitrososphaerota archaeon; assembly: GCA_003135575.1. Lineage (GTDB taxonomy): Archaea > Thermoproteota > Nitrososphaeria > Nitrososphaerales > Gagatemarchaeaceae > Gagatemarchaeum. Next base: position 3,413 of record PLCG01000034.1, read on the forward strand.
GGGCTCGCTGCGAGGAAGTCGGTGCCTGGAAGGACAGGCCCGAAATACGTCTACTCCCTTCCAGGGAATCCCGGAATCGAGAAGCTGGTGGTCAACCGGATGGTCGACAAGCTCGTGAGCGCGTTCGGCCCGTCGGTCGCCACGACGATCTACGACAGGCTGAGCGAAATATCGCCTGACGAGGCCGCGAGGCTCAGGGAGGCTATCGACAGCAAGAGGCGCAGAAAGGAGCCGCGATGATTCCACGAGCTTTCTCGATTTTGTCGCGACCTACCTGACCAGCCAGCTCACCATAGTGACGCTCACCCTACTCTGCTCTTCGCTCGCCTTCCTCTTCCTCCTCTTCAGGTTCGAGAGATATCACCCTCAAAGGAGACAGCGGGTGCTTTTCGTCTCTTTTTCCATCGAGATACTGACATGGAGCTTCCTTGCGTCCAGTCTTCTCCTTTGCCGGGCTCTCCTCGGCCTTTACCAGGCTGACGGAGACGTTACGGCGATCAGGACTGTCTTCAGCCTTGCGGTCCTCGCCAGTTTGATGGTTGCAGTTCCTTTCTCGGCTCTCGTCACCTTCAAAGTACCTGGGACTATGGCGAGGAGATTGATCGAGGGGCTTCCGAGCGCTGGAGAGAGGGTCGTGGGCGTGGCGAGGCAGATGGCCGAGGACTTCAGGGTATCAGTACTCGGAGTCCTTCTCTCTCCGAGCGGAGTCCCCTTCGCATACACGGTGGGAGGCGGGGAGAGCGTCATGGTGGTCTCAAGAGGGCTGGTCGGCTTGCTGGATGGCGACGAGATTGAGACCGTGATTGCCCATGAGCTCGCGCACGTAAAGAACCGAGATGCCAGCCTAAACACAATCGTAGCAGTCTACAGGAGGGTCCTCTTCTTTGACCCTCTCATCCGTCTCCTGGAGAGGGCAATCTGCAGGGAGAATGAGTTCTCGGCGGACGAGTTCGCCGCCCGCGAGACGAAGAAGCCTCTGTCGCTCGCATCAGCGTTGTTGAAAATCAGCTCGGCGCAGTCTGGACGGAATGCATCAGCGGCCAATTTCCTAGGCCTTTCGATATTAGGCAGCGGCAGGATTCCAAGGCAGCCGAATGTGAAGGAGCGAATAGACAGGCTCATGCGCCTCGCAAGCGAGTTCGAGCGCGACGACCTGGTCGGCGATACTAGCGGCTGGTCCGCCGTCTCTCGTGCGAGTCCAACTTCGCCTTAATTCTTATTATCTCTCTGAAAACTTCTTTTCCAGATTGGCTGAAATCGCCTGGGATGACTTTGAGAAGATAGAGCTCAGGGCCGGAACGGTCGTGCGAACGGAAGAGTTTCCTGAAGCCAGGAAGCCCTCCTTCAAACTCTGGATCGACCTCGGGGAGTTGGGCGTCAAGGCGTCGAGCGCGCAGATAACGCGCCTCTATGACCGTGAAGAACTCGTTGGTAAACAGGTACTCTGTGTCGTGAACTTCAAGCCTAAGCAAGTCGCAAATTTCATCTCAGAGGTGTTGACTACGGGATTCGTGCTGGAAGAGGGGGTCGTCCTAGCTCNNGCGCTAGTGAAGGAAAATGAAAATCTTCAATAGTCAACCTCTCGCCTCGCCTTCCGGCGGCATTGATTCCGAAGAAGTTGTTCCTGACCAACGGCGTAGGGAAGCACAGAGAGAAACTCCAATCCTTTGAGCTGGCGCTGAGAGACGCGGGGATCCAGCACTGCAACCTGGTGCAAGTGTCGAGCATCGTCCCCGCGGGTTGCGTCGTCATCACCAAGGAGAAGGGGCGGAAGCTCTTGACCCCCGGAGAGGTCACCTTCGTCATGATGGCTAGAAATGCGACGAGAGAGCCCAATAGGCTGATCGCAGCCTCCGTGGGCCTGGCGATTCCCTCGCGAAGGACATATGGCTACATCTCGGAGCATCACGCATTCGGGCAGACCGAGGAGTTTGCGGGAGACTATGCGGAAGACCTGGCGGCGACGATGCTCGCGACAACGATGGGAATCGGGTTCGACACGGAAAAGGCTTGGGACGAAAGAAAGCAGCTCTTCAAGTCCAGCGGGCTCATCATCAGGACGTCGCACGTGGCCCAGTCCGCGGAGGGAGACAAGAAAGGCCTCTGGACTTCGGTCGTCGCGGCCGCGGTCCTCATCCCTTGATTCTGGGCGCTCGGCTCATCGCGCGAGTCTCGTAAATTATGGCCTGTAGATCGCAATCAGGTTGATCGCTGTCGTGACGGCGGGCACATCGAAGCCCGAACACCGAGAAGAGCCAACGCTTAAATTTCAGAATCCAAAATCAGGGCTAGGCATCCGATGAAGACGCGAAGGGCCAAGGTGATGTCGGTCTTGGTCCTGCTTTCGGTGGCGGGGTCTCTTCCCGTGTTCTGGGCATCGGCGGCCCCCAGCAGTAAGATCCAGCACCTCATCTTCATCATCCAGGAGAACCGGTCATTCGACAACTTCTTCGGCACATATCCGGGAGTGAACGGCCTTAGCAACGCGCCTCCTTGCTGTCCGACCTCGCTTGTCGGCACCGCTGCCCCCATGATCGCGCCATTCCACGCGGACGTGACTAGTCCCGTGCTCATCGTCGGGGACGAGCTCCCGCCCGGCCAGATGTCTCCAGACTCGAACGACAACCTGACGTTGGCCGCGGCCGCGTCCAGCAACGACGTCCAGCCCTTCCTGCTGCCTTCGCTCTCTATCCCGGACATCAACCACGCCTGGCAGGCCGCCTACAAGGACTGGAACGGCGGGCAGATGAACGGGTTCATCGTGGGGGAGAAAACAAACGACACGATGGGCTACCACAACCGGAGCGACATCCCATACTACTGGGACTACGCGAACAACTTCGTGCTCGACGACAACTTCTTCTCATCGCTGATGGGCCCCAGCCTCCCCAACCACCTCTACATCGCTTCGGGGAGCGCGGGCAACGGCACTCTCGCGAACCCCCACAACTATGATTGGATAAAGAACGGCACGGTCAACAACAACTCGCCCCAGTGCGCGACCGATGTCTCGATCTGCGTCGACCTGAGCCTGACGTGGGCATCGATGGCCCAGTCGCTCTCCGAGCACGGGATGTCGTGGAAGTGGTATAGCGGCGCGGCGAACGTTACGCAGGCCAGCTACTGGGACGTCCTGCCCGTATTCGCATACTTCCAACAGCACCCCGACGTCCTCAAGGCGAACGAGATAGGCACGCAGAACTTCGTCACCGCCGCGCAGACAGGGACGCTGCCGTCGGTCTCTTGGGTAATCCCTGGGAGCAAATACTTGCCTCCCACGGCTCCGTTCACGAACAAGCCTGCGATTCCCGACTGCCAGACGAGCGACCACCCGCCGTCGAGGCCTGATTGCGGCATGGACTACGTCTCCTACCTCTTGAATGCCGTCATGAAGGGTCCGGAGTGGCAGTCGACGGCCATCGTGCTCACGTGGGACGACTATGGCGGCTTCTACGACCACGTGCCCCCTCCGCTGGTGGGCAACGACGGGGAGGGCTTCCGGGTCCCGACCATCGTCATCTCCCCGTATGCCAAGCACGGCTACGTAGACCACACCCAGTACGAGTTCAGCTCCATGCTCAGCCTGGTCGAGAGCAACTTCGGGCTGCCTTCGCTCGGGCCCGGGCAGCGGGATTCTGTCGGAATAGGGAAGAATGACATGATGAACTCGTTCGACTTTAGTCAGTCGCCGCAGCCCCCACTGATAGAGGCCGGAAACTTCCTCGGGCCTGGGAACTCGCCGCCCCAGTCGAACGGATACCCTCCGTATCAAGGCCAGTCCTCAACGAGCTCTAGTTCCAGCTCGCACTCAAGTTCCAGTTCGAGCTCGACCGTGCCCGAGTTCGGCTCGGTCTTCTACGTCCTGCTGGGGCTCGTCGCCTTTGTCGCGGTCACGACATCGGTCTACGCCCTTCGCAGGAGAGATTAGGGGAGACAAGGTCGGATAGCTCTGGACGGGTACCAGCCCAGAACGTGGCTTCGGCAATCCCACCACATTGAAAGCCCGAGACGAGGTCGCTAGACCGTGAGGCTCAAGAAGAAAAGCGCCGCTATTAATGCGCAGCCCGCGATGAGGAGGATCTTTGACAATCTATCATCGGCGTTGAGCGTCCGATAGATGTAGGACAACATGGCGAACGCCACGAATTCAACGGCGAGGTAGATCGCGAAGGCGTCCTGGCCCGCGGTGGTGAGAGGATTCAGGCTCCACAGAAGGACCAGCGTGGCTGCCATGAGCAGCAGGAGTAGGGCGACGATGCGCTCGCCAATCGTCTCCATCATTGAGGTGTGTGGAGCGCCCGCGTCTCCGCCCCTCATTCCAGTTCCCTCCACCCTATCTCGAACGCATGCACTCTCCTCTTGATCATCCCGCTCCCGAGGTCAAGCCTGTAGAGGAGATACGCGCTCGCCAAGGTCACGAGCGACAGCCCCCCGACCGAGGTGGCCAACAAGAGGAATGCACCACTCGAGGGGCCTTGAGCCATCACCAGGGCCATTGCGTTGAATGTGCCCCCGATGAAGTAGGCGCTCATGCCGACAAGCACCACGAAGCTGCCCGCAGTCCACAGGGATGCCGACATGAGCGAAGCGGCTGGGCTCTGGGGCCGAGGACCCGTTCCATCCGCCCTTGCGAGGATGCCTCCAGAGGAGGTTGCGAGTCCCGTGGTCGGAAGGCGCCGGAAGATGAGCCTGTAGGTGCCGGCCGAGACCAGCGCCACGAGGAGCGCGGTGCCTCCCAGGACAAGGACGGCCTGTTCGTTGGGGATGATCTTTCCAGGCGTCAGAAGGCCCCAGACTGTGAGGACGATGACCTCGGCTGAGAAGATTAGCCCGAGGGTCACGAACCTCTTCCTCGTGAGGAAGCTCCTCGACTGGCCCTTGTCGATGAAGGGCAAGACTATCAGGGCGAGGAATATCACCGAGACGACCCCCAATGCGATTGTGAGGCCGGGCCCCTCGAAGATGGCTATCTTGAGCACCTGGTAGATCCAGAGGAAGTACCAGTCGGGCTGCGACACATACTGGGATGCGAGCAGGGGCGTATACTCTGGTGGGAGGGCAATCGGGAAGGCCACCGAGATCAGCATCATAGCAGCGCCGAACAGAGCGGCGAGCTCCAACAGGTAGAAGGAGATGTCAGGGAAGATTGGGACAAGGCCCCGCTTCTTCTCTGGTACGGAGGCCAGTCCCCTGGAGGGGTCGGCAACGCCGTGGGTCTCGAGCATGTACATCTTGAGGACGAGGAGGATGAGGAGCGCCGCCGGGAGCACCACGACGTGAAGGTCGTAGAACCTCAGGATGACGGAAGCGTCCGCTCCAGTTCCTGTTACCAGGAAGGTCAGGATCGAGGCAAGCTGCGGCGGGAGCGCGTCCATCATCCCGATGCCAACATCGGTGGCGGACTTTGAGACTACGGTCCAGGGCAGAAGGTAGCCTGTAAACCCGAACGCGAGGGTTACGAACCCCATCCCCATGCCGACCACCCACATCAACTCCCTCGGCTTCTTGTGGACCGAGACGAAGTAACCCCGCATCATGTGCAAGAATGCCAGCATGATCATCGCGTAGGCCGTGTAGAGGTGGACCGTCTCGAGGAACTGCCCGTAACTTACGCTTTGGAAGATGTATTGTGTTGAGGAGTAGGCCAGAGCGGGGGTGGGGATGTAGTAGAGCATCATCATCGTCCCAGAGATCCCCTGGATCACAAAGGCGACGACCGCGAGGGCGCCCAGCCAGTAGAACGGGTTGATCGAATACTTCGGAGCGGGGCGGAGCATCTCGTGGGAGAGGCCGAGCCTTTCGTCGAACCAGCCCACCAGCTTCGCGACGGGCGTCTTCTTTTCGGTGGACCCCGATTGCGGGTCCGCCATCAGCCGCTCACCAGGGTGCCGCCTTTGAGGTCGTTCAGGGGGTCGTTGCTCCCTGTGTTGTGCCCGAATATCGACGGGGGGGTCATGCCGATCGCGGTTATGTCACCGCTCGAGACGTCAAACGAGAGTATAACCTGCGGCACGGCGCGAGGGGNNCCTTCGCCCCGTTCAGGAGGTCGAAGACCGTGCCGTGGCAGCAGCAATAGCCCACGGGCCCGCTGGACTTGAAAGTGTTGTCGCAAGCGGGCGAGCTCCCCGGGGGGACGTAGCCATAGACGCAGCCCAGGTGCTGGCAGAATTGGCTAAATGCGACGATGTCTCCATCAGGGCCGACCCCTCCCTCGGCCTTCTGCCCGACCTTCACCAGGAGATTGGGCGTCTCCTCTAGGGGATAGTTGAAGGAAATCGGCTTGCCGCTTGCGAGGTCGGCGATGTTCGCAACGACGATCTGAGGGAACGGGGAGGAGGTCGAGGACGTGGAGGAGGTCGACGAGGAGGCTGAGGCCGTCGAAGATGTTGTTGACGTTGCGTTTCCGCCCTGGCCTCCCTGCACGGTCGAGATGACAGTCTTCGTCACGGTCTTTGTCGAACCTGAAGGCGGTGGTGCGGGAGGAGCGGTAGACGGAGCGAAGAGGCTCTTCGCGACGGAGGCGATCCCTGCGGTCACGAAGACTACCCCTAAGGTCATGGCCACCATGAGGAAGTTACGTCGCGGGTTTCCCGCTTTTTGACCGGCGGCAGAGCTTTCGGCAGGCTCCTCTTTCTTAGAAGTCTCGTCTTTCGATGTCATTCGGTCTCGTCTCCAAGTTTGACGCGGCGAATCTATCGACGCGGGACCTTCATGATGCATCCGACGATGAGGTGTCGCGCTTGGCCAAAGGGCACCGCGAACGTTGTGGTAAGCATATTGAGAAGAAACGGAGGGTTAAGCGCGAACCGAGCCGTTCGACAATTGACCTTCAACAATCAAGACAACCACCAAAAATAGTATTTAAATTATCGACCTAATGCCTAAGGTTGGGAATGAAGTTCGTGAACTCGCGATTCGGTCAGTTTGTCTTTTTCTTACACACATTCTCACCGCTGGCTGACGGGAAGATTTCATAATACGTAGATTCTTCGGAGGAAACCGACCGAATGGGACCTAGAGCATTTTTGGAGCACGGAGTGACGCATTGAGCCCTGGCAGGTCCAAGAGACCCTTGCTGTTTGTCCTAGTCGCGGTGGCGATTCTCGCGGCAATCACAATAGCAGCGATGTCTCCTCTCTGGTATGGACAGACCAGCTCGACCGCGAGTTCGAGCCTAAGCTCCTCTATGCAGAGCGTGACTCCTTCGGGCACTCTCCTTTCGCTCTCGGGCACTATTCCTCTTCCGTCGACCCAAGGCCGAATCGACCACATGACGGTCGACCTTGGTCGCCGACTTCTATTCGTCGCTGGTTACGGGAACAACTCCGTCGGGATGGTCGATCTCAAGTCAGGCCGCCTCGTCGGCTCCATAGGCGGTCTCAGCAACCCGCAGGGCGTTGTTTGGGTCCCCGAGGCAGGGCGACTCTTCGTCAGCAACGCCGGAGACGGGACCGTAAACGTCTACGACGGAAACTCGTTGGCGCCCACGGGGAAAATCACCCTGTCGGGAGACGCGGACAACCTGCGTTACGACAGCAGCTCTAGATTCCTTTACGTCGGCTATGGGTCAGGAGGCATCGCTGCGATCAACACAACCACGAACTCGGTGACGACCGTCAGGGCGCTGTCTTCGCACCCGGAGTCATTCCAGGTCCAGGCGGCCGGTAAGACCGTCTTCGTTAACGTCCCGCCCTCGAACCTCATCGCGACCTTTGACAAGGTCACTGGGACCTCAATCTCGAACCGATCCATGACAGGCAGCAACTTCCCAATGGCGCTCGACGAGGCCGGCGGCAGGCTCTACGTGGCCACGAGGAGCCCGTCGGAGCTCAGAGTGCTCGACACGTCGACGCCCTCCCTGAGGAGCGTGGCGAACGTGACGATTGCGGGAGACCCTGACGACATCTTCTTCGACGCGGCCCACGGGCTGGTCTATGTGTCGTGCGGGGGAGGCTTCCTCGATGTCATCAGGCAGGTCGACGCGAACCACTACAGCATCGTCCAGACGATCGCTACGGGCGCGGGCGCGAGGACGTCGCTTTGGGTGCCCGAGCTAGGCTCGCTCTACGTCGCGGTGCCCGCGGGCTTTAGCCAACAAGCCAAGATCCTCATATTTAGTTTTGGTCTACCGGGCGCGAGTTCCACAAGCTCGAGCTCAAGTTCCAGTTCGACCTCAACCACTCTAGCACCAATCCCGACTTCCGCAACTCTTTCTGTCGCTCCGACCAGGGGGCCTTCTGGCCTGCTCGTGACGCTGACGGGCAGCGGCTACTATCCGGGCGCGAGGTACCAGGTGTGCGTTGGCGGGTACGGCAACGCGAGCTGCGGGTTCGAGTATACCTCGGCGGACTACCTCACCACCATCGATGAGTTTGCTTTCATGGGGAGCTTCACAGCGGACTCCGCGGGAAACATCCCGGCCGGGACGAGGATGGCGATACCCGACCTCTTCGGCAGGGGATACAGCGTAGGAGTCGTTCGGGATGGGGAGAGCGTGTTCTTCACGTCGGCGAACTTCACCGTGGTCTCGCCCACGATATCGGTCGGCGTGGTCAGGGTCCTTTCAGGAGGGCAAGTGACGCTCACGGGCAGCGGCTACGCCCCTTCCACGACTTACACCGCCTGCATGGTCCCCGTAGGGACGGTCGACTGCGGGTACACCGGCGACCGCGAAGAGACGCCGCCTGGGTATCACCTAGGGACTTTCACGACCGACGCGAACGGCAACATCCCACCTGGGACGGTCGTGACCATCCCCATCCAGCCTCCGGGACAAAACGCGATCGGTGCGTTCTCTCTGAGCGGTGGCTTCATCCTGCTTTCAGAGGCCCAGTTCACCATCTACGCCGGGTGAGTCATCCTCCGCTAGCGCTCGTCGGACTCCGTGCGCCGCGGAAAACGAACGCGAGTGCGACCAGCACTAGGAGAATCGTCGCGGGTAGACCAGCTCCCGGAAATTCAGCGACTGTGCTCGTCGTGCTCGATGTCGCGGTCGAGGTGGACGTCACCGAGGTTGACCTCGACGTTGTCGCAGTTGTGGTGCCAGTTGTTGTGGTGGTGCCTACCGATTCGAGCAATGTTGGGAGGAAGCCGATTGGTATGGTTCCGCCTGCTTGGTGGGTGGTGCCGTTGATTTCCTGATATGTCGAGTACGAGCCGGGCGGAGAGTAGCTGGCGGCGGTGTCGCTCCACACTATCAGGGCATGGGTTCCTCCGCTCTGCGTCAGGGGGCAGGTCCAGACTGAGGCGGAGTCCTCCGAACACGGTCCCTCGATGGTCGAGCCGAGAAGCCAGGCGTGCGTCTGCCTGTAGGCCTGGTTGTTTTCGGCCTCAGCCGCGGTCGTGCCGAAGCCTGTGAAGTTGAAGCCCTTGATGCCCTGGAGCCAAGAGAACCAGACCGCGGTCTGCAGGCCCTCGCTCGCCTGGGTGATGTAGAAGCGGCTGACGTACGCGGCTTGCTGGTCAGCCGACGCGTTAGGTAGGTCCTTCGTCGCGGCGGTGTCGGAGTATCCCCCTTCGGTGTTGATTAGAGGCTTCGTCGAGAGACCGTTGTTAGCCATTATCGCCCTCGCGTCGTTGATCTGGGTGATCAGCGGCGCGTCCCCGCATTCTTGGATCGCATTTGGAGGGCAGGCGATGTTGTTGCTCGCGCAGATGCTCGTCGCGGAGTCGCAAGCCTTCCCATGAAAGTCAACGCCATCAGCGTACTTGCCTCCGCCGGCGGCGAGATAGGCCGCGAGCCAGCATGTGCTCGACCCGCAGCTGGGATTGGAGGAGAGGACCCCGCCTATCGAGACGGATGGAGTGAGGACGGTCGCGCTCGGGTCTATCGACTTGATGATGTTGTATGCGCTCTGGGCGAGCGTGACCATCTGTGGGATGCTGCCTGAGTACTCGCTCGGGACGTCAGGCTCGTTCCAGGGCTCGTAATATTGGATCTCGCCCTTGTATCTGGTGACCAACGCGGTCACGAAGTTGTTCCAGTCGCTGATGTTCTTTGGAGGAGCCGCGCATCCGGTGACGCCGAGCTTCTGCGTCGCCGAGCAGCTCTGGCTCGGGTTCGAGGAGGCCCACTGCGGCGTCTCGAAGAACGTGTACATGACGTTCGTTATGCCCGCGTTCCGGGCGCTGTTGACAATGTTGTCGAGCGGGGTCCAGTTGTAGGTCCCGTTGGAGGGCTCGAGGTTCACCCAGTAGGATCCGCCGGTCGCCTTTCCGGACGTCCCGAATGGGACGGGCACTGGCCAAGACGAGCCACTGCTTTGAGGCCCGACCGTTATTCCGAAGAAGGTGTTTGAGATGGCGCTCGGGCTGGCGACTGCAGGCTTGGGGGCCGCAGGGACCAGGAGAAGCAGGAGCATGCCCGTCGTCAACAGGACGTCGAGTTTCAATCCGCGGCGTCTCCCTACGACGCGGACGGCTTTATCTTAATCTCGTAGAGTTTTGCTCGCAGGGGTTAAGGGAAAAATTGCAGGGCTGTTGCCGGGAACCTGAAAGCTTAGTAGTCGTCTCTCTGCGAGTAATGGGCTTGTCGGGTCTCTTAGAGGTCCTTGGCCCTTACCAACCTGAACTCCTCCTCATCCTGAGGATCGGGGTGGGTGCGACGCTCCTGCTTCACGGACTGCCAAAGGCCCAAGGCGGAAGGGTCCAGGCCGGCCAGTGGATGACGAGCATGGGCATCCCGGCGAGGGCCGCAGACCTGGTGACGGTGCTGGAGACCGCCGGCGCTGCGTTCCTCATCATCGGCCTCATCACGCCCCTCGTGGGGCTCTTCTTCGTCTTGCAATTCGGGTCCATAATCTGGATGAAGACCTCGAAGATGCACGCGGTCTTGGTGAGCATGGACTCGAAGAAGCCGACCTTCGAGATAGACCTCACGTTCCTGTTGCTCGCATTGGTCTTCCTCTTCCTCGGTGCGGGTCCCTTGTCGCTAGACGGGCTCCTGGGCTTCTAGTCAGCGAAGACGCCCCGGCCGAAAGGGCGTGCCGTCTTCAGATGTCAAAGGCGGTGCCGAAGAGCAGCGAGACGACGAATAGGACCACGAAGATCACGACGATTATCTTGGCTATCTCCATCGAGAACCCCGCGATTCCCCTAGCGCCGACGACGTAAGCCAGAAAGGTAATTATCAGGAAGACGATTCCCAGACCGAGCAGACCGTGCAGGCCGACCATGAATCTCGGGTCTCGATTGCCGTTGACGATATCTTGGTTTGCATCATGAATGCTCTAAGAATCTT
>PLCG01000113.1 GCA_003135575.1 Nitrososphaerota archaeon
CCCTCCCAAGACCCGCGCAAGGGTCATCGGTGGTCTCTCCGGTGTCTTCGGAATCGCGGTCGTCGCGGGGCCGCTCATCGGGAGCGCCATCGTCCAGTACTCCTCCTGGCGGTGGGTCTTCTACGTGAACATCCCAGTGGGCCTTGCCGGCTTTGCGCTCGTCCTCGCCACCCTGGGCCCGCTCCGCCCGGCGCTCGTCCGGAAGTTCGACACCGTGGGCGCCGCGCTCCTCGTGAGCTGGGTCGCCGCCGTCATGTACCCGCTCTACCAGATAGTCGACGCGGGATGGGGGTGGTTCGACTTTAGGACTGACAGCCTGCTCGGCCTCGGGACCGCCCTCGTACTCGCTTTCATTTTCTGGGAGCTCCGGGCGCAGAACCCGAACCCGCTAGTCCCTCTCAGGCTCTTCAAGATCCGCGTCATGTCGACGGGTGGCGGTGCGACCTTCTTCATCGGCCTGGTCTTCTTCCCCGTCGCTACGTTCCTCTCCCTGGTCGTGGGGGTCGTCCTCGCGCCCGGCTCCGACTCCGCTGCCACGGTCCGGGACATCCTCTACTTCCTGGTCATCCCCATCGTCATCGGGGCCGCGCTCGGCGGGCAGCTCCTCACGAGGCTCTCCTACCGGACGGTGGCGGCCGTCGGCGTCGCGATAGGGATCGTCGGGATGGCGGGCCTGTCGACTCTCTCCACGACGACGCCCCTGTGGAAGTTCGCCTTCGGCTTCCTCCCCGTAGGAGGGATCGTCCTGCCGTTGATGCCCCTCGGCTTCGGGGTCGGCCTCACGTTCCCTGTCTTCCTACTCGCCGCCCAGAACCAGGTGAGCATGCACGACGTCGGCGAGGCCGGAGGCCTGATTCAGTTCCTCCAGTCGCTGGGCGGTGCCATTGGGCTCTCAGTGCTCGCCTCGTTCCAGGCGACCCAGTTCGCCGCGCTCGACCCTTCACCCAGCGCCGCGTGCTTCTCGCCGACCCCGCCGATGCCCACCTGCGCGAGCTTCCTCGGGTCGTTCGAGACCTCCCTGATCAGCGCCTACGACCAGACGTTCCTCGTCATGCTGGGGCTGCTCGCGGTGGCGTTCGTCTTCGTGATCTTCCTGAAGGGTCGCCTCCCGAAGGGACCAGCCAAGGACGCACCACCTATGCCGCAAGCCGTCGCGCATCAGACGTAGCGCGCGAACTCCTTCTTGTATCTCCTGAAGAGCCAAGCCGCGAAGATGCCCTCTTCCGACCTCAGTTGCGACCTCTCCAGAGCATTGTAGTATGCCGCCCTGTCCCTGGCCTCGATGTTGAACATGGGGTACCCGGCCCTGCGGAGCGCGAAGTTCATGATGAGCCTGCTGATCCTCCCGTTCCCGTCCGCGAACGGATGGATGGTCACGAACCTGAGGTGGGCCAGGGCCGCCAGCTCCACAGGGTGGAGGAAGGCCTCGCCCCGGCGATACCACCCGAAGAACTCGTCCAGCATCGGCTGGAGCTCGACCGGGGACGGAGGGACGAACCTGCTCCCCGCGATCCTCACCCCGTGCCTCCTGACCTTTCCCGCCACGTCCGGCTTGGTCTCCTTGAAGACCTCCCAGTGCCAGTCGAGGACGAGCCTGAGCGAGAGGTCACTCCTCTCCTTCTGCATCGCGAGGAATACCCTCTGGTGCGCCGCCGCTTCCCTCACGTCAGCGACCGGCTTACCGCTGGGAGAGATCCCCTCCTCGAGAAGCTGAGAGGTCTGCCTGAGGCTAAGCGTCGACCCCTCTATCCTCTGGGTGTCATACGTGAACCTGACCGAGAACTCGCGGAGGAGCTTGTCCCTCGCCGACGGAGGGAGCGACCTCGCCTCGGCGGCATAGCTCCTCCTGATCGAGTCAAAGTCTTCGAACCACCTCTCCTTCTTCAGCTCCGCTAGGAACTCCTTCTGGAGTCTCTCGATGTCGTCCGGCACCTCCTTCCCCAGGTACTTTGACTTGCGGACGAACTTCGTTCCCGCCCTCATCGTGTGCTCAAGATAGTAGTAGGTGGTCCCCCTGACCGTCCTCTTCGCTATAGACACCATCGGCGGTTTGTTATCAGCACATATTGATAAGAATATGTGTTATGATAGAAATGTGGTGATAACAGTTAGGGCCGGCCAGCCGGTAGAGATATCTGCCGGTGGGAGGGAGCGGACCCCGTGACAGCGACAGAGCAGAGACCGAGCGGGAGTTCCGGCAGCGTCGAGCCCACGACCCTCGAGTCGAAGAAGGTCCCCTCGATCGCCCTCTTCCCCACGAGCACCTTCATCATCGGGAATCTCGCACGCTTTTACAAATATCCGGACTTGGTCCGCCTGAAGCTGGGCCTTCGCGACCTTTACCTCGTAACCAAGCCTGCGCTAATCCAGGAGGTACTCGTCACAAAGCAGCGCGACTTTGTGAAGGGCAGGTTCCTCCAGAACACGAAGAAGGTCTTCGGGGACGGCCTGCTCACGAGCGAAGGCGACTTCCATCACAGGCAGCGGCGGCTGATCCAGCCCGCATTCCACCACGACAGGATAAAGGCCTACGCGGAGACGATCATCCAGCACGAGGAGCGTCTCGCGGGGCGCTGGCACGACGGAGACGAGATGGACGTGCACGCGCAGATGACGAAGCTGACAATGTCGATAATCGCAAAGTGCCTCTTCGACCAGGACGTCGAGGCGGAGGCCGAGTCCATCTCGGATGACCTCACGACGACCATCGAGTACTTCGACCTTCTCTCGAGCCCGCTCGCGGGCCTGCTGGAGAGGCTCCCTAGCAACAAAAAGTACCAGAAGGCGGCCAAGCGCATCGACGCGCTGGTCTACCGCCTCATCAAGGAGAGGCGCGCGTCGCCCCGCGACACGGGCGACCTCATGTCGATGCTCCTAGGCGCCAAGGACGAGGACGGCTCAGTGATGAGCGACTCACAGGTGAGGGACGAGGTGCTGATCACCTTCGCCGCTGGCCACGAGACGACCTCGAACNNAAGAATCCGGGTGCCGAGGAGAAGATGCACGCGGAGGTCGACGCCGTGCTAGGCTCGCACGCGCCCACCTACGAGGACGTGCCGAGGCTCGAGTACACTACCAAGGTGCTCACCGAGTCGATGCGCATCTACCCTCCGGCGTGGGTTCTCGTGCGCCAGGCCGTGAACGACAGCGTCATCGGAGGATACCTCGTCCCGAAGGGAGCCGACCTCGTGCTGAGCCAGTACGTCACCCATCACGACCCGAGGCTCTTCCCCGAGCCCGAGAGGTTCGACCCCGACCGCTGGACCCCTGAGATGAGGCGCGCGCTGCCCAAGTTCGCATACTTCCCGTTCGGGGGAGGCGCGAGGAGCTGCGTGGGTGAGCCGTTCGCGTGGATGGAGGGCGTGCTCCTGTTGGCCGCGATCTCCAGCAGGTGGAGAATGCATCACGTCAAAGGCCGCAAAGTCGAGATGATGCCGAGGATAACGCTCAGGCCGAAGTACGGGATGAAGATGCGGCTCACGCGCAGGTGAAGACGCGCTCCTTACCAGATAATTCCTTCGAGTTTGACCTGGAATCCGGACGTGACGTCTTTGGCGTCGTATGTCTTCTTCAGCGTCTCTTGCAGGCTCCGGATATAGGGCCGCATCTTTGCGGTCTCCTCTTCTCCCTTGCTCACCATCGCAGCCTTGTCGCCGGTGAACTGGTTCAGCCTCTCCACCCGCTCGGGGACCTGCTCGCCGCTCCTCCAAGAGAGGTCTATCGGCAGGGCGAGGACCTCCAGCGTTATCGATGGAGACGATTGCGGGTGGCTGCCCCTGAAAGTGATGTTGAACTCCATCTCAAAGTCCTGGCCGAATCCGTGCGCCTTGAGCCCTGCCACCTCCTCCTTGTTGCCGCCCTCTACCATCTTCTTGGAACTCGATACAACGGCGAACGCCTCCTCGAGGTTGTCTCTCTCGTCGCGATTATTCTGCTCCGCCATCCCGGTCGCGCGATACACCGACTCGTTCCCTATCCAGATGACAACGACATGCTTCAGCCCGACCTCCCTGAAGAGTCCCTCCGTCCTTTTGACGAACTCCGAAACTGTGAGGCTGTCTTTCTCTAGGCCGCCGATTGCGGGACCCGCGCGCTTCCGAAACAAGCCTCCTACTTTGCTTGCAGAAGCCCCTGACTCGACGGGGTTCGTCAGCGGGGGAGTGAAGACCTGGAGCTGGGCCTTGATCCCGTAGTGGTCCGCCTGACGATAGGCATACTTCCCTCCTCTGCCGCTTGCGACGACCAACTCAAGGAGAAAAGGAGCCTCGCGGATTTAAGCTATTATCGAGCATACCGGGGACACTCAGGCTCAAGCTTTCAGGGACCAGCTGGCCTTCCCCAGAGGCGTTAGCTCGACCGCTACGGTGCGTGACGCTCTCGACAGGAAACTTCTATATCCGCGCGTCGCGCCTCAGTGCCCGATGCTTGGCCAGGAGCAGCTTAGATACGTAATTCTGGTCCTCGTTGCGTACTCCGCTGGCTACGGGCTCGTCCTGATCAACTGGATCGATCTCTATGCGGGGGAGAGCATCCCCTACTATCACGTCTGGCTGATCTTCATGTACTTCGCACCGTTCTTGACGGTGCTCGTCTTCGAAGGACGCAAGGACTGGGACTATGTGTTGGCCCTGGGCCTCTTCACGTCCCTCATGAACGACCTCTTCTACGGTTGGATAGGGGCCTACTTCACGGGGAAACAGCTTGAGATCAACGGCCAGCCGGTCGACCTCCTCACCTACTACGTGGGGCAGCTGGGGTTGCAAGGCTGGACACCTCTCTTCACCTTCCACGCAGGAGGTGCGAGCTTCGGTGTCTATTCGTGGCTCATGGGCCTGGCGATTTTCGGCAGGATCGTGCTGGTCTATTATCTGGTGCACCGGTGGTGGGAGAGGCCTTGACCGTGGCACATGCTCCTCAGGAGCGATTGCTCGTTTTCGGGCTTGCAGAGTCGAACGCTTAAGAGGCGGACTGGCCGTCTGACCGAGGGACACCGATGGGGAAGGTAGTCGTGACCTCCGACATCCACCTCGGATATGCGAACTCCGATGCAGTTGGCTACTCTTCCTTCCTCGACACGCTTTCCAGGAGGGACGACGTCGATTCGTTCGTGATCCTGGGCGATTTCGTCGACATGTGGAGGCGAGACGCCTCCGGGGTCTTCCTCGAGAACCACGACATACTCGAGAAGGTCCTGCGCCTGCAACCGAGAATCAAGGTCTATGTCGTGGCGGGGAACCACGACTACCACCTCCTCCAGCTCACAGACCACCGCTACCCGTTTGAGGCGCTTCCCAACCTCGTCCTCGATGGGGGCAGCGTGAGATACAGGTTGGTGCACGGCTGGGAGTTCGACCTCGAGCAGCAGCCGCCGATCATGGAATTACTCTGCCATAATTTCTCCGACTCCGGGGGCCAGCTCGAGTCCGGAATCTACGCCGAGCTCCAAGAGACGGGCTCGGAGATCAAGTCGTTCTTCGAGGGCCATCCGGACGCGCGGGTCTTGGCAAATCACCTGAGGCAGCCGCCGGAGCAGCGCCTCCAGCTTACCATCTCTGACGTGGAGCAGAGGGCCTTCGACAGCAGGCAGCCCGGCGAGATCCTGATCTTTGGCCACACCCATAGGCCCTTCGTGAGCGCGGGCGACACCGTCGTCAACACCGGATCGTGGGTGACCGACGCGCAAATCCGCAACACCTACGTCGAGCTTGACGGCGCACATGTAGGGCTCTTCACCGCGGACGGGCACGAGATAACTGCCCGCGTCCCCGCCCCCGGGTAGGTCAGTGTGGTTCCATGACGGCGACGCCGGTCGAGCTGGTCCAGCTTGCCCTGCTAGTGGTCGCGGTCCTCGCATTCCCGCTTCTTGGATACGCCACCGTGTATGTTGACTCGGTGGCCCCCATCCTGGTAGGCCGCCTGTGGAGGTGGAACCTCCGCTGGTACCGATACTTGGCCTACTTCCCCCTGTTCGCCTCTCTGTTTCTCGTTCTCCCGATAGCGTACCTCTACCTGACCTCGCAGGTGGCGGGAGGCCCGCCAGGAGCGTGGCTCCCACCGCTTGGGGCGGCCGGGGTGGCGTACTCCTTCGGCGTGGTCCTCGGGTCGCTGCAGCTCGACGACGGCCCGGTGGTGACGAAGGCGATAATCGAGGCCATCTTCCCTCCAGGGGGCCCGATAGTCTACGGGGCCGCCGACCTGGACGCGGCAGGGACTGCCCTCAACTATCTTGACAAGGTCGGCGACCCATACCGGCAGCTGATCTACGGCGTCGCCACCAGCATCAACGGCCCCATCGCATCTTGGTACCTCGCCGGGACCTTCACACGCTTCACAGACCTCTCGCCCGCCGAGAAGCAAATCTTCCTGGAGAGGTGGATGGATGACCCGAACCTGGTGATACGCTCCCTCTCCCAAGTATTCAAGGCCCTCGCTTGCCTCGGCTATTACTCACACCCGAAAGTCTGGCAGGTCATCCGGTACCCGGGGCCATTCGTCCCTCAGTTCCCCGACTCGATCCAGCCGATGCTCAAGGTGCCGGACCAGCACTTCCTCGAAGGGAGCGCGGCGCACCACGTGGACCTGCGCCCCCAGGTCGACCCGAACGAACCGAGGCCTCAGGTCTTCGGGGTCGTGCGCGCCCTGAGGCGGCAGCACCGCTACAAGGCCGTGGACAGGGACATGCACGTCAAGGCCGACGTGTGCATCATCGGCTCGGGCGCGGGCGGGGCCGTCCTCGCGAGGGGGCTCAGCCTCAACCCAAAGGTGAAGTCCGTCGTGGTGCTGGAGCGGGGCTCGTACAACGACGGAGTGGACTTCAACCAGCGCGAGCTCGACATGCTGCCCGAGGTATGGAAGAAGGGGGCCCTCCAGTTCAACAACAAGTTCACGATCCTGATCGGGCAGGGGCAGACCCTCGGAGGGACCACCGTGATCAACCACGCGATCTGCATCGACACTCCCGAGGTGGTGCTCGAAGAGTGGAGGGAGATGGGAGCCGGCGACTGGATCACGGACTCCGCAGAGCTGCGAAGGTGTCGGGGGGAGGTGAAGAAGGTCATCAATGTCAAGGACGTCATCGAGAGCGAGATCAACGGGAACAACCGGGTGCTCAGGGAAGGGGCCGAGAAGCTCGGCATCCCCACCACTGGGCGCGGAGCGAACCCCCGAAACTGCTACGAATGCAAGCAGTGCGGCTTCGACCACCTCGGCTGCCACTACGACACGAAGCGGAGCGCGCTGGTGACATACATCCCGCAGGCCCTCGACACGGGCAAGTGCACGATCTACTGCGACACGGAGGCGAAGAGGATCACCTACCGCGGCGACAGGGCGGACGGCGTCGACGCCACCTTCGTGAGCAAGGACGGGGAGGAGCTCTACAACCTGCGCGTTGACGCGAAGCTGGTCATCGTCGCAGCCGGCGCGATAAACTCCTCTGCCCTGCTCCTCCGGAGCAAGCTGCCCAACGAGGGGCAGGTGGGACGGGGCCTCTCGATCCACCCATCTCCGCTGGTGATAGCCGAGTTCGGCAAGGAGATCCTCCCGTTCGCGGGGATACCCATGTCCTACCACGTCTCGCAGGATAGCGTCCTGAACGGCGTGCCCGGGATCGAGCACGGAGACCCGCCAGTCACGAGCGACGACCCGCGGGATCAGAAAGGCGGGTTCATGCTCGAGGCGGTCTTTCCCNNCGGGATGGGCGTCGAGCACAAAGCGCTGATGACGCGACTCGGCCACTACGCCGCCGGCGGGATACTGATCCGCGACACCCCGAAGGGCACGGACCCCGACAAACCCGCAATAACACTGGACCCGAGCGGAGACCCGCAGATCGAGTACAGCCTAGACGTGCACGACAAGCGTAACCTCTCCAACGGGATCAGGACGCTCGCGGAGATCTACTTCCGCGCGGGGGCCGATAAGGTCCTGATAACCTACAGGAAGCCCCTGACGATAACGCGGGAGGAATACGAGCGGAACCCAAAGATAATACACGAGAAGGTGCGCCCCGACGAATGCGGCGAGGACATGATGTTCCTCGGCGCGGTCCATCCACAGGGCGGGAACAGGATGGGGACTGACCCCGAGGACTCGGTCGTCGACGAGCACTGCATCCACCACTCCATCCGGAACGTGGTCGTCTGCGACGCCAGCGTCTTCCCCACCGCGACAGGCGTGAACCCGATGCTGACGATCATGGGAATCGCAACGAGGGTGGCGGAATACCTGAACAAGGAATGGAACTGGGACGCCTGATCAGGAAGCCGACCCTTTCGGCTTGGAGTAGCTCACACCGCCCGGGTAGAAGATGGCGAACGCGATCCCCGTCGCGAAGAGAAAGGCCGACCCGATGGTGAGCCCGGACCATATCTCCACGGTCGCCATGAAGACGTGGTAGGTCATGACGCTGCCGTGGACGAAGCTCGAGATGATTATGAAGAGGATCAGGAGCTTGTGCCTCGGGGGGTCGGCCGCGGCCAGGATGGCGCAGACCGCGAGCGGTATGTAGATCGCGGAGAGCATGTTCTCATAGATGAAAGAGACCTGGAATTGGAGGGGCGGCAGGTCGCTCGGAAGCGCGAGGCCGAGCCCCGTGTAGATGTCGATCGGGATGCTCGCAACGCCCCAGCCGATGAGGAGAATCCTCAGGGCCATCAGCCTCTTCTCGCGATCGGTGAAGACCGAGAGGGGCCCGGAAGAAGACCGCATCTTATCGCTTGAGGCCGATTTTGTCATTTAAGCGTTCAGAGCTCCGGAGCATCACGCCCGCTTTCCCAGCAAGATCCGGATCAACTTGGGGTAATCCCCCGACCCGGTGAGCCAGGGCCTGTCGATGCTGACCCTGTGGATAGTCATGTCGTACGCGAAATAGAACGTCGTGAAGATCCCGACCGCGGCGGCCCCGACGCCGGGCTTGACGACGCCGCTCGCTAGGAACCCAATGAAGATGGTGAACGCCGCCAGCCCGACAATCCACTTTTGCGCGGACTCGGTCTTCAGGAGGCCGACGACGAGGCCCTTCTTGCCCTGCCTCTCGTCGAGCACCGCGTTGAGGACAGAGTCGACGCACCAGTGCATGTGCTTGCCGCGTGCGACGTGGTTCAAGGCGGTGAACTCGCAACCAGGGAGTCTCAAGGAAGCTATCAGAAGAAAGGAGATCCAAAGGTAGGTCGAGTATGCCACACCCCAGATGCCCAGCGCTGCCTCTACCGCCGCTCCGGCGGAGGTGACCGCAGGGAGAAGCTTGGAGAGGAGGCTTAGCGTCAGGACCGAGAGGACCAACATCTCGAGGCCAACGAGGAGGACCAGAACCCGCCTGAATGAGGCCGGAGGCGGTGTCGGCTGGGGCCTCCCGCAGTGTGGGCACGGGAACTCTCCTCTTTGCACGCCGTCACTTTTGTGCACACGTATGCTATTTATGTTGGAAATATTAGAAGACTCACGAGAAACGCCTTAAGTATTCATGGATACGCATCTTAGCGCGGGGAACTTGGAGGCCAAAACGGTTCCGAGACTTTTACAGGGCTCTGCGGGGCCAATGAAGTTTTTGATAAGATGGACCCTCGTCTTGGGTCAGCAAGAGTTGCAGATGATGTCCGGTCGGCCTGAGGTGCTCCAAAAGGTGCTCGACCACGTGAACACGATGATCAAGGGAAGCAAGATGGAGATTTACAGGATCGTTTCGATGGAGGAAGTGACCCGCTCCGTGCGGGCTCCCCGTGAGGGCATCTCCCAGCCGACGCGCCCTACAGGGATTGCGATCGCAGAGGCGGGCTCAGTGGAGGAGGTGAGGAGCATGATGCAGCGCCTGATGGCGGGCATCAGCTTCGGGGGCCTTCCCGTTCGGATGGAGAACTACCTTGAATTCGAGATCAATCCCCTGATGGAGATCGCACACGGAGGCAAGGTATAGCAATGGTGACCATCACGATAACCGGTGAGAAGAGGTGGAGCGACGCCCTCCTCAAGGCGGACATCTTGAAGTTCGAGAGCAAGAGCAGACTCGTCCTGGCGCCGACGGGGGACACGAAAGTTTCAGGCTGTTCGACAACGCTTGTGATAATGGCCGGCGAGATTGACATCGTGGACCACGCGGTCATAACATGGGACCTTGACGGATCGCCCGGTGACCCGCCCGAGTTGGTCTACGACCCGGACACCCCTGCACCAAACAACATGAGCGTCGCCGCGCCGGGCTTCAATGGCACGTCGTTCCCAGGCGAGGGCCCCTGGTCTCAGGCCAACCCCGGCGGAAACGCGGGTGCCGGACACACGGGCGCGAAAGGGACCTCCGGCTTAAACGCCCCGGAGCTGCAGATATTCGTAGGCAAGGTCAACCAGGCCTTCAATGATGCCATCACGGTCAACTTCAAGGGACAGGACGGGGGGCGCGGCGGAACGGGAGGGAAGGGCGGAACGGGAGGGAACGGCCAGAAGGGAGGTGCGTCTCAGGCGGGCGACTCGTGGTACGACGGAGACCAGTGCAACCGGGAGCCGGGGCGCGGAGGTAACGGAGGCAAGGGAGGCAATGCCGGCTTCCCAGGCTTGGGGGGTGCTGGTGGTAACGGCGGCATCATCAAGGTGTTTGCCACGCAGCAAGCGCTCGGATCGGTTCAAACCTGGAACTACATCAAAAAGCCAGGGAAGGGGGCGCCTCCAGGTGTCCCGGGACAGAAAGGCCCCGGCGGGGCAGGCGGCCCCCAGGGGGACCAGAACGACCCGTGCCCTTCAAGACCAGAGTACGCTGGCACGAACGGCCCCGCCGGCCTAACGATGGACCAAATCGATCCCAACTGGAACATGAACTACGCTGGAAAGGACGGCGTTGAGGGGGATCTCTCGTTGGATACTATTGACGTGGTACCAATCTAGGTGGAAATGAAGTGATAACGACGCCTCTCTTCACGGTGCAATCGAAGACCTACGTCGATGACGACGTGATCTTCACTCACAGGCTGCAGTTCCTGACTCCCGGCGAGTGCACGCTCGTGATCGTCCCTAAGAAGGGCGATCCGCCGGGCGCTCAGCGCATTCTGAAGATAGTCGCCGATACCATCGATGCGAGCCTAGCCCTCGGCGTGGCCGAGATCACCTACAATCTTGACGGCGACGTCACGGTTCCGGGGCTAGACAACGGGCTGGACCCAGAGACGCCGCCCCTCATCAGCACCCTCCAGAAAAACGGGGCCAAGGGCAACCCAGACTTCCCGTTAGGACCGTTGACACCCGCCTCTCCGAACTTCATCCCCTTGCTGGACATCGGGGCTTTCCCGAAGGCCACCGCCGGCGGCGACGGAGCAGACGGAGGCAAGGGCGGAAAGGGGGTCAAGGGAGGGAACGCGCCAATCCTGGAGATCTGGACAAAACAGATCATCGGCGACGTGGAGATTGACTTCAAGGGCCAGCAGGGCGGCGACGGCGGACAGGGAGGGGCAGGCCAGTTCGGCGGGGCCGGTCAGACGGGGTCCATAGGTGTCACGGGACTGGACTCGAACTGGATTGGCGTTCCCAGCGTCGTCTGCACACAGGCACCAGGGATGGGCGGCGATGGTGGAAGAGGAGGAAACGGGGGCTGCGGCGGCGACGGTGCGGACGGAGGAGACGGGGGCGTCCTGAAGGTGTTCTTTGTCGCTGGCGCGGACCTCACCAAGCTGCATAGAAAGATTCAAGGAGGCAATGGCGGAAACCCCGGTACCGCGGGCCCCGTGGGCAAGGGCGGCAAGGCGGGGCCGAACGGCGTCAACATCGCGCAATGCACGAGCCCCTTGGGCGCTGTGGACGGCCCGGACGGAAGTTCTTGCAACCAGGACACAGGCAAAGAAGGAGGTGGGGGAATTTCACAACCCGGACAACCCGGAAAGGACGGCCAATACTATCAATACCAAATCAATACCCTTCCGCACGTGCCGGGCCTGTTCCCGTGATGTAGCCACTTGTGATGCCTTTAGGACTCCATCCCTTCGGCGCCCGCCAACACGCTTCTCGATGCCGGGCTTAGGCCCCTACCCNNCGTCCTCGACGATCTCCGGGCATGCGACCCGGAGAGACTCTCTGAAGCCCGCGAACGGGACGTAGAAAGAAGGGTTCCTGCCCAGCCTCGCGTCCTCGAGGACCACAGGGCACCTCGAGAGGGAGTATGCCCAGAACCTGATGTAGAAGTTCGCGTTCGCCATGTCTCCCCGCCGGATCAAGGCGTTCGCGACCGCCTTCCGGTACTCTAGCTCGAGCGGGGAGAGGGAGTAGACGTAGTGAGCTTGTGTCCTCCCGCTTACGCCCTTGGGGTTGCGGTCGGAGCACCTGGCACTGACGCGCCTGTGGACCCTCTCGAGCGCCTCCACCGACGCCGACGGGTCAGAGCCAAGATGTAGGTTTACGCCGATAAGCGGTTCCAGCCCAGAGCCCGTCCTCCCGGCCATGGTCCTCAGCTTCTGCATGGGCCGGCTGACGAGGCCCATCGTGCTTTCCTTTAGGCAGTCGGCCAGGGCCATCAAGTAGTAGGCGTGCGCGGTCTGCAAGAAGAAGAGGGCGGCCGGAGGAAAGTCGAGGTTCTTCCGCGCCTCCTGGAAAGCGGCGTCGCCGAACTGGAGCTGCTGGCCCAGCCTCCGCTCCCAGACCGGCTTCTCGTAGGCATTGAGCTTGATGTTCTCGATTATGGGGTTGATGAGCTCTGGCGTCCTCATCCAGACCGTCTCCGACTCCAGCAGCAGGTGCACGAGGATCTTGTAGCTGGCCGCGTCCACCGGGTCGAGCATCTTCGAGACCGGCACCCAGAGGATGTCCACGAAGACGCGCCCGGAGGGCACCTCGACCGTCATCCTCTCGGGGCACTCCTCGGGCCTCTCCCATATCGAGACGATGTCCACGTCAGACACCTCCGGGCACTCTTCGTCAGCGATGGGATTGCGGCGCAGGAGGCACAGGGACTCGGGCTCGAGGAGGGGAGCCGCCTTCGCCACTGCCTCCAAGAGACCCGCCTCGAGACCGGACACGTCGTGGACGAATGGCTTCGCGGGCTCCTCAGCGGTCATCGCGTTCCCCCTCGAATTCAGACAGCGCCGTGAAGACGGTCGCCGTCGTGTAAAGGCGCCTCTGGTCTCTGATGACGGCGCCAATGGCCCTTCCGTCCGCCTTCCAGCCGGACTGTCTCCAGGGCTCTTTCATCGAAGGGTGGGGGATCCTCAGGACGTGGTTGGAACTCCAGCTGCCGTCGGCAAGTTGACGCGCGAGGAGCCAGTCCACGCCGGCCCTGACCTTCTCGGAGAACTCGGGCCTCGGCGCCAACAGCAGGCCGCTGACCGCCAGGGCCGTCGAGAAGGGCGTCCCNNTCTGGGAGTCGCTCCAGCCGCCGTCGGCGAGCTGCGCCGCCGCTATCCAGTCCTGCGCCTTGCTCAAAGCCCCATCATCTTGCCCGAGCCCCCCGACAACGAGGGCCCTCATGCAATTGACGGTCGAGTAGAGCCTCTCGCTCCACCAGTAGGGCTCCCAGTAGCCTCCTTCGCTCTGGCCTCCCAGTATGCTCTTGAGGGCCTCGTCCGCACCTTGGGGAGAACCTGCCTCGAGCAGGGCCTGGGCGGCCACCCCCGTGACGCACATCTGGGACGAGGCCCAGCCCTCGAAGGAGACGCTCGCATCCAGCATCATGAAACGTCCCACCGCGGTGGGGTCGGCGTAGGTCCGGAACCCCCCGTCGAACCTGCTCTGGTGCCCCAAAAGGAAGCGGAGGGCCTTCTCGCGGCTGTCTGCGCTCTGGGTGCCAAGGCTCGACAGGAAGAGGAGGCACCAGGAGGTGGAGTCGGCGTCAGGAGGGACCCCGGGCCCGTACCCCCATCCCCCCTCCTTGCCTTGGTGCTCGATGATCTTGTAACCAGCGTTTTCCAACCAGCGGCCTCCGCGTGCGCCAGCGAATCCGGTCAAAGCGTGCCCCACGTAGCCAGAGACCCAATAGACGCTCTCTCCAGCCAGAGTGAGGAAATCGGACCAGAGGCCGTCAGGGTTCCGGTTGCCTTCGATGAACCTGAGAGCTCCGTCGAGCGACGCTCTCATCCTGTCCGCGTACTCCACTCCCATCAGTCTCGGCCGTGCGCGCAAGATTCCGCATACATTTATAAAATAAACTTCCTGCTCATTCTAACAATACTTGAGCGACGGGCTTGATGCACCCGTAGGACGCCTCGAATTTCACCGTGCCCTTGTTTCAATTCATCAATTGCATCTTTTCCCTACGAGGGATGCCTAGTTGCCGGGCGCCGCCACCCACACGACGATAATCCAGCGCCTCGCCCAAATGGCCCAGAACAGCACCGACCCCAATTTCAAAAGGTTCCTGACCGACCCCAACCTGAACTCGGACTGGACCAACTACGCCTCTGATGACGCGCTCCAGTCGCGCTACGCCGTCCTCGGCGCGATGGGCCCGGACATCTTCTACATGATGCTCGACTATGGCGGCACGGTCCAGCAGTTCGAGGACGTCCTGATCAAGATAGCGGGCACGATCCAGAGCATGGGGAAGCTTAGCGGAGAGATCAACAACTACGTCAACGGCACGGCGAACACGATCACCGACGGCGTCTGGCAGAAGATACAGGACACCTTCAAGTACATCAACGGGATCGTCAAGGACGGAATCCTCGACCTCATAGTCGACAAGAACAACTTCTGGTTCTTCTTCCTCCCCCTCAGGGAGGTGGACGACTACCGCCAGAACTGGTACTGGGCGGACACCCTCCATTACATGAAGACAGGGTGCTTCACCCAGAAGCTCCTGGACAACTGCCGGGCCTACATGGCTGTGAACCCGAACTCGAAGACCACAAAGTGCCTCACGGCATACTCCCTCGGATACCTCACCCACTACGTGGCCGACACCATCGGCCATGGGTTCGTCAACAGGATCGTCGAGACCCCCTGGCGCAACGGCTGGCAGCGACACCACCTGGTCGAGAACTTCATCGACGCCCACGTGTGGGCCGAGTGGCACGACAAGGGAGCGGACCCGAAGGAGCCCAGCATACACGAGCAAAGGCTCGACCCGATACTCTCTCAGGCCATGGACATGGGCCGCGACGGTGCCGCGAGCCTGCACTACGCTCGCCTGAACGACCTCTGCAGCGTCGGTTCGGCGGGGA
Organism: Nitrososphaerota archaeon; assembly: GCA_003135575.1. GTDB lineage: Archaea > Thermoproteota > Nitrososphaeria > Nitrososphaerales > Gagatemarchaeaceae > Gagatemarchaeum. Next base: position 15,129 of record PLCG01000113.1, read on the forward strand.
TCGACAACAGCATAGATTCGGCGATCTCAAGCGTGGCCCAGTCCATCCAGAAGGGGCTCTTCGACATCAAGGCTTCCAGCGTACCCTCGCTGCAGGCCACTGATGACCCCATCTTCACGACCTGGACCCAGTTCGTCTCCGACGCGATGTGGCAGGTCTACCCTCCAGCGCAGGACCACCCGGTCAGGATGGGGCGCTACCCGACGCCTGACGACATCGCCGGGGCCTACGGCGCCTACCGCATACTCATTTCCTTGGCGACCGAGGAGGACGTAGAGAAACCGCAGCTCCCGAACCTCGTGGGTGACCTCTCGACCATCCTGGGCCAGATGTGGACCAACATCCAGAAGGACCTGGGGAGCATCCCGCCCCCTCCCTCTGTCTCCGGCGGGAGCTTCGACCTGAACTCGCTTTGGGAAGCGACAAAGAACTTCATCAACTGGCTGGGCCAGGTGGCCGGGGCCGCGCTTCAGGCGGTCGGTGACGCGGTCGCCGGCCTCTTCCAAGCCGGGGTCGCCGTGGTGGCGGACACGATAAAGGCGGGACTCTACCTAATCAACTCCCTCCTCTACTCGCTCTTCCACTCGCTCAGGATGACGCTCGTGATGTCGGCCTACTCGGTCCCGTTCAACGAGGACCTGACGGCCAAGTGGGGTCCGCTCGACCTGCAAAGCCTGTGGCACGTCATGAACCCCGAGCGCCCCCAGAGGTACCCGATCGAGCCGGTCGTCTCTGAGAGGGACTTCGGGGCGGACTCCAACAACCCCCACTCCCCCTACCGGCCCTACCTCCGACCCTCGGACCTCCCCCCGGTCAACGTCGAGTCCCCTGCGACGACCCTTCACCCTGAGATGGCGAAATGGACATCCCCCGACGACATGCTGGACTCGCAGGCGGCCGGGACCGACAACATGTTCACCGCGGCTGGCCTCGCTCCCGCGACGACCGTCCCCCTGCTAAACCCGGATGGCAGCAAGCTGACGGACCTGGAGACATTCGACGGAAGCCAGAGATACTTTGGAAGCATAATGGCCAACTGCCAAGCGGCGCTGGACCTTGCCATCCCTTACCTCACCGGCGCCAGCCTCCCCAAAGGCACGGTCCTCCCCGACTACAACCTAGACTCGGACAGGGGGTTCGCGTGGCCCTGCTGGGACGTCGACTACGCTTACCAGAACCCCGCCTCCCCGTTCCCGTGGAACGGGTGCGACCCCTTCCCGGCGGACACCCTGAAGAGGGTGAGCACCCCTCTGATCCCGTTCATCCCTCTCTCGGTGAGCCCCTCCGAGCTGGACTGGGGGAGCCCCCCACCGCCCAGGCCAGGGCTCGACGGGACCGACCCCTGGGGGAGCAAGAGGATGGGGGACGCGTGGGTCAACGCGATCGCGCTGGGCAAACCGGGACTATGCCAGTACGCCGACTTTCCGTTTCCCTCCGTAATCGTCAATCCAAACATGGCGAGGGTCATGGAGTTGGACCTCTGCGACAAGGGAACGACCATCGTCGACCCGAAGGCCCCCACCCACGAGCTCCTCACCCACGACTACAAGTTCTCGGAAAAGTTCCTGTCCAACTCCGCGGACGACCTGGTGAACGTCAAGGTCCACCTGAGTGACGAGATGACGGTCCAGGAGCACGACCGACGGCTGAATGACCCTCTGAGGCAGTTGGCTGCCCTGAAGGACCCCTTGCAGATCCTCGCGAACGCCGTGACCTCATCCCTGGCAGCCAACCCCGACAACGACCTGGTGAGGGCCACCGCCCAACTTGCGGTCACGGGCAGGGCCTCGTTCGAAGCCTTCGTCCAGAACCCGCCCCAGGATGCGGACCTGGTAAAGAAGGTGAAGGACCTCAACAGGGGAGTCAACTTCGACCCGGTCAAGCTTCAGAACGCGGCGCACAGCGTCCTTGACATCGCCTACACCGCCCTATGGGCGATACGAAGCAACGACCCCGGCTGGAGGTCGTTCCGAACGACGATGGACTGGATCGCCGTATCCGGCTTCGACGACACCCCTCACCGGCCCGTTAACGTCCCGACAGCCCCCTACCCTCAGTACGACATCGAGCTCATGGTCCCTGCCCCGAACCCCAAGCTGGGCGGCTCGATCACCCTGAAGACCAGGTACATGGTCGCTTCCGCTCACACGTTCGTGGGCCCGAACAACCCTGACCAAGTCGGATTCCGTGACCCGGCGTCGGCGCTTCTCCAGGCACCCTCGGGGCCTTTCTCCAGCGTGCCCGCGCCGCGGACCGTCCCCCAGGACACGCCGAACATCCCCGCGAACAACAAGATCATCGTATACATCCACGGAGGCGGCTCCAGGGCAGAAGAGGCCGTCGACATGGCGAACTGGCTGATCGTCGAGGGCCACGCCATTGGCCGGGAATACACGGTCATCTCGTTCGACCTTCCCAACAGCGCCTACGGCACTCCTTTCGAGGCCGCCGACGTGGCAGGGTCCTACGACTACGACAACCTGAACATCCTGCAGTTCGAGCAGCAGTTCATCATCCAGTTCATCGAGACGCTCGACTCGAAGGTCGGGAACGTGAAGGGACGAGTCGTAGCGGTGATGGGAGGAAGCCTCGGAGGGAACACGTCGCTCCTGATGACCAACTGGAACGCCGACCCTAACAACCCTCGGCACTACCTTGAGACGATCATATCCTGGTCGGTCACGGCCACGGCTCCAGCGAACTACTTCGGGGTAATCCCGGCCTCGGCCCTCGCCGTCTACATCGCAGGACAGGAGGGCGCCGTAAGCAGCATCGAGCTCCCCGGCGACCACGCGACCGAATCGAAGTACATACAGGACATGTATAGCAAGCAGCTCGTGCCGCCCCCATCCCCCATAGTCATCCCCGCGCAGCCCATAATGTGGTTCCGCGGTGGATACGCCGACGGCACGCGCGGCTGGCAGCCCTGTAAGGACGCCGAGATCACTAGGTCAAGGTTCGACAGGTACGAGATCTACTCGCCGACCTCGCGACATTGGACGATTGCGATCGACCTCGAGCAGATATCGTTCAGCTTCCAGGACGGGAAGCCCGGCCTCTCGGTGATGGCGGCCACCACGCCCCACCTCATGCTCGTCGCAGGAGAACAGGACAACTTCAACCCGAACGCCATCTACAACAGCACGATCAAGGTCGCCCGCTCCATCAGGCTCTCAGGGCACGGAAAGGCCGAGTTCTGGCTGGACACGGGCCACAGCATCCACAACGAGCGCCCACACCTTTTCTCAATGGAGATCGTCTACTTCCTCAACAACCTCGACAAGGGCGACTCCCCCAACGGCGTCGTGGTCGCGACGCCCCAAGAGGCCGACTACTCAGTGATCGACAGATGAAGGACACAGACGCAGACTCCCACCGACGTCGCGAGTCGCGCAGGTCGGAGGATGAGAGGAAAGAGACGGAGAAGGACCATGACAAGCGCAAACACGAGGGCGGCCACCATCACGCACCCGGCCATCATGTGAGCGGCGCCGGCGCGGGAAAGGACGACNNCGAGGTCGGCGAGGGCTGCGAGGATGGCCCCGGCACCGACGGGGGAGGGACGGGCGGTCCAACCGGACCGATAGGGACGCCCTTCCTCGTCATCCCCACGTGGCCCGGAGACGGCGGAGGGAGGCCCATCCCCGTGGGCCAGGCCATCAACAACAAGAGCGTGCAGGCGGTAATCGCCAATCCGATAGTGGCCAAGGGATGGCCGGACTTTGAGGTGCAGCTTTCGTGCGTCGTCGCCGACCTGGGCGTCGTCGGCTGCGGTGCGGGGCTCGCCGAGTTCTACATAGGCGACACCTTCTCCGTCGCCAACCCGGGACACGCGGGGCTGACTCCCGCGCAGGTCAAGGCGAGCGCCCAACTGGTGGGCTATGCGACCTTCCAGGTTCCCCCCGGAGGGGAGGCGATGGTTAAGTGCGCGAACCTCTGGAAGCCGGGAAGCTCTGCCGCGGCGAAGAAGGGAGTCCTCGTCCAGGTCCGCGACCTCTTTGCGGACCAGATCACCGCCCCCTTCGACGCATTGGACGACAGGCACGTCGGGCGAAAGGACGATGCCGAGGTCATGGTCTCCCAGGGGACTGCGCTGCTCAAGGGGACATACTCGTTCGACCTTGATACCGGAGTCCAGGCGTTGACGGGGACCAACCCACCTAGCATGGACATCTGGTGGGAGCAGAAGAACACCCTTCGGCGGCAGATGGTGCCCCAGCACGGCGCTCTCATAGTGAACCTTGGAGGGGTGAACTTCGATTCCCTGACCCCGGCGAACCTGAGAGCCCTCGCCTACGTGAACACCCCGGTCATCGGAAACAACGACGCCACCAACCAGCTGGTGGCCGGAGACGTCTTCGCCGTCAAGACGGACCTCGGCAACTATGCGAAGGTGCTGGTGGCCGTATACGGGTACAACATCAAGATCCAGTGGGTAACCTACCCTCCCTAAGCTTGCGGCAAGACCCGAGTCCCCGGATGCAACAAGGAACGCGCAAAGGGCGGAAACCTCAGCTCGCGCGGACCTAGCCCACGCGTTAAATACGCACGCCGTGAAACGCGTCTTTGCGTCTTCTCGCATTGAGCTTTCTCCTCGACCCGGTCGCGCTCGTGCTCCTCGGGTTCGTCTCGGGAAAGGCCTACTACCTCCTTAGCGTCTTCGGGGACAGCGTATTTCGACGCGGCGCCGTGAAGAAGGGGCTGGTGCTGGCAGGCGCGATCGTCGTCCCAGTCTTCTGGGTTTACAGCGCGCTCCTCTACGTGAGCTCCATCTACTTCCCGTGGCCGCTGCCACACTGGTATGGCGGGACGGACTGGATGCTCAACTCGGGCCTCCCCCTCGGCCTTACCCGGTCGTCGGGCTCGGATGTCCTCGCCATCGTCTTCTTCGCCGCATACCCGCTGTGGTTCTACGCCGGGACGAGGCTCGGGCTGTCGGGGCACAGGCAGACGAGCAGGCAGATATTGAGCGAGCGACGCCGCATCGTGAGCGACCTTGTGGCCGCCACGTTCCCGGTGGGCGGGGCCATCACCCCGGGGGCGTCCCAGGTCGACACCGCCGCGCTCGTCGAGTCGCTCTTCACGAAGATCCCGCCGCTCTTCGAAGACGCGCTCACGACCATCCTCTTCGCCTTCGACAGCAGGTTCCTCGTCCTCGCTTTCACCGGGAGGTTCAGGAGGTTCGTCGACCTCGACGGCGGAGAGACCACGATGCTGGAGAAGCGAAAGTACCTCAGGGCGTGGAACTCGAACCCGTATCTCGTGGGCATCGCCCAGATGCTGAGGATAACGGCCTCCTACGGCTACTACACGAGGCCGCAGGTCTACCAGCTGCTCGGCTACGCGGGTCCGATGACCCCGAACCTCCCTCCCTGGTTCGTCTCCGGGGAGGCCGCCGCCGGCGAAGGGCACAGTTCGCCATGATAATCCAGGGCAGGGACGTGAGCCGGTCCGCGCGCGAGGCCGCCGACGTCTGCGTGATAGGGTCGGGGGCCGGTGGGGCCGTGCTCGCATCGGAGCTAGCGGAGAGGGGGCACTCGGTCGTCCTCATCGAGAAGGGAGGCTACCACCCGCGTCAGGACTTTGACCAGAGGGAGGAGAACATGATACCCATGCTCTACAAGAACTCCGGCCTCCAGTTCGCCCTTCCGAGCGGCATCGCGGTCGCCCAGGGGAGCTGCGTCGGGGGGTCGACCGTCGTCAACGACGCCGTGTGCTTCAGGGCGCCTGATGCGGTGCTGGGGTGGTGGGGGGACCAGTTCAAGGTCGAGGGCGTCGACCCCGCCTCGCTGAAGGGCCACTACGAGAAGGTGGAGGAGAGGATCTCCGTGAGCGAAGTCCCCGAGTACGCCCTCAACAAGAACAACCTCGTCCTCAAGAGGGGGGCAGAGAAGCTGGGCTGGGCCTCGGCGCCAAACTCGAGGAACTGCAAGGACTGCAGGCAGTGCGGCCTGTGCCAGATAGGCTGCTCCTACGGGACGAAGCAGAGCATGCTCGAGACTTACATCCCCGACGCGCAGGCCATCCCCGGCGACCCCGTCAAGATCTACGCCGACACCGCCGCCTACAAGCTGGTGAGGTCCGGGGGCCGCATAGCCGGGGTCAAGGCGACCATCTCGGGCAAGGATGGGAGGCGGTTCGGGCTCGACGTCAGGGCGAAGGTGACGGTCGTCTCCGGGGGCACCATCGCGTCGTCGCAGCTACTCCTCTCGAGCGGGCTCGACGTCAACGGCCAGGTCGGGAAGGGCGTCGCCATCCACCCCTCCCCCGCGATGATAGGAGACTTTGAGGAGGAGATCAACGGCAACCAAGGAATCCCGATGGCGTACCACTGCCACGAGTTCAGCGTCCTGAACACGGGGAAGCGGGGGTACATGCTGGAGTCGATCTTCCTTCCGCCCTACCAGTTCTCGCTGCCCGTCCCCGGCGTCGAGCTCGAACAGAAGCAGCTCATGTCCCGCTACAAGAACTACGCCCTCATCGGCTCGCTCCTGCAGGACGAGAGCGTGGGCACCGTGATGCTGGGCGGACCGCTCGGCGCGCTGCTCGACTACACCGTGAGCGCGGGAGACTCGAAGATGATGGTCGAGGGCATGAAGAGCGCCGCCGAGGCGCTCTTCGCCGCGGGCGCGACCAGGGTGATCACCTCACACACGAAGACCACCGTCCTCCAAAGCACCGCCGACCTGGGCACCATCGACGCCCGAGGCGTCGCCCCGGGAGCGATAAGCGTCGGATCGGCCCACCCGCAGGGCGGCAACAGGATGGGCGGCGCGGGGATGGAGGGCAACTCGGTGGTCGACTCGGACTCGAAGGTGCACGGCTTTGAGAACCTCTTCGTCTGCGACGCGAGCGTCTTCCCCACCTCCCTCGGGGTCAACCCCCAGCTCACCGTGATGGCGCTGGCCTCCCGGCTCGGGGAGCACATCGGGGAAGGATGGCCAGGGTACTCGAAGTAGCCGCGCGAAAGACAGGGCTCGAAATCAGCTAATATACTCGAAAGCAGAGTCGAGAAGAGAATGCTTGATTNNGATGAAGTGGCTCTGGAGCATCTTCGCCGGGTTCTATCTCGTGGCCTACGCCTTCTGGGTCCCGCAGCTCTTCGGGAGCCTTCCGCTCGTCGTCCTCGTGGTCGTGGCCACGCTGGCGCTGGGATTCAGCATCCTCGCCGACGGGTTCTCGAAGACGTTGCAGTTGCAAACGGGGAAGGCCACGAGGACGCCTCCTTTCCCGAGGGCCAGGCAGCTCTTGGGAGGGCTGGTCCTCCTCGCATACGTGTCGGTGTATCTTCCGGCCGGCGGACGGGTCGTGGCGCACTGGCCGCTCGACCTAGCGATCACGGTGGCGTCAGGCCTGATCATGACCGCTTACGGGATTATGGACAAATGAGGCGCCAGCCGCGCTCAGGCTAGCGCATACTCGTTGAAGACGGAGGGCTCCAACCGTCTTTCCACGGGGTTCACCTTGAGGCCAAGGGTCTCCAAGGCGGTAAGGCCAAGGAGCGCCACATCCTCGGAGCCAATGAGCACTCTGATGGGGGCCCTGTCGTCCCCAATCTCGACCTCCGCATTCCCCATGGGCACTGCCTTCGTGCTCCCGTCGGCAAGCCTGACCATCACAGACCCGCGTCGGACAATGCCCACGGAGTCCGCGACGGATTCCGGGATCATCGTGAGCGTCGCTCCTGTGTCCGCGACCATCTCGACGTCTTCATAGCCCTTCGGCCCGTGTATTCTTGCCGTGACCCTTGTCTCGCCCATCTTCATTGATCCCCCGAGGTATATGACCGGCAATAAAGGATTGACGCGACATGGTCAGCCGAGGCTCTCACCGGGGTTTCGTCGCTCATCTTCTGCGCATTCTGGACATGTCGAGGGTCTCATTCGCCCAACTCTCGAACGCGGCAGGATTCTTGAGAAGTTGATCAAGGTAGCGCCTCGCGCTCTCTAATTTCTCTTCTGGTTGCGCTCGTCGGGACTTGGCCATGTCTGGATAATATTGAGGGGCGCCTAATAAGCNNTCACCTCGACGTCGGGTTGCGCCCCCGCGGGCGGCTCGGGCGTCTTCCAGACGAGCCTCTTGATGTCGGCCTCGGCGACGCACTGGCCTACACCTACACGGAGGAGAGAGGGCTCACCGAGATCTACTCGTTCGACAAGGACTTTGACAGGATAGGCGACGTAAAGAGAGTCAGCGAATGAGCAACACCGACAGACCTTTNNCGCTCCCAGAAGCCCTGATGCAGACCGGCCCGGCCAGGCTCGCCGCCTGCGTCATCCTGAGTCTCTTCGTCCTGAGCGTCTTCGCGCTTCCCGCACGTGCCGATTCCGGGACGCTGGGGCCTTGGACCGGGACCACTGACTACGGCGCCTCTTCTGGTAGTAGCGGCACCGGAGGCTTGAAGGTCCAATCTGAGAGCTGCGTCACTTCCAACGGCTACGCTTACTGCGTCGGGGGCAGCGTGGCGGGCTCCGACTCCTCCAAGGTCTTCTTTGCGCAAGGGACCTCCACTGGGGTCGGGGGCTGGTCCGAGTCCACGGACTATGGAGCCGCGAGTGGGAAGACCGGATCAGCCGGAGTTGCCGTCGAGGGCGAATCATGCGTCACCTATACGGGCTACATCTACTGCGTGGGCGGCGCCCAGTACAACCCCGTGACGTACGCGTTCTCGATTTTCAGCAAGGTCTTCTTCGCGCCCCTGACTTCATCTGGCGTCGGGGCGTGGACCGAAACGACCGACTACGGCGCGGCGTCTGGGACCGGCGGGACAGGAGGCCTCGCGGTCGTGAGGACGTCCTGCTTCGCATCAGGCAGCTACATCTACTGCGTGGGCGGCAACAACGCCAACGGCCAAGGCACAAGCAAGGCATTCTATGCGCAGATGTCTTCGTCCGGAGTAGGGACCTGGGCGGAGACCACTGACTACGGCGCCCCTTCTGGAAATACAGGAAGCGGGGGAATCGCGACGGATCCCGCGTGCGTATCGGACATGGGAACGGCTATTTGCATCGGAGGCTATTTGGGCTCGGCGAGCATCAGCAAAGTCTACTATGCGAGCCTAGGCTCGAACGGCATTAGCGCTTGGGCGGAGACCACTGATTATGGAGCGACTTCGGGCTCGTCAGGAACCGGAGGTCTCCCTATCGAGCGGCCCTCATGCGCCGTCGTCAACGTAACGGTCTATTGTGTAGGAGGCTACGACGGACCAACCGCCACAGTCTCCACCTTCAGCCCCAAAGGCCTACCGTCTGGGAATCTCATAAGCAAGGATGCGAGTTGGAACGAGCTAGCCAAGTATTATTCCGCGGTGTATAACACAAATTGCTGGGCGCAACAGTTGGAGTCCCGTGACTGGAGAATAGTGTGTGTGGGCGGCAACAACGGCTCGACCGACACGGGCAACGCCATGTCGGCTCCCGTGACGCCAAGCTCCACGACCACCACTACAGGGTCCACGACGACCTCCAGCAGTCCCACGACCACCACAACCTCTTCTTCCGCGTCGTCAACGTCTACCTCGACAACGTCAACAACCCCCACGACATCCACTTCGACCTCTACCAGCTCCTTCACCTCGACCGCATCAACTACGACTTTGATGACAACCACCGTAGGCGGCCAACCCTACAAGGTCACCGCCTTAGTGAACACGACCTGCGGCCCTTTCACGTTCAACCCGCAGGCGGCCTCGATAAGCCTGACCACGACCGGCCCGTCCGGGACCACCGCGGGGGTCACCGTCATCTGGCCAAACGCCATGCTTAGCGGGTCGATCTCGGTGACGCTGGACGGCATCCCGGTCCAGTATAAGCTGACTCAGAACGCGACCGACTCCACCGTCTCGCTGGCCTACAAGCAATCGACTCACACCCTGGTCATCACGGGGACGTCCGCCGTCCCGGAGTTCCCGCTGACATCTCTGCCCTGGCTCGCCTTTTTCCTGCTTGCGGTCGTGGTCATCGCGAGGGTCGTCCTCGTCCGCGTCCAAGTGCCGCGAGGCCTCGGCAGCCCAGCTCGATAGCGCGACCTTCCCTGCATAGGGAACTCTATCCCCGGGGTCTGACGAGGGTTGCCGAACCATGGTAGCGCTTTTAGACAGGATTGGTCTTATATCGAAGTGACCCAATTGGAGAATCGAACCCCCCTGTCCAACTCAGGCTCCGACTCTGACGAGGAGACGATGAGGAGAATCGACGAGCTCATGAAGGACCCTAAGAGACTCAGGGAGGCCGTCGAATCTCGCATGGAGAAGGTCGTCAGGAATTGGCCGAGGCGCTAGTCGACGACAATGAGCGTCTCTGCAAACTTCTAACGAGCCACGGGGAAGTCTTGGTCCGGCGGGCGCTCATAGCTTGGGAGCGAAGCCCTGAGACATTTGGAGAAGAAATAGTCGAGCTCAATGATATTGACGAGACGCTGCGCAACAACTGTGGCGGCGAGAGATTCCCGGGCCGGTCTTAGCGAATACCGGCAGGGTACGCCCGACCAGCGCGAGGACGGATGGTTGAGCCGGGCGTCACAGCAGCGAAAGCGCGTAGAGGACGAAGAAGACCGCCACGGAGCCGATGAGCAGGAAGATGAGGAAGGCCGCGCCCACTTTTCTCCAGTTTATCCCGCCGTGGTCCTCGGTGGGAGGGCCGCCTCGCTCCGTGCTCCCCACCTGCCCGGTCGCCGAGTGGACGTGGAGGGGCTCGTGCTCGTCCCCGTGGGTGGTGCCGCAGCGACTGAGATGCCTCTCGTAGTGGCTCTCGCTGATGAGCTTCTCGCACTTTGGACAGACCGGCAACGCATTGTCGTGGACGGCAGGAGGCCTTTACGTCTTTCCAATCCCCCGCCCCCGAAGCAAAGTCACCGTGAGTCGGGCGGGGTCAGAAGATGGTGAGTGCCTAAATAGATGGCAACTCTCCTTTGATGTGGTGTATCTTGAGCCGATTGGAGATTGAGTTCAGAGCGCTCTCTAGGAACATAGCATCGCATCTTAGGAAACACAAGATCAAGCAGTCAGATGTCGCCGAGGCAGTAAAGTGGGCAAGAGAAAGGTCACCCTAGACACAAACATACTCGTCTCTGCCCTTGGTTGGAAAGGGGAGTGGCCACAATGAATTCTCCATTCGAAGCCTGCTAACATATCACGAGCCACTGCAATATGGTCGGCATGGCAGGTCCGGCTACCCCTGCAGAGGACGTAGATGGCGCCGCGGTAACCATGCGAGCGTACCCCGCCTCGAGACCTCCTCCGCCCTACGCCGTTAGACTTCCGGACGACTTCGGCCATCGATGTCCGGCGTGGGCGCTTTAATCCGTTGGCGACCTGAATGCAGGGCGCATGTTGAATCGATCGAGGGGCCGCGATGAAGGATTAGCAATCGGACCATCATCCCACTTGGAATGACGGGAACCCGATATGATCTGAGCCCCTCGATTCTTCACCCTCCGGCTCTCATAAAAGCGTTCTAAGGGTGGGCGGTCCGGTCTCGCTCGGCCACGATGGGTCGGGAAAAACTCGCCGCCGTGAATCGGTAGTTTCATTCCCTTTATCAGCAACCGAGGTCCTCTATGGAGAGGCTTGACCTCCCGCCGGCCTGCAGACAAGTGGGACAACTGGGAGCACTTCGAGGAGGAGGCGCTGCGCGAAGCCAATCGCTATGTTACCAATGCAATGGCCTCTAACTATGTCGACATCCTCATCGAACGGGGTTACATCGTCGGGAAAGGAGAGCGCCTGAGGGCCACACCGAAGTTCGGCAAGCTCATGATGGCTGCAAGCAAGGAGTTGAGGAAAAGAAAGTATCCCATGGAGCCTGACGAAGACCCGACAGATGCCTTTGGGTGGGAGATGGCCCGGATGGTGCTCCAGCCCGACGAATCAGTGCCGCTCGAGCAGGATGTCAATCCCAAGGAACTAGGTGGATTGGCGATAATCATCGCCGGAACGATCCGGAGCTTCTCCATCCCCGCAGAGCTTCTTAGGGAAGCATACGAAGCAGAAGAGTGAGAAGACCATGGGGGGTGCTGCTCCTTCTCCTGACGAGGTGGACGACGCAGTGAAAAGGGCTGGAGAAGAGGCCTTGCTCAAACCCTCCCTGGCGATGACGGCAGACTACGTCGACCTCCTGGTGAGAAAGGGGTATCTGATGAAGAAGAGGTCGGCAGGCCTGGACATCTACAAGCCGAGCCGGAAGTTCGGAACCGCCTGGGCAGATGCGACCCTGACAGCCATCGCCACCGTGGACCCTGACCTCTTCGAGGAGGATCCGCGGGGGGCCATCGCGCTGGAGATGACCAAGAAGGTCCTCGGGCTGGACGAGCACAGCATCGTCAAAGGCAGGAACCCTGAGGAGTTCGCCAGGCTCGCGGGCGTGATCGTGGGCATCGCAAGGGCCTATTTTCCTCCCGAGTACATCGACATGGTCCTGGCCGCCATGAAGGACGAATTGGCTCGCAAAGGAAATCCGCGAAAGTGAAGAAGAACCCAGGGGAGTTGGTCAGGATGCCCGCGGACCGCTCGCCGCCTTCGAGCCTCGACGAGCCCGGCCTAGCCTTCTAGGGGGATTCTCTTCAGGTTGGGGACCGCGTCGAAGCCCCTGTCGCTGGAGACCATCTCTCCGTCGTGCTCGGCGGCCTCCGCGGCCATGAGCGAGTCGAAATAGTCCAGGCCGAACTCCTGCTCATCCAAAGCCGCAAGATACAGGGTGGACGGCGAGATTGGGTGCACTGAGGAAGCGACACCGGGATAGTCCTTCATCAGCAGCGCCATCTCCTTCATCCTTTCTGCAGCTGAGAGCCCCCTGCTCTTCAGGACGACGTCGAACTCCATCAGCGCGAAAGTCCCCACTAGCAGCTTCCCACCGACCCTCCCCAGCTGACGGACCCCGTCCTTGTGGAACCTGTCCAGCGGGTCGGCGGCCGCGAACAGCACCACGGTGTCAAGGATTGGCATGCTCTCTCGCTTCCGAGCCTCGACGCCCGAGGATGAACTTTGTCGCTTCGTGCTCTCCCTCCTTGAACCCGAACCCCCTGAGGCTATCGGAGAACTTTTCGCCCTTGCTAGAGGTCAGGATGATCCCTCCGTGGAATGCGACGGCGGTCAGCTTGTCTCCTTTCGCGATTCCGGCCGTCTTGCGGAGGGCAGTCTCGAGCACCACCCTGTGCTTGGAGTCCACCCTGAGTTGAGGCATGCCTTGCGACACTCGGCCCACGTTGATAAATATTGGCCCACTATTTGAACGCCCATGAAGCCCCGATCGCCTATTGCGAGGGGTCCGGGAAGAGCGCCTGGGCCTGAGAGTAGTCTGAGGCAGATATCTGCAGGCCCGAAATCCTCTTGAGCGCGGAGTTGAAGCGGTCCAGCAGCAAGGAACCCTGACCGAGCTCGGGCGTGGCGCACGCCAAGAACCAGACCAAAATCGCCGTGCGCAGGGACGGCTCCCTGAACCTGTGCCAGTCCGTGATGCCGTGCAGCCTCGTCCACCTGAAGAGGCGCTGGTAGGGAGCCCAGCCGCAGGTCCGCTGGATCCAGAGGAAGAGGCCGACCCCCGGGTCCGAGCCCATCCTTTGGAGCTGGGCGTCCGAGACGTCCCCCCTTCCCGCCTCCCCGGCGACGACGATGTCGCACATGTTCGGGAACGGCGACTGCCCGGCCCACATCGGGGAGCCGTCGGCCCACACCCACCCCTGAGCTATCGAGCCCGTCATCACGTTGACCGCCTCGTGCATCGTGAGGATGGACCACCAGAAGCCCGTGATTCCGTATCCCACGTTGTAGAGCGCGTCCGGGGAGACGGAGACGCCGTGCGACCCGAAGGCCGTCCCCGTGTGCGCGCCTCCCTGGGCGGCGGGGTCCAGAACCACATCGAGACGTTGGCCATCGTAGCACTTGCCCCTCTGTGGGGCGAGCTGGAAGCCGAGATCCTCGGCAAGCTGCCGGTAGGAGGCGTCGAGCCACGACATCCTAGGCGCGTCGAAGTCCGCGGCACGTTGCGCGTGAAATGCGGGGGTGCTCCACACGTTCCAGAACTGGGTAGTGGTGACAAGGGTGAACCCGTTCGTAGAGGGGCTGCGATCGGTTGTCATCTGGATCGTCTCCACGGTTTTCGCATTATCTTCATATGATTACGCCCTGAAGTTAACGGTGAATTCGTCGCATGTCCCTGTGTATACTATAGTATATGGACACTACATGCAGTCTTAAATACCACGCGGTATTGGCTACATACAGTGCAGGCACAAATTGTCGATGACGACGGGAAAGTGATAGGAATTTTTGATTTCGACAGGCGTGGAAAGGACAATCCATTCTCGTCTGGAAGCAGGGGTTACCACGCCAACGGAAAGATGACCATAGATGGAAAGAGGCACCAAGTGAACCTCCTCCTGGTCGAGATCAAGCCGAAAGAGTAGGCAACTCAAATCACTCGAGTGAAAATCCTTCACGGAGTAACCAGTCTTGACATCCCAACCAACAGTCGACAACCGCTTCGTCGCCGGGTTCATACTCAACAAACTATACCAAGGCAGGTGCTACGCCAGGAGAAAGAGTTCCAAGCACGGAAAACATATCCGACTCTCAAGCTTGCCGACCGGGCTTCTCCCCGAAAAAGGAGACGCTATCTTTGTAGCCAAACAACTCAACGGCAACCTGATCAAGATTTTCAAGGCGACAGGAGACGATCACGTGTGCGCGCTACTGGATAACGACGCGGTCGAAGCTGGATTGGTACTCTGCAATTACTTTCGACAACAAGTACGTCTCCCGCCCCTAGACAGGATGTTCAGGGAGGCACTACAGCAGGCGCAGAAGGAAGAGGCGAAGGAAGAAGAGTATCGTAAGCTTACTGATAAGGAGAAGAGGAACAAGGAGTACCTAGAACGAGTGAAGAAATGGGCGGTCGACGAGGGTTTGGCTAGTCAGTCCTCGTAAGTTGATACTTCGTAGCCCACTCGATCATCTCGTGAAGGTCATTGTCAACGTTGAAGACGTAGGCTTGAGCGTTGGCAATCTTGCGAGTTGGCTTCATGAATCCCCTGTCGACGAACTTCTCTACTACTCTTTGGACGGTGCTGAAGCTCAATCCAGTGGATTGTTTTAGCATTGATATCGTTTGTTCCATGTTTCCGACAAGCAGACTTTGGTCTAGCACCCGTGCTTCAGCATTCCCGAATATGGACGACATTGGGCCTACCTCTTTGTGAGTGCCTATTTTGATTGTCGTCATATGGTATATGCCTAAAGCGCGCTAATTAAACATTATGAATTTTTATAATGTCATTAAACTTTGGTACAATGTTTGTGATTAGTGGTTTGAGCGCTACTCTGCAAACTTCTTGCCTTGAGGAGATGAGGGGCTCTGGACCTTCGCTCAGGCTTGTGAGCTGCAAGCAACCTCAATTAGTGAGTCAGGGGAGATAACGAGAAAATGAAGACGACGGCAAAAGTAGCGATTGCGCTGATTGCTTTTGTTGCGATCTTAGGAGCCATCATGCTGGTACTTGGTCCGCAAGCCCTGACGTCGACATCCTCGACGCCCGCGACAGCGTCGTCACTAAATTCGGCTGAGTCAACTACGATATCCAGCGCGTCAGCCAGGCCAAGCTACTGCCACTCGAACGGAGGACTGCCCGACCCAAAGTGCACGCCGGGAGCCACGAACCCAGACGTGACGCAGGCCAACATCCAGTCAACCATCTGCGTCTCAGGGTACACGGCCTCGATAAGGCCGCCCGAGAGCTACACCAACCCGCTCAAGGTGCAGAGCATCCACGACTACGGCTACGGCGACACGAACCTGTCAGACTTCGAGGAAGACCACCTGATACCCCTCGAGATTGGCGGCAGCCCGACGAGCGTGTCCAACCTCTGGGCGGAGCCCAACTATGGGACTTACACGTGGGCGATGAAGGACGGCTTTGAGAACTATCTCAACTCGCAGGTCTGCAGCGGCCAGATGACCCTCGCAGAGGCACAGCACGAGATTGCGATGAATTGGGTGCAATACTGGTTGGCATCCAAGGGAGTTTCGACGACCAGCCTGTCGACCACCTTCACATCCACGACCACCACGACTACGTCTTCGTCATCCACAACCGCGGCAGCGGGTCAAATAACCGCGATCATATCGTTCGGGGGCGACCCCGTAGCCCGGGGTCGCACGCAGACAATCACCGTGACCGCCTCAGACCAGAATGGCCCCCTGCAGAATGTCGCCATCTCGATTCATGTGGTCTATGCGTCTCAGCAGACGACGAAGGATTTCCTTTGCACCACTTCATCATCTGGTACGTGCTCCGTTTCATGGTTGATTGGCGGGACCTCCAACCCTGGTACTTTCACCGTAGCCGTGATAATCGACAACATGACTTTCAATTCGTCGTTCCAAGTCACTACGGTCTAGTTCGGCCTCGCGAGGGGGCAGGCATCTTCACCTCGACGCCGGGCGGCGCCTCCGCGGCGGCTCGGGCGTCCTCCAGACGAGGATTTTGATATCGGCCATCGCAACCGAACGATTCGCGGCTTCAGCATACCAAGGGAGGGAGACGATTATCAACGGAGAGAAGGAGCGTGGTGCTCTCTGTTACGCACAACGTGCCCTTAGTCGCCTAGGAAGACGCCCTAGAATAGTTTCAAGCAACCCTTCATTTTTCTTATATAGTCGCACCGTATCCTACGTATCGGGCAAAGGAGAGTCGAGATGGCTCGTCAGGAATACTCGCAAGGGTCATTCCTGCCTTTCCCTACAATTTTCTCTTAAGGTGCTGGTACTATCGAGGGTTCATAGACCCTATATTCTGTGCGATCCCAGAATCCCGAGAGTTGATTGTACCGGTCGCTCTTGTCCCTTTCAAAGTGCGTCCATGTAGCTCTGCTACACACATCGGCAAGCTGGATGCCTGAACTAAGCTCGGAAGGCGTGAAGCTTATTGTATTCAGGACCCTCGTGAGGTTTTCTTCCTGATTAGGCGTGTAATTCATTCCGCGAATCGTTATTCCATACATGCGGAACTCCTGCACCATCCGCTGAATCTCCCTGTCTTTCCGGTATTCTTCTTCATCGATGATTATGGCTCCGATACCATCAATTCTGTTGAGATACATGGCATACCGATGAATCGTTGCCCGAATTGCAAGGTTCCTCGGGTGAAAGGCGTTTGTGCCGTATTTTTGTTTGAGGCGAAGCTTGTCAATTGCGGTTGCGAAGAGAACTGGCTTGAGTTTGGCAATCAGATGGAATATCTCGTCAGAAAGTGCCTTTCGCTGAGGATGGTCCAGGCCCTCGAACAGATGATGTCCGCGAATGATGTCGTGGTAATGAATTTCATAGAAGCTCGGAGGATACTTACGCCTCTCAGAGTCAGGGATGTACTTTTTGAGAAGAGCATCTACCTCTTGTCGTGCTAGGTAGTCCGATTGAGAACTCAGAACAAGTCCAGCTAGAACGTACCATTTGGTCTTACTCTTGCCAAACGGAAATGGCCAACCTGGATCTCCCGAGTCATCAAGGTAGATGGTGCAAGGGTCCATTCATCTTCGGCTTGTTTGGAAAGCATCTACCATTTAAGGACTCGAGCAAGCTGCTGCCCCTCATCGGCTGCCGGAGGCCCCGCGGGCGGTTCGGGCGTCTTCCAGACTGGGGTCTTGATGTCGGCCATGCCGACCGAGCGATTTGGGGGTTTTAGGATACTTTAGGGAGGGAGACGATTATCAAGCGAGGGAACTAGCACGCAAAGGTGGCTCTCTGGAGCGCAGCTTAAGAGTCAGGCGAAATTCCAATTGCACGAGAAGGAGATGCCAAGAAAGAGTAGTAGTAAGCTCACCTCATACCCGCCCGTGATAGGTGCCCTACCGCCTCCTCAAGCGGCTCTGAAGCTCACCGAGCTTGGATACTCTGGCGAAGCGAAAGAGATTAGCTCCGCCCCTGAGAAGATATTCAGTCTGGTTTCCTGGCCCGGAACTCACGAGCCAACACCGTGGCAACACACCAACCACGCCTTCGGTTTCATCTCAGCCTCCGATTCGATGTCGTCAAGCCCGGTTCCCATCATCTACGCAGGAAACATGAAGGCAGATCTGTCGCTGCAAAACTCGCGGATCAAGATAAGCCTCGGCCGACTCATGGCCTTCGACTATCCAGGACGCGGCGTGCACAAGGTCCTTCTTGACTTCCAGGCGCAGAACCAGGTCCAACAAGACCAGACACAGGCCTTGCACTTTACGCAGACCTACCGGATCCAGCAAGGAGAAGAGGCCGCGATAGCAGGCTACCCGATATTCGTCGGGCTCAACGTGGGTCCAGAGGGCGTCGATTTCAGGTGCTACACGGTAAACGTGCAGAATGAAGACGATGAGAAGCTCTTGGCGTTCCTCGACAGCGACGTGTTCAAGGAAGGCCTGAAACTGACAAGCGTCTTGAACCCGGCGATTCCGATGATATCGGGCTTCGCCGAGGGTCTGATAAGGGGCATTGCAAACAGGAACAAGAACGTCCCCGTTCAGGATTTCAACATGGGCCTCGACTTTACGAATACCCCCACCGGTGTGCGGTTGGCACAAGGCTCGTACATCGCGGCCCAGGTGCCCGAGGAACCAAGTTGGGATTGGTCGAAATGGGTGTTTGACCCTGGGAACGGGCGAATCGTGTCTAAGGACGACCACACAAAGGGTATCCAGCACAACTATCTAGTATTCAGCGTGAGCAAGATGAGCTGAACGAGCCCCGCGCGGCGGCTCGGGCGTCTTCCAAACGAGGATCTTCATGTCGGCCACGAGAAAGACAATTGGGATTCTGGAGCTAGCCTCTATTTCAGTCGCCATTCTTTCATTCTCCTAGAAAGTTCTCTTTCCACCTCGCTAGCGCTGTCTCGAGATGCCTTGTCGTCTTGATCCAAGAATTCTGCCCTAAGGTCTCGCATTGCTCGAATGTACCCTTCCTTTGCCCAACTCTCATTCGTGAACCGGAAATAGAAGTCCGCTCTTTCGCTCGGACCAGCGTACTTGTCGTGGATTGCTCCCAGTTGCTCTGGTGGTAGCTCTATCCTCCAATAAGCATAAGCTCGAAACTTTCGAACTGCGTCCATTACGACCGCTTTTTCGTTTTCGGACGGGTTTTTGTCTGACTTTCCCGTTGCGACCAAGATATTTCGTGTCATGTTCATTGCCTCAGACTTATCGAACAGCTCACTGACTAGGCAGTTCAATGCTTCAACCCAGTCTTCTTTCTCAATGGAATCCTGAAACAGTTGCTCGTAGATCTTCTTTGCTTCCTCCCGCTTTCGCATTTCTACATACGATTGCGCAACCCTCCTCCTGATGGGCCTGACAGGAAGGGTTCCCTTCTTGATTGTGTCCTCATACACTTTCACGACTCGATCATGCTTTCCATTGTCGAAGAAAAAGTCAATCGCCTTCGCATAGTCCCCTCTCATTAGGAAGAGCTCCGCTTGAGAGAGCTTGTATTCGGGGTGATTAGTGTCCTTGGATAGCTCAAAAAGCTCCGCGGAGCGCTTCATATCTGGCTGCGCGAAGGCTTCCTTTGCAGCACGGACCAACGCCGAGTTATCCTGGAACCGCCTCCCTACCTGTTGCAAGATGTCGGTTGCTTCTTTGTGTTTTTTCAATTCCGACAGAGTAGTTGCGAGTTGCTCCAGTGATTTCTTTTCAAGATTACCATTGTCCATGGCAAACTTGTAGAATTCATCGACTGCCGTTTTGGCGTTCTTTTCAACTGTCCACTTGAACCTACAGATAGCCAGCCGTTTTTCGGTTTCGGCGGTTCTGACAAGCTTGGAATATGAGAAATACGCTTTTTCCCATTGCTCGTCCATTTCGAAGCAAAGAGCCGCATCGGCATCGTACCCTATCTGGCTGTAAAGCGCTCCAGCGAGCCCAAACTTCTTTTCAACCTCTGCGCTCTTGGCTTCAACCAATTTCACCATCTTCCAGTCCTTCGCGTGCTCGAAGGAACCCTTCGCTCTCTCGAAATCTCTTGGATCGTGAGTCTCCTCGGCTCGTTCCAGCAGCTCGTCACCTCTCTTTCTCCAATCGTCCTCATCAAATACAGTCTTGAAGGCCGGATTGTCGAGTAATCCTTTAGCCACAGTCTCTTTTGGCAGAAGGTCAAGGTATTTCTCCCAAGATTCTGTGAGGCTAATCTTCTTCCAGAAATTCTCGATCCCTTCCTCGGTATCAACCAGCGTTAGGAATTGCTTTGCCCGTGTTATTGCTACATAGAGACGGTTAAGGAAGTACTGAAACGGAATGAGTTCTCTTTCGTCGAACATAGTTCCCTCCGGTCGCGATTGATACTCCTTCGTCAGGAATCTTCCCCACTTGTTCGCGGCCTCAGACGACCCGAACTTGTATAGCACAACTCTTTCGAACTCAAGACCTTTCGCTTCGGAGACTGAGTAACGTATTACCTGGTCAACTTCGCCTAGGGCGCTTTCGGTACTAAAGAGCCGAGTGACCTCTTCTTTCTCTTCAGGCCAAACAATCACCGCATCCTTAGGACCAAGTTTTCCTAATGCCTGCTTCAGGTTCGAAACAGCAGCAGCATCCTGGCCGGATTCAACTCCTTTTACGGTTGCTACCACCGCCTCCTCTACGACAAGGGGTCTGTCTCCATGCTGGTCAAAAGCGTCTTGAAGAACGGCACCTTGGCCTAAGTAACGGGACCTAATTTTCTCCACCTCGTTAGCGAAATCGACTATCTTCTTGTCTGACCGAAAGTTCTCTCCAAGTTCGCAGTGGCCGACCGGTTTGCCTTGGATTGTGAAAATGTCGCTACTGACTATGCTCCATTTGAAGCCTGTCGGATTAATTGTTTGAAGCGGATCCCCCGCTAAAAGTAGTTGAAGGCTTCCGGTTGGGTCATTCAGTCCCCCACATAGCTCTGTCAACGACAGAAATTCTATTTCGGTCAAATCTTGCACCTCATCGCAATAGATCCCGTCATAGAGCACCATATCTGGATCGTTCATCTTCTTCTCTCTAATCCAACGCAAAGCCTCCCAAGCCAAATCCTGATCATCCCAGAATCTACCGCTCTGTTGAATTATTTCGGATTGGTACCATTCCCCAATGTCGTAAATCGTGTCGAAATAATCTTCCGAGAAATCTCTCCGCTTCCGAGCTAGTTCGCGATATTTTTCCTTCGAGAGAGGAGGTGACCAAGGAGGCTTGCAAGCGCCTTTGAGGATGCTTCGGATTCCATGCCAAACGGTTTCAGGTGGGATTCTTATTGCGCTTCGCCCACGCATACCAAATTCTTCTTCGTAAAGTCTCTTAAAGTCGCCGTATCTGAGATAATTTCCTTCTTCAAACCTCTCCCTATCGGGAACATATCGCTTAAGGAAGTCTCGCAGTGTGAGAAATTCAATTCCTTCGAGCTTGCTTGGCACTGGCTGCAAGCCGAGCAGGATGTCGCTGGTGTTCATTTCCGCCTGTTCAACGAGTTTTTCGTTATACGAAAGGAATACCATCCGCTCCTTCGGTGCCCTTTCTTTCTTCGCCCTATCGGCTAGGCAATAGCAAAGCACCAGAGTCTTCCCGCTTCCGGCTCTTCCATTGATTAGCAACGGAAGAGGTGTCTCAGCTGCAATCCTTTGCGCTGGCGTGAGCAAGAGATCCGCCTTTTCGCTCGCCATAATCATGTCCAGCCTTTTTGGACGACTTAGAGCCCAGTCAGGAATGATCTTAGCAAAAGCGGCCTTTTCTTTCGGTCCTTGCTCTCTTATATGCTCGGCTTCCAAATGGAGCTTCTCCTGTGCTACGATGTCGTGGTACAAGAGGTAGGGCCGTGGCCGGGTCTTTATGATTTCGAAAATGAGGAAGTTGGACTTGCCAATGTCTACAGTTCTTAAGAGATGATCATTCCCCTCCTCTACGGAGTTCTTCAGAGGGTCTGATGCAAGAAGTCTCATCAATTCGTATGTATTGATTCTTCCTTCTTGGTGCCAATACCCGCTTAATCTCTCCTGAAACGCTCTACTGACCGCGGTCGCGTAGGGGAATGCGCCCTCATTGTCATCGACCCCGGTTGACATATTTTCCCCGAAACAGGCTGGATGAATTAAGCTTTCGGCAAAAGGAGCAAAATCACTCTAAATGTCACGTTAATTGCAGAATCGCCACCCACAATGCTGGATTCCAGGCAATCTTGAAGAAATGTGGAATCCATAGCAACTTGGTCTTTTTGATTATGGCTGCGTCAAATCGGTTGAACGATACCAAAGACCTGTGGGGCTTTTCTTCCTATGGCAGCGATCTTGCTCTCCAGATTTGGAATAGTGAGTCACCTCCAACCAATCGGTCTTTCTTGCTCCGGCTCCGACATCAAATCCTACAGGCAACCGCGAATCCACAGGATCTCCGACTCCCGAATCTTCAGAGACAAAGTCAAGCTACTACGGCAGAGATTCACTCATCTACAGTATGAAGGACGGCGTTGACCTCTCTTCTGTAGGCAAAGAACAAGTAAGCAGGGCACCGTGCCCTATAGGTGCAGACGTGGCTTGACTGTTGAACTACTTCGTTTATGAAGACCTTAACAACGCGACTGAAGTAAAAGTGCATAAGGCCGACTGTCCTTATGCATGGCGCCGACATTTCTCAGCGAAGAGTAGTCCTACCAGAACAACAAGATGGCACGGGCCTCTCGATTATGATGGCGCACAGAGTGTGGCAGCACAGCTAGCAAAGAAATATGGCAGAGGATGGAGAAATGCCAAATGTTGCTTCCAGTAGCGCGATCCAGACTACGAAAACATATCCCCGCCTACTATGTCGCCTAGCAACTAAGCGATCATTAGCTTTCGCCTCAGCTCCATAACATCGTCATAGATGAAGACATAGCCGTTGAGGGGTCTAAATGCGGGCCCCCATATCCAAAAATTTTGGATGTTGACTTCGGTCAGCGGCGGCTTGAGTTGTGGGAATGCCCCGAAGAGATAGCTATAGTATTCTGTGAACGAGTCTGCGCTCAACACAGTAACGACGACTAACCTTTGGGTAAATGACATCAGCGTAAGCATTTCATGCATCTTCTCCTCGAACGTCTTAGACCCGGGTCTGGCACCGCCATGCGTTGCATTACTACTCGGGATGCTGTCGCTATCGACAACCCAAACCCAAATCCCAGCAATCTTGGGAAGGACTTTACTGTATCGTTCTTTCAGGGTTGTGATGATATCGTCTCTAGCGGCACGTTCATCGAACTGTTTGATTGCGCCGCCTGCTTTGGCTTCAATGAGAATGAGCAAGGTCATTTCGCTGTTGGTCGTTGCGTCGTAAATTGGAACCTCCCAGACAATATCGGTGAATCGTTGTCCGGAATAGGTGTGGCCGAATGACCTCACCATGCCGAGCTTGAGACTTCTAAGCGCAGTTGCGATTATGTCTTCATAAGCCGAACCGTCGGATCCTAAGGAGGTGGCCTTGATTTGGCTCAAGAACGTCTCTGGAGGTCTAGTAACAGTCGGATTGGAAGGCTTGATGATAATTGACCCAGCTCCACGTTCCACGAAGCCTGATTCCGCGAGGCTCGCGAAGTCGGTGCCAGGTGTGACCGCATACTGGTGTGTGATGGGCTGGAGCTTTATGACCGACCCATCGAATGAGAGAATCGGACTGGGATGGAGTCTACTTGAAATCATGTGGATTAGCTGTTCCAGCTGGCTAGCATCGACCAATGCCTCAAGATTGTTCCTAAATGGGACATATTCGATTGTGTCTCTTCCTTTGCTCGCGTAGTCTGTAAAGAGGTTCAGAAGATAGCCAAGTAACGGTGTCAGGCGCAAGTTTCCTATTGAGTGAGCGTAATATGTTGCGTTAGGCGGAGTTGCATCGACTAATGCTCTCCCTTTGGTGGCAATCCTAACCAGTTTCGCGTTGGTTCCAGATGTGATGTGGACAAGCCCTTGGGCTTTCAAAAACGCTACTAAGGACAACGAGAACCTTTCCCCCTCTCTCACAAAATCCTTTGAAGTTCTCGGTCTGTTGGAGAATTTTGCTATTGGTCTCCCATAATCGCTCCCAATTAAGTTGGCTGCGTCTTGAATTTCGGCCTCCGAACGGAGGCATCCAATTGCAGCACCTAGCAGCTTCTTGTCGATGAGTGTAACCCCGGACGCTTCGAGGGCTAGCAAGAGCCTTAGCGTGGCGTAGAAGGGTCTCAAGGTAATGTTGAATTGGGGATAACGAGTGAGATTGATAGAAGAATTGGCATATTTCATCCCACATAGGGCTGCTTCAGGTGAAAGCGACCCATCAAGATATCTGCGGGCTCTGTCAGAGAACAGATAGCCGTCCTCTTCGGAATCGAGGAGAGGATTCTTGAAGTATGCTGGAAGCAAGCCACAATACGCCGCCAAATCTGCATAATCTCTAACGAACTCGACCCAGTTCTGTCTCCAACTCTTGGTCGGCTTGTATTGGGTATCTACGAAGGCATCATAATCCTTCTCCGGGTCTGAAAGAAACTTGCGATAGGCAACCCGCCTCTTCCTAGCCAAGTCGAGGGCATTCGCTTTTCCAATCCTCGGATGGATCGCTCTCATATTATCTATGAGAGTACCTAGGTCAGGCGGCACTGCATTTGCAAAAATTGCGTAAGGCTTTGGATGGAAGTTGCTGAATTTGCCCGCCTTGACCTCCTCGATTAAGAGCTTCTTACAAATATCCTTGAAGGAGTGAACGGTCTGACCAGTCTTTCGCGGGTCGAGGATTCTCAGCATGAAATCAAACTCCTCAAAAATAGCGGAGTTATGGGGAAAGTGATACAGCCTCTTCTTGTCTAGCTGGAACCTGGGTTGGCCGCTCAAGTTCGAGTCTCGCTTCTTTGTTGTGAAGAAGCCCTCTCAAAGACGAGGCAGTAGTGATGATGTACGTTTGAGACGTACTTGAAGGGGTAGCCCCAGATTCCCAGAAGTTTGTTGTCTTGGAGCCACAATTTTTCCTGCTTTAGGATGTATAACTGACTCAGCTTCTTTGCCAAATCCCACGCGAAAGGCACCATGTTTCCATCGGGCGTCAATATGTTCTGGCAGATTATTACAAGGTACCCACCCGGCTTGAGGACCTTGTAGACTTCCGCGTAGATGTCATACAACGATGACAGGTAGGTTTCGTAGTCATCGATGTTTCCTAGGTCTTTTGGGTTGTCACTGTAGTACTCGTCCAACCCAAGGGCCTTTCTCTGCTTCTGAAGAGAGAGGACATGACCCCGACTCTTCTTCAGCATGTTCCAGTATGGGGGGGATGTTATGCAGAAGTCTACTTGGTCAATCCCGTTTTCCTCTAGAAGATGCGTAAGATTCCTTGCATCGCCTTGTATGACAGTCTGGCGCGTCCGATCTCTCGCGATGTCCGCCCACTTCTTGATTAGCTCAATCCCTATGCCCTTTCTCTCAGTTCTATCACAAGCTACAAGGGTGCTCCCTGTTCCGAGCATAGGGTCAAGGACCGCTTCGCCTTTTTTCGTGAAGAAACTTACAAAGTCCGCAATCATGGACTCGGGGAACTTTGCGGGATGAAGGACCTCTTTTTTGTTGCGAGCAGGCGGGTTATGGATAAACCAGCTCTTCATGAAAAGGGCCCATTCCTTTCCCGTCATGTCATTGAGCCTGTTTCTTTCATCGTAGACGCCCCTCTCTCCCATGGAGACGCCGTGTTTGCCGACCTTTTCGCCGGACTTCGGGTTCTTCTTGAGCTTCTTCCTAGGCTCCGCTACTGCTCTTAGCCCGGCCCAATCTTCTTCCTGCTCTTGAGCCGCTCGATGAGACGCGCGAATTTGCGGTTTCTCCTCGGAGGATTCCACTTCTTCCATTCGCAAGGGTCACTCTCCTTCTTCTCTATTAAGCCTATGAGATGGCCGCGTTGTGGTAGACCATTTGAAGTCGGTTCCTTATCCATGCGACATCTTTCGCTTGTCTATTTCCTTGTAATATCGAATGACAGAAAGTTTCCCGGTCATAACTAGAGACTTTAGCTCCTCCAAAGTCAGACCGGCCATTTCCATTCCATCAGAATTCTCCGAGTGATCCATTAGAGAACGCCCTTGATAGTATCATGACTTAGTTCTGCGTTCCTGGATAAAAGCCCCTATATCTCCTGGAAAGGTCGAAAGGCGAATAAACGGCTTGGAAGTCCTTTTGTTGAGGAAGGTCACAAGAAAGGGCATACATTTTCCGCGCAAAACGTTATATCCATACGGAGGAGGGAGCGTTTTGAAAGTAAGAATAGGCCATGCCGAAGTTCAAGTCCACATCTGAAGCTCTGAAGATCGTCCACAACCGCAAGCAGCTGAGGAACATGGGCATCATCGCCCACGTCGACCACGGGAAGACGACCACAGCGGACTCCCTGCTCGCGGCCTGCGGCATGCTCTCCCCCTCAGTGGCCGGCCAGGCGCTCGCCCTCGACTACATGGAGCTCGAGCAGCAGAGGCAGATGACCATCAAGGCCGCGAATGTCACGCTTTACTATGAAAAGGACGGAACGCCCTACGTCATCAACCTGATCGACACTCCGGGGCACATTGACTTCACTGGGAAGGTNNTCGACCGGCTCATCAAGGAGCTCAGGCTCAACCCCGACCAGATGCAAAAATGGCTCTTCAACATCGTCGCCGACTTCAACCGCCTCGTCGAGACCCACGCGGAGCCGCAATACAGGGAGCTCTGGAAGGTCAAGATACAGGACTCGATGGTCGCGTTCGGCTCGAGCAAGGACAAGTGGGGCTTCAACTCCGACCTCGCAAAGACCACAGGGATGGGCTTCAAGGACATCTACGAGGCCTACACGACGGGAGACCCCTCGACGCTGGGGGCAAAGCTCCCGCTGCACGAGGCGCTCCTCGGGATGGTCGTCAAGCACCACCCGCCGCCCGACGTGGCNNTACCGCATCCCCAAGATCTGGTCTGGCGGGGACCTCAACAGCGACGTCGGCAAGGCGCTGTTGGCCTGCGACGAGAACGGCCCCATGGTCATGATGGTCACCAACGTCGTCGTGGACCCGGCAGCCGGCTTGGTGGGCGTGGGCAGGCTCTTCTCGGGCCAGATAAGCAACGGCGACGAGGTATACCTCCTCAACTCGAAGCGCGAGGGGAAGATCCAGTCGGTCCAGATATTCATGGGCTTCCAGCGCGAGATAGTCGACACGCTGCCCGCGGGCAACATCCCCGCCNNCCCCGCCATACTCGGGCTCGACATCCGCTCCGGCGAGACGATATCCACCCAGAAGGACGTGGCGCCCTTCGAGTCCATCCACTACGTGAGCGAGCCGGTGGTCACCCAGGCCGTCGAGGCGAAGCACCCGCGCGACCTCCCCAAGCTCGTCGAGGCCATGCGCAGGCTCAACATCGAGGACCCGAACCTCATCATCACCATCAACCAGGAGAGCGGGGAGACGCTGATGGCGGGCATGGGCGTCCTCCACCTCGAGATCGCCACGACCATGCTCCAGCGGCAGGGGCTGGAGATAATCACCTCGGAGCCCATCACCAACTACCGCGAGACCATCAGGCAGGGGGCGGGGCCGATTATGAGCAAGTCGCCCAACCGCCACAACAAGATATTCATGAAGGTCGAGCCGCTCGCCCCGGACATCGTCGAGATGATCCGCAAGGGGGAGCTGAGCGACACCACCGACAAGAAGACGATAATCAAGCTCCTCCGCGACCACGGCTGGGACTCGGACACATCGAGGACGGTCGTGGAGATCGACCCGAAGGGCAACATGCTCTGCGAGGAGACCAAGGGAGTCCAGTTCCTGCAGGAGTCGATGGACACCATGCGCTCTGGCTTCGAGGACGTCATGACGAACGGCCCCCTCGCCTATGAGCTCTGCAGGGGGGTCAAGGCCACGCTCACCCACTACGTGCCGCACGAGGACGCGGCCCACAGGACCTTCGCCCAGCTCATGCCGGCGACAAGGCGCGCCGTCCTCGGCGCGATGCTCCTTGGCAACCCCACCCTCCTCGAGCCCGTCCTGGGCATAGAGGTGAAAGGCCCCTCCGACCAGATTGGCGCGATCACGGGGGTCATCAGCGGGAAGAGGGGCAAGCTCATCAACATCGAGCAGCGCGAGGCGCTCACCATCGTCGAGGGAGAGATCCCGGCCGCGGAGACCATGGACCTCAGCGAGGAGATGAGGGGCGCGACGGCGGGGAGGGCTGTCTGGAACACCTACTTCAAGCTCTGGCAGGCGGTCCCGACCAACATGCTGGGGCCCCTCGTCCAGACGATCAGGAAGCGCAAGGGCCTCCCCGAGGAGGCGCCGAAGGCCTCAGAGTTCATCGACAACGAGTAGCGGGCGAAGTTTCCGGCAAGCTAGCGGCCGTCGACCAGATACATCAGCTCTTCCGGGTCCATGTCGACATCAGCCGCTATCTTCCGAAAAAGCCGGCGGTCGATTTCTTCCCTTGTGTGAACGGGAATTGTTGTCGTGCGGCCATCTGGATGCATCAGGAAGACATGGGAGCCTTTGGCCTGCCTAGCCGTGAATCCGAGCTTGGTCAGAGCTTTGATGATGTCCTTGCCCTTGGCTGGATGGAGCTGCTTTCGCCGTTTCTCGCTCAAACGTGAACCTTCTTCACGGCGAGAACCTCTGGTATGCGTGCGTTGTTCCCACGAGCTTCAAGGTTGACCTCGATTGCTTCCTTGACGCGCCTATCAAGCTCCTTCAGCGTCTTTGCTTGAGTGTGGCAGCCGGGAAGCTCCACGACGCTCGCTATGAAGTATCCGTCCTCTCCCTTTTCTATTGCGACGGTGAAGGTCCGTCCCCTGCTGGTCAACATTCGAAAGAAGAGTCGGTCTAGGTAGATAAACGCAACCCCTTCGGTCTGGTCTCAGAGTTCATCGACAACGAGTAGCAAGCGCGCCGGCTGATGACTCGTTAGTTTTCAATCGGTCTTTTCATGCGCAGAGCCGCTTCAAACCAATTTGACTGCGAAGCGAATCAAGATGAATTGCGATTGATCCTAGTGCTCGGGCGACACGACCTATTCTTGACTCGCTCTCTTTTCTCTTCTATACGCTTGAATCTCTTCCAATATTTCCTGCTCGCTCATCGTCTTCCTTCCTTTGTTCCGCTGATGGATTTCCCCGAGCAGGTCCTTCAGCATGTCCCGAGACTCACTCAAAAGAACTCAAATCCAGAATTTCCAAGGCGACGAGCTGCTCCTTGCTGCCGTAGAAGAAAATGGCCTTGCCGTCCTTGGCAGGTTCCCCAACGGGCTTGTCAGCATGCTCGAACCTCACATAGAGGTCTCCCTCGCTGCCGTAATCCAGGGCTACGACGGTCTTCGGCAGCTTCATGCGATACCGCTTCTCGACGGAGGCGAGTATCTTCCTGACGTCGAGGTCTAGTATCGTTTGGGTCGATGTAATTTTCGATACCTCCTGTTTTTTCTCTTGATGTTCGTAAGGTAGGCCGTCACTATAAATCCATCACCCATCCAGAAAATCGCGAAACCCTGTTATACCTAGCAGTCCTCGATGCTTGGCGAGACAACATGACGAATTAGTCCTTGTCTAAGCAGAAACAGAGTTCAAAGAGGGTCACCATTACAAGAGTGGAGAAGGCCCGAAGTGCGTACGGTGGACTTAGGGTCCATTTCACGCTGGGGAGGGCCAGACTTAGCGTCTGCGTCGGTTCCGAGGATTTCTCTGAGCGCAATCTGAAGAAGGCCATGGCGGTGGAGATCGCATGCGAATTCGCCTTTCGCCAAGCAAGGGCCATGATAGGTGAGAGCTTTTCGATTGACGACATTATCCGTGAGTATCCAAGGGGCAGAGATTCGTTCGATATGTTGTAGCTGAGTTCATCGACAATCGAGTAGGCAAGGCGTCTACNNAGACCAGTTCCGCGACGCTGAAGACGAGCTTTACGTCTGCCTGCTTGATCTTTTCTCGGGGGACATCGGCCGGTGACCTCACCTCGCCGGCTATCGTGCAGATTGCATCGTTTAGCCATCGATACTCGTCCGCGTCGGCATAGTGCCTTGCCGTGCCTACGACCTGTCTGCGCGATCCTGTCTTCGGGTTCACGGGGTCGCCGTATAGTTCCTGCGACCTCTGAAAAGACCGGCCATAGCCCTGATAGTCGGTTATGATGAGCGCACCATCGTCGGTCTCTATGAATCCTTGTAGGCTCATGACCGCCGTGTTATCGGCTCGCCGCCGGGGATGATTCGCACCTCTAAACTTACCCGAGATGGTCCCTTCGCAAATACCCTCCGCGAAGAAAAACAATTCTTGTTCTCTCCCGGCGGACGCATCGCCTGGACTCTTGATTTCCACTTTGTAGTCTTTCGGATAAAAGAACCGGACCGTGTAGAGGGGTTTGAGCCGCATTGACCTAGTATAAGTGGGAGTCCAAATTAAGACTTCTCAATTTCAAAGATTCCTAGATTCGATGACGCGTTGTACCTCGAGCCTGAAGGCCTCCGAGTCAATCGACAACGAATAATTCAGAAGATTGTGGCCGTCTGTAAGGTCACGCTATCAGCTTTCTGAGCTCTAACACGACCTTGAGAAATAAGAGCTCCTCGAACAAATTGTCAGGGCTCATCGCTGATGCCTGGACCGCTCNNTTGAGTAACTCAGGAAGTTCTTCTTGATTTTCGCCCACGCAGCCTCATGCCCCTGACGGCTCGGTCGACCATCTTCTCGAAAAGCGCCTCATCTTTGAGAAGTTCATGAAACTTCTTCCTATCTTCATCGGTAAGAGGTCCTCCGAGAGTTCGCATCTCTGCCGTCTGGGGTAGATTCGTTGCGGTCTAATAAAGACCAATGCGATTTTCGCGGCTTCTTTCCTCAAGATTGAATTCCGATTGATTTCTTTGCCCGCCTATCAAGCTCCTCCAATTTCTCTTCGGCGGGTTGGGCTAGTCGGTCGGATAGTCGGCAGCGCCGACGTCCAGCTTCGAGATCTTTCCGTCCTTGACCTGAAACTTCCAGAACGTCTTAAAGTCCCCCCACTTGTCCGAGTGATACTGGGCGTAGAAGGTCAGCCCCCCGTCTTCCACCTTGTCGATTGAGATGATGTAGGCCTGCGCGGAGCCGAAGAGCTCCTCTTCGCACCACTTTACAAAATCGCGAGGGACGCCGTCGTCGGAGAACTCGGGCTTTTCGGAGAAACGCTCGAACCAGAGCTTCTTGTTTCCCCCGTTCAGGGCCCCGATAGCCGACATCACGACGAGGTTGTCGACGGCGCTGAGGCCGGCCGGAGGTCCTGAGGGCTTCACTGGTCTCTCCTCCGACGCTCTAAGGCAGCTTCATCTCGTGGAGCATCTCCACGAANNCACGAACCTGGGGTCTTCTCGCATCCTTTCGAGGATGGGCCACTTGTTGAACCAGGGAAGCGAGGGGTCCCGCTCTGCGTGCGCCCACCTCACCCACTTGTATCCCTCGTCGCGTTCACCGACCGCATAGTAGATGGCGCCTTTCAGGCCCGGGGAGGCATACCCGTCGTACTTGTCACCCACGAGCTTCTCGAGGATCTCCTTCGCCGTCGCCGTCGAGCCGACGTATGCGTGGACCAGCGCCCGGTGGGCCTGGAAGAAGGCCTCGTCGGCGGCCGCCACGGCGAGGTCAGCCTCCCTCTTCGCGTCCTCGTTCCGGCCTTCGGTGGCGTCGACAAAGGCAAGGCCCATCCGCGCCCTCGCAAAGTTCGGGTTCGCTGTAAGGGCCTTGTCGAACATGCCTCTGGCCTCCGCGTTCCTGCCGGCCATCCAGTAGACGAACCCGAAGCGGGTCACGATCCAGGGCGAGACGGGGTCCAGCTCGTAGGCCTTCGCCATCTCAGGGATGGCCTCGTCGAACCTGGCCAGAGCGGCGAGCATCCGTCCGAACCAGTCATGGGCGTATGCCAGGCTCGGGCTCAGCTTTATCGCCGTCTTGAAACCGCGTTCTGCCTCAGGCCAATCCCAGTCGTGCTGGAACGCCATCCATCCCTTGGCGTTGTGGGCCTCGGCCAACTTGGGGTTGAGCGTCATCGCTCGGCTCAGGTTCTCCCTCGCCATGGAGAAGGCGTGTTCGGCAGGCATCGCCTCGCCCGCGACGCCCACGTAGAGCGTAGAGGCCATGGCGAAGGCAAGCGCGAACTTCGGGTCCTCCTGCGCGGCCCGCTCGAAGTAGTCGATGGCCTTGAGGAGGTCCGAGGGCGACCCCTTGTCTCCCTGGTAGATCCCCTTGAGGAAGAGGAGGTTGGCCTCGGCGTTCTTCGTGGGTGCCTCGCCTATCACCACCTTCTCGGCGGCGAGGAGCTCCACCTTCAGCGCCTCGGCGACCTTCCCGGCGATGTCGCTCTGCACGGAGAAGATGTCCTTTAGGTCCCGGTCGTAGTTCTCCGA
Organism: Nitrososphaerota archaeon; assembly: GCA_003135575.1. Taxonomy (GTDB): domain Archaea; phylum Thermoproteota; class Nitrososphaeria; order Nitrososphaerales; family Gagatemarchaeaceae; genus Gagatemarchaeum. The sequence goes on from PLCG01000113.1 coordinate 47,475, forward strand.
CCACACGTGCTTGTCCTCGACCGCGTCTATCATCTGGATGCTCACGCGCGCCCTGTCGCCCGCCTTCCGCACGCTCCCCTCGAGGATGGTCCCTGCGTTGAGCTCCCTGCCTATCATGGAGATGGGCTTCGGCTTTCCCTTGTATTGCATCACAGACGTCCTGGAGATCACGCTCAGCTCCCGGATCTTTGAGAGCGTCCCAATCAGCTCCTCCGTGAGGCCGTCGGCGAAGTACTCGTCACCGGACTCTGGGCTGAAGTTGTCAAAAGGGAGCACCGCAACCCGTTTCCTGAGACTTCCGGACAACTGTGGTTCTCCCGACTTTTGCGCGGGCAGCACCTTGTATATCTCCATCGGAGCCTTCACGTTCTTGAGCTCGACCGTCCCCGCCCTCTCCAGCCGCGCCTCGAGCTTGTTCCCGACGAGGTCGAAGACCTGCCTGCTGACGCAGATCCCGCCCGGGTCCGCGAGGGGCTCGAGGCGAGCGGCGATGTTCACGGCGTCTCCGACGACGTCGTCGCCCTCGTGGATGACCTCGCCCACGTGGACCCCTATGCGGACCTGAAGCTTCTGCCCCGCGCCCCGAGCGTTCCTCTCAGCGATCTTGCCCTGGATCTCCACGGCGCAACGGACGGCTTCCAGAGAGCTGGCGAACTCGACCAGGAACGCGTCGCCCATGGTCTTCACCTCACGGCCTCCGTGGCGCGAAAGAACCGGCCGGAGAAGCGCTCGGTGCTCCTCCAGCAACTTCACGGTGGCCTCCTCGTTGTCCTGCGAGAGCGATGTATACCCAACCATGTCCGTGAACATTATTGCGGCAAGTCTACTCTCGGACAAGGCGGGTGAAGAGCCGACTTCCGCCCCGCTGATAAATCCGTTTGTGGTTTCTTGCTCTGGAATCCTTCACGTTCTTCTTCCAGACTGCCTTATCCAGCTGACGGCTCGGCGCTTTCCACAAGCTCCAGGCGCGTAGTATCCTAGTTCGCGGCTACGTTCCCGGTCATCCAGCCAGCGGTTGCCATTGCGCCGCTCTTGCCGTCCGGTCCGGAACCGCACACCGTCATGCAGAACCAAGTGAAGGTGCCCGCCTGGTTTATGGTGAAGTAGGCCGTTGTCGTCGAGGACGGAGCCAGCGGGATGTTGATGCCAAGCTGGGGGATGGTGAACGTGTGGGCTGTGCCGTTCGCAGGAAGGCTAGAGACGGTCTCTCCTCCGTTTACCTTGATCCCTGACGCGCCCTGCGAGGAGTTGACGTTCTCGTTGCTCACCACGCTGACGGTGTTGTCCTGAGTCCCCGAGACCTTTGCGTATTGCGAGCTCGTGAGATTCGCGGGTCCCGTGTCGTAGCATATTATGACAAGCTTGATCAGCCTGTGTGCCGGCAGAACGACGTTGGCGGCGGACTCCAACCCGTGCGTCCCCAGGACGTAGAACGCGGGTTGCTCCCCCACGGTCGAGTTGAAGCTGTTGCCCGTCGTGACCACGAGGGTCAGGACGAACGGCGCCGAAGAGTTCGAAGAGGTGGCGGATTCCGTCACCGTTACTGCTTGGCCATGCGCGCTGTTGGGCAGCGTTGTCCCGATTCCCCATCCCACTGCGATGCCTGTTGCGGCGATGACTAACATGAAGCCGATTCCTGCGGCGATTCCGGCTGGTTTCATACTATTGTCGTTCCCGGACACAAAACCCCATCTCATAAGGATAGGGGTTTGACCGAACCCGTTAGGCTCACGACCGCCCTGCGAGGCGGCCTCCGGCAGATGTCGTAAAGAAGGAGCACCGCGGCCTGAGGCCCGAAGGCTACACGGGCGACTAGTTCATGGTTCTGTCCAATCCACTTTGGGGTAAAGTATGGACTGTGACTTCGAGGCTTCTGCTCGGAGGATTGCCTGCTGTCTCCTGCCTTCAGGGTTCCACATCATCGCTTCACTAGCCCCGCGCTCCTGGGCGAACCTCACCCAGACATGGTATTGTCACGCGACCTTTCTGGTCACATGGGAACTCGGCACCCGATGGGCATGGCCGGTTCGTATGAGAATGACCCAGCCTTACGGCGAGAGTATTCACGACCCTTATACATGGAACACGATATTTAATCACCCATCTGGGGTACTAAAAGGAAAAACATCCGCCTCAGATTGCACAGCAGCTAGTTCATCAACGGCTCGAGCGCAGTGATGGCGAGCGGCGGTATCTTCTTGAAATCCTGCCACTCTTGCCTCGACATCTTGAAAAAGTCCGCCCCGAAGACGAGCGTAAGGTTCTGGCCGATGTCGGGCTTTCCCCTCGGGAAGTCTGCTATGACATGGATGCTGATGGACTCGTCTTCGTGGAAGACGTTCAAGCCGCTGACAGCGCCGAGCAGCTTCTCCGCCGAATACGGCGAGTTGCGCAGGTCCTTCTCAAGGGACGCCATCATCACGCCGTAGCCCCCCATCGCTGTGTGGGTCTGCCCCCGGGGCGCGTTGCCGAGGGGAGGGATATCGTACGAAACCCCGTAGGCGGTCGCGAGCTTGTCGAGCTCCTTGCTCTTCATGAACTTCAAGAGTGAGACATCTTCGTCCATATTCTTCGAGACCAGGTGGTGCTTGGTGATGTGATACCTGGCGGACATCGCCAAGGTCTTGTTGACCTGCGGGGAGGCGCCTACGTGGCCGTAGAGGACACGGGGACGCAGATAGTCTGGGAAGTACCCAAGCGTGACCTCCCACCCGTCGATCTCCCTGTAGAAGACCATGTCGCGGGCCCCCCACTCCTCGGTCTGCTTCGCGGGGAAGAGCTTGGCCTCGTCAGCGGCCTCTGCGACCAGCTGCTCGAGCCTTTCTGAGAGGATCCTCCTCCTCATCGCCGAGTCGACTTCGTTCGGGCCCGTCCCGAGGATTTCCAGCAGCATGTGTGCGACCTCGGGCCCGGTCAGGCCTCGTGTCTCCTCCATGCTCGAGACGACCAGGTCGGTGAGCCTCTGGGCCAGGGACTCGAGCCCCCTCGGGGTCCCCCAGTCTCCCTTGGACCTCACTATCGCGGCTATCGCCTTGCGCCTCGCCTCGTCGGTCTCCAGCTTCGAGGTGGAGTCGTAAAATGAGTCGAAGGCGTCCATCGCTCCGCGTATGGATTCTACTACCTTCATCTCCAATTCGTCCCTATGGGTCCATTATATCCTTTAAGCGCCCCCACGGGCCTAGTTTTATTAGCAAATTTTTCACAATCGCGTGGCATGCAAGGCGTCTCCGAGATGAGGAACTGGAGGCCTCTGAGGCTCTCCGCTGTCGCGACCCTGATCTTGATGAGCATCCAGGCCTGGACGGGCGATTTCGTCAACGTCTTCCTCACGAGCGCATTCGGCACGAGCATCAACGGCTCAATGGGTGCGCTCTTCCAGGCGATACTGGGCAACGGGCTCTTCCTTCTTTGGCACGGGATGGAGGGCTTCCTCGTTCTCCTCGCGGCCATCGGAGTCTTGGTGGTCTCATTCAGGTATCACCGACGGAGCGTGAAGATAGCAGCAGTGCTCGGGCTGGTATTCACTGTCATCGCAGGACTCGGAGGCCTCCTCTTCGTGATCTCCGGGTTCGCGGCTGGAGGGTTCTCGATGCAGATGGGAGGTGCCTTCTTGGGCGCCTACGCCATGTATTTCCTGGTGCTCTATTACTCAAAGTAGCGCCCGCTGACCGACAGGTTTTCCGGCGCGTGAGTTTATTAGCTCCAAATCGCGAATACAGCAACGTCGATGGTCGACTGGTATGTCTACCTCAGCCTGGCCGTGGCCCTCGTGGTCTCGTTCTGGGCGTCGCTGATTGAGGCGACATTCCTCACCGTCCGGCCCGTGTCCCTCGAGACCGAGAGCACGGTGGCGGGCAATTCTCGGGCGACCAAGGCCATCAAGCTCGTCGGGGAGAAGACCAAGCTCGTCAGCACCACGACCCTCCTCTCGACCTTCTGCGACGTCATCCTTGCCAGCACCACGGGACTGGTCCTTTCCGAGGCGTTGGGCCCGCAGGGATGGATCCTCGCGACCATCCTCGTGTCGCTTGTCATAATGGTCTTCCTCAACCTACTCCCGAAGGCGATAGGAATCGAGAACTCGGTCAGGATGGCGATGTTCCTCTCTCCCGGCACCCACCTGCTTCTCTCGATCTTCTCTCCGGTGGCGCTCCCGCTCACCAAGGTCGCGCGCACCCTCTCCCAGGCGGTCGTCGGCAAGCCCTCATACAAGCAGAACGACCTCGTGGACGAGTTCGAGAGCCTCCTGATCATGCTCGAGAAGGCGGGTCACATCGAGCCCGACTCCGGCAGGATACTGAGGTCTGCCCTCGCGTCCTCCCAGACCACCGCAGGCGACCTCCTCACGCCCATTGGCGAAATCGTCGCGGTGAGCGTCGGCTCGGACGTGAGAGAGGCCCTGAGGCTGATGGGCAAGTCGAACCACCCGCATCTCCCTGTCTACGACACCAAGGCCGGGGTGTTCGTCGGCGCAGTGACGTTCCGCTCGCTCTTCGGCGCATTCGACGCCGGAGGGTTCGCCGACAACATTCTCGAATACATGGTCCAGCCGGCAAGGGTGGGCACCGACGAGACCGCCGCGACGGTCATGGACAAGATGCGGTCGGCAGGCGTCACGATGGCGTTCGTCTCAAGGGCAGGCAAGATCAGGGGGATGGTGACGGTCACCGACATCCTCGAGGTCATCCTTGGGACGAAGATACGCAGAGAAGCGCCACAGGACACGAGCTAAGGCTGCTTATGCGCACGGAGCTCGCCGACGACCCCGCGGGGCGTCGCCTCGGCGAAGACTTCTGCTTGGAACCTCAACACCCTCACCTTCCCCGTGAGCCATGCGTCGGCCGGCAACCCTGCCTTCTGGCAAGTCAGCGAGAGGAAGGTCTCAGCATCCAGACCCATCTCCGTGGCGACCTGGGGGAGCAGGAGCCCGCTCGTCCCCTGGCCTGAGACGATCAGGCCGTCCGTCCCGACCCTCACGTGCTTCGGCAGCTCGAGCGACTTGCACTCGATCGTCTCGGGCTTGGTGAGCGCGCTGACCTCGACCGTGATGGAGTCCAGCTCCGAGGCCTCCACGCCGGGGAACCTTGGGTCGTGCGTCGCCGCGCCTACCGCAGCTTGGACCACGGCCTCGCCGAGCGGCCTCACGGGGTATGGGATCCCGATGCATCCTCTGAGCTCTCCGTCGAGCTTGTTGAGGGTGACAAACGCGCCCCGTAGCTCCTTCAGGAATCCGTCCGAGCCGACCGACCATGTCGGGAGCCCGCTCTCGTCAGGGTCCCTCCCCTCCAGCACGACGGCGTCGATCGCCTTCCTCGCCGTCGAGACGAGGTGGGCTCCTTGCTCCAACGAGAGCGTCACTCCAGCTTGACCATTCTCCACGCGCGTCGCCTCTCCGTTAAACCCTTTCGCCGGATGGGCTGGTTTCCATTGACTGCACTTTCCTTAAATCTCGTGCCTCTGCCTTGTCGCGCATCGTGACGTTACGCAAGCCCGCTGTCGCAGGATCCTTCTATCCTGCAGGCGAGGCCGAGCTGAAACAGGCTGTCGAGAGCTCCTACCTGCACAAGCTAGGCCCGGGAAAGCTGCCGCCAAAAGGAGCCGGGTCGAGCAGCGGGTTGAAGGCCTGCGTCTGCCCCCACGCGGGCTACACCTTCTCCGGGCCCATCGCGGCCCACAGCTACCTCGACCTCTCAGAGCTGATTGAGCCCGAGCTTGTAGTCATCGTCGGACCTAACCACTACGGGGTGGGGAGCGGTGTCGCCACATACGGGGAGGGAGAGTGGGAGACGCCGCTCGGAAAGGTGGCGGTTGACCCGGACGCCACCAACAGGATCGTAAGCCTGGCAGGGTTCGTCGACATCGACCCCGAAGCACACAGGAGGGAGCACTCCATCGAGGTCCAGCTTCCTTTCCTGCAGCGGCTTTACGGAGAGTCATTCCAGTTCCTGCCCATCTCTCTCGCGTTCCAGGACAAGAGGACGGCACGGGACCTTGGGAAGGCGCTCGCCGAGCTTTTGAAGGAGGCGGCCGAAGCTGAGGTAGGGGCAGTCCTCATCGCCTCCTCAGACCTGACCCACTACGAGCCCGCGTCGGCGGCAAAGGAGAAGGACACCGTGCTCCTGAAGCACGTCCAGTCCCTCGACCTCGACGCCTTCTACACTGCGCTGGAGAGGAGGAACATCACCGCCTGCGGGTTCGGCGCCATCGCTTCCGTGATGGAGGCATGCAAGCTGCTCGGGTTCCAAAAGGGCCGGCTGAACGCGTACGCGACGAGCGGAGACATCACGGGCGACAACGAGTCCGTCGTAGGCTACCCCTCTGTCAGCTTCGTCCAGTGACGAAGCCTTAGTCTGAAGCCAGCCTCCAGCAGGCCTTATAGGGATGAGAGGGAGAATCGAGAAGAGAAGGAAGCAAGATGGTCGACAAGGAAGGCATCCTCTGGCGCCCAGCCGGAGACGGCCGGATCGTCTGCTTCGCATGCAACCGGAAGTGCTCCATACCCGAAGGCTCCCACGGCTTTTGCTACGTGCGGAAGAACGTCGGCGGCAAGCTCTACCTCGCGAGCTACGGCAAGCTCGCTGCGATGCAGATCGACCCCATCGAGAAGAAACCCTTCAACCACTTTCACCCAGGAACGCACGTCTTCACCGTCGGGACCGTCAGCTGTAATTGGAATTGCCAATTTTGCCAGAACCACGCAATCAGCAAAGAGAGCGATGTCTACGGAGAGGACGTCTCTCCCGAGCGGGTCCCGATGCTGGCAGACGAGAACGACTGCGAGGGCGTCGGCTTCAGCTACAACGAGCCCACCATATTCGTCGAGTACGTGATCGACGCAGCGAGGGAGGCCCACAAGATGGGCAAGTACACGGTCTTCGTCACGAACGGCTACGGGACCCCTGAGGCGGTCCAGGCGATCAGGGGATACGTCGACGCGGTCGTGGTCGACTACAAGGGCAGCGGGGAGGAGCAGTTCCAGAGGCGGCAGACTATGACGGTGAGCGCCGAGCCGATTAAGAACACGCTGCTGGAGTTGAAGGCCCAGAAGATTCACACGGAGCTCACCGACCTCATCATCCCGCAAGTCGGCGAGGACCTTGAGGAGGCGAGGAAGCTCTGCGATTGGCTCTACGACAACCTCGGCCCCGACGTCCCAATCCAGTTCACGAGGTTCCATCCCGATTACAAGATGCTCGAGGTGCCAGTAACCCCCTACGAGCTACTAGTGAAGCACCACGACATCGCGACCAAGGCAGGCCTCAACTATGCCTACATCGGCAACGTGCCCGGGAGCCCCCAGGAGCACACCTACTGCCCGGGCTGCCACGAGGTCGTCATCGAGAGGCATGGGTTCATGATAACCGGGTGGGGCCTCGACAATGACTACCGCTGCAAAAAGTGCGGCCACAAGATCCCCATCGAGGGCAAGCGGGCGACCAAGTTCCGCTACCGGGGCATCGAGTCCTTCTACATCCCCAACCCGCAGTGACGGAGCTCGCGCTAGGTTCGCGAAAGCGACTGACCGATTCAGACAGAAGCGACCCTAGCTTATGAGAACTAGGTACTTGCCGCGTTCGAGGGTCTTCGAGAGGGTCATGCAGGTCTCCTCCGAGAAGCACACCTCAAGCTTCGGGTTCTTGTCCTTCGCAATTTCCTTTATCTCCTCTTGGCTCAGACCGGATTCAAGCAGGAACCTCAGGTAGTTCACGTCGTGCCTGAGGTTCTGGTCTTCATCTTCGTGGTCCATATTCGTGACTTTTCGTGAATAAACGAACTTTTTCCATATAAATCTTTCGACTAATTGTTCTAGTATCGACGCTTGCGGATGTCGTTTGGAAATGCTTACGGCAACAAGACCGCTGCCAGGCCTCGCCGTGGCCTACTCATTCATTTATCTACGAGAAGGCAAATGCACCTCGTCGCATGAAGATCAAGGATGCAAATGTGACGGTGATGGTGACGGACATGACGCGAGCGATCAAATTCTATGTCGACGTGCTAGGGCTGGTGCTGAAGGCGAACTACGGCGACCAATACGCGCAGGTCGCCTCGCCAGGAGTCCTCATCGGGCTCCATCCGCGACCAAAGGGCGAGTCACCCTCCGGAAACTCTGAAGCCATCTCAATCGGATTTGGAGTTGACGATCTGGCAGAGGCCATGGCGGACCTCAAGGCCAAGGGCGTCGCATTTTCAAGGGTGGTCGAGGACAGGCCCACGAAGCTCGCGTTCTTCACAGACCCTGACGGGAACCCCCTCTACCTGTCTCAGACGGCGCGCTGGGGCTAGCGTCATCAACGAAGCCTCCAATTCTCAATCCGCTAGAGCAAGACCCGAGGCGTAAGAAACCTCCAGCCTCCATCTAGACTTAAAAGAAATGGCTGGAGGGCCGCGGCGCAAGGGCTGGTCTACCAAGTGTCTGCGAAAAACTCTCAAAGTGTGGCCAAGAAGAAGGGTCCGCGCAGCAGCCTCTTCTCGAAGCTCGGAGAGACGGTCGTCAAGAGGCACCGGCTCATCGTCCTCGTCTGGATCGTCATCTTGGTCGCTTCGGTGCCCGTGTCTATGAACGAAGGCAGCGCCCTGTCCCTTCAACAGGGATCCACTTCGGGGGTCCGTCTCGAGTCCACGGACGCAAGCAGCCTCATCCAGGCCC
>PLCG01000068.1 GCA_003135575.1 Nitrososphaerota archaeon
GCCTCGGCGCCGCCATGAGCAGGAAGATCGCGACGAGGACGATGACTACTTTCGTGGCGTGGTCGAGTTCCCGCGCCGGTCTAATATTGCCTTTGGAACAAGGACCAAAACGGAGATATCGCCCGCCTGAAAGACGGTGCCGCTTGGTCGTCGAGGCCACCATCTGCCACGTCATCCGGGGCCGCAGGCTCCTTCTGAAGAAGGCCAATCGGGGCTTCAGCGTGGGAAAATGGAACGCGCCGGGCGGCAAGTGCGAGCCGGGAGAGAAGCCGGAGGAGTGCGCGCGACGCGAGGTCCTCGAAGAGACGGGCCTTCGAGTCTCCGGACTCTTCTACCACGGAGCGCTCACCTTCATGATGGATGGCGGCAGGACGCTCCACACCCGCGCACACCTCTTCTCAACGACCAAGGTCGGGGGAAGGGCGAGGTCGAGCGACGAGGGGCCAGTGAAGTGGTTCCCGCTGGACGACCTGCCGTTCGGCGAGATGTGGGAAGATGACCAGTTCTGGATCCCGCTGATGCTCAGGCGCATCAGGTTCGACGCCACTTTCACCTTCGACGCGGCGAACCGCCACGTCACAGGCTTTGCGATTACGTCGCGTTAGCTACTCGACCGCTTAGATGCCCAGCGCTTGCCGGAGCCCCTTGTAGCGGTTCCGGAGTGTGACCTCGGTGATCGACGCCGCGTCTGCGATGTCCTTCTGCGTCTTCCCGTTGCCCTCGAGGGTGGAAGCCACGTACAGGGCGGCCGCAGCCAGCCCCATTGGGTCCTTCCCGGCCACTATCTCCTTCTGGTGCGCCTTTGTGAGGATCTCCAACGCCCGCCTCTTCGTCTTCTCCGGGACCGTGGCCCGGGATGCGATCCGCGAGACCGACTTTATCGGGTCGGGCACTGGCATCTGGAGGTCCATCTCCCTTACGAGTATCCTGTAGGACCTCGCGAGGTCCTTCTTGCTCACGTTGCTCACCGCTGCGACGTCCTTCAGCGTTCTCGGTACCTCCATGTCTCTGCAGGCTGCGTAGAGCGCGGCTGCTGAGATCTGGATTATCGACCTGCCCCTAGTGACGCCTCTTTCCACGGCCTTCCTGTAGATGTAGGCCGCCCGCTCTATCACCTCGTCACGTACCGAGAGCTTCTCAGCGAACATCTTCATCTCGTTGAACGCCTGCCTCAGGTTCCTGTCGAAGGAGTTCGTGGCCTGGCTCCTCTTGTCCCAGATCCTCACCCGGTCCATCGTGTGCCTCATGGGGCCTGACAGCGAAGAGCCCGAGGCGTCTCTGTTTGACGAGCCGATCACCGTCGAGAGGCCCATGTCGAAAGAGGTGATCGAGGTCGGCATCCCGGTCCTTGCCCTGCTGGCGCCGCCTTGCTCGTCCGAGAACGACCTCCACTCTGGTCTCGTCTCTTCCAGCTTTTCCTTTAGAACATACCCACAGTTCGTGCAATAGAACTCCCCGCTGTTAGAATCTTCAGCCAGGGGTCCCTTGCCGCAACGCGGACACTTGTCCGAGTTGCGCTCTCTCCCCTTCAGCCCTGGAGAGTTCAATCTATACGACAATTTGTATCACTTACGTTATATTCACTTCTTATATTTAAGGCTATTGGGATAAGACACTATAATTCGTGTCAGGATACGAACTATCGTAGGCCCCCCGTAAACTCTAAAAAGACGCCACAGTCTTTGTTCGACNNCGGGATGACTATTAGGGTCGAAATGAGGAGGATGAAGACCCGCCTAGGCAAGTTCGCAGTCATCAAAGTCGGCCAAGCAATCCTAATCACGCCCTGCGACACTAGAATGAGGATTTTGGAAGTGTTGTCAAATGGCGAGCAAACGAGCGAAGAAATCACCAAGGAGACCGGGGTCACCTACTCATGTGTGATGGACCACATGGATTTGTTGGAACAGCTCGGAGTCGTCAAGACGATGCTGAAGAGAGATGGAGGAAGGAGGAGGATCTATTTCCACTTGAACGAAGATCTTCGCGACGGAATCGACAACCTATTCCAAGCGACGCCGAAGAAGGGTCGAGGTCAATCGGCCAAGCAATTCACTCGCGCTCAGGCTTCGGTCCCACTGTAGCACCAGTGTCATAAGTCCGTCTTACTGAAGCTCCTCCCACCAGTCGTGGTCAATTATGCGCATGCCGACGTCGAATTTCGTCGCAGCCTTCGCCATCATCGAGGCGAATTTGAAGGTCGGTCCCCCGGGGCTGCCAGCCGGACCGCGAAAGAAGTAGTAGTCCAGCGAGCCTCCATTCTCGTCCAGGTAGCGTAGATAATTCTCTAGTTGTATCGAAGCCTTCCCCCCGGCATTTGCCACCGCGGTCTTGTTCTCCCGCAGAGCTCCAGTGAGAGTCCTGTTGTCTATGGTAAAGACGGAACCTCCCCATCGGTAAGGGACCTTCACATGCAGCTCGACTTCGGTCTCGCCGCCCTCTTTCTCCCACACATAGGCGTCGCACAACCGAGGAACGAAGTCATGCCTGAAAGTGTGTTCATCTTCCTCGTTAGCGGGAACTGGATTAGTCCACGTTGATTCGTCGTTGGTAAGCCCAGATCGGGAGAGTCTCGCCTTACAGCCTTCCAATGTCAGCTGCGAGCTTTCGGATTTATGTTGCGACGGGCTCGCCAAACCAAGCTCAGCAAGATTCTCCCGATATTTGTGCGCCAATCAAGCTAGGCCTAACACTAATTACTCGTATCAGCGCTCATCCGCGGCAATGAAGACCACGAGAGCCCTCAGAAAGAAGCTGGACAACTGGAAGCAAAAGCCGATAGTGGCCCCAGGAGTCCACGACCCCTACTGTGCCAGAATCGCCGAGAAGCTCGGGTTCGACACCCTCTACATGGGCGGCGCCGCGACGTCCATGTCGATGCTCGGGATGGCCGACTTCGGCCTAGCAACGGCGACGGAGGTCCGGGCGAATGCGAGGCACATCACCAGCATAACCGACCTTCCTCTGATCGCAGACTCTGACAACGGGTATGGGAACGCTCTCAACACCATGCGCACGGTCAAGGACTACATCGGCGCGGGAGTCGCTGGTATACACATCGAAGACCAGGTGATTCCGAAGCGTTGCGGCCACCTCAAGGGCAAGGTCGTCATCTCTCTCGAGGAAATGGTAGGCAAGGTCAAGGCCGCGAGGAAGGTAATCAACGATGAGGACCGAGACTTTGTTTTGATCGCGAGGACGGACGCGAGAGGGGCTGTCGGTGGCGGGCTGGACGACGCCGTGAAGCGCCTGAAGGCTTACCATCGCGCAGGAGCGGACCTTGTCTTCGCCGACGGGCTCTTGTCGAGGAAAGAACTCGAAACGGTATGCAAGGAGACGGGTGCGCCCACCGTGTTCCATCCGACGGCGATCTCGCCCCGACTCGGGGTCGAGGAGTGCCATGAGATGGGCGTCGCCCTGATGATCTATCCCTTCGCATCGATACACGCGATGTCTGTCGCAGTCTGGGACTTTCTCGCGCAGCTGAAGAAGGAGGGCACCCCGGCGCAGACCAAGTTCGAACGGAAGATCAAGGGGCATCCGCTGAGTGATCTGAGGAAGCTGTTCGACCTGGGAGGGCTGGAAGAGATGCAGAGGTACGAGAGAGAGTTCATCCCGGCGGAGGAAGTGCGGGCCAAGTACGGCAAGCAGTCCGTCGGCCTATGACTCGTCCTTAGGCGACGGGCCTAGAACTCGACCTGCCGCAGGAGTTCGAGCAACTCAGCGTCGTTCACGTGCTTCTTAGCGGTCTCCAAGAACGCCCGTGCCACGGCGGGATCGCTCGACTCCTTCACGTATTCCCAAGCCTGAATCGCCATCTCCAGTTTGTCCAGCTGCCTGACCAGCCGCGCCTCCTCAGTGTCCCCCGCGAGGAACTCCCGCCACGCCTCACGGTAGAGGGACCTCACCTTAGGGGCGAGGCCTCGAAGCAGCTCTTCCATCGCCTTCGTCTCGAGCTTTTCCTTGGAAGCCCCGGAGCGCTCATTTGGCATGGCGTCTCCCACGAGGGCCTCGGGGAGGTCGTGCAGGAGGGCTAGCCTCACCGCCTTCGCGGTGTCCAGCCCGCGAGCATCACTCAACACCATCGCCATCAAAGCGGTCCGGTAGGAATGGTCAGCCACCGACTCCGGGTGGGCCATACCCAGCTTCTTGAGCCAACCTCTTCGCTTCTCTGATTTCAACCGCCCCGCGCGCGAGAAGAACCTCACAAGCTCCTGTTCGCCGGAACCCTTGCGTCGAACCACGCCAGAACCGCGAGCCAGACAGATAATAACGCTCCCGTCCCAGAGTGTCACCGTGCCCCGCATGTTGACTTGTGGGCTCTGCGGCAAAGCCTTCGAGTGCGAAGGGATGCCCGGATGCTGGTGTTCGGGAATCAAAGTCATGGCGGGACGAGGAGAAGCGATTGCGTCACGGGCCTCGGACTGCGTGTGCAGAGGATGCCTTGAGGGCGAATCGGTCAGTAGCCTGCCTTGACGAGGCCAGCGTAGTCGAAGACCATCACGCCGTCGCTGTTGTCCAAGGCGTACTTGAACTGCTGGGCGTAGTCTTGGCTGCCCGACGTAGCGAACACCCCCACGCTCGCGATTATCCCGCGGTGTACATACTGTTCTCCCCCTGCCCCATACGTCTCCACGACCAGGAGGCTCGGGCTAAGCGCGAGTGTCGGGTCGGTAGTGGTTATCGCGGTCTGCCCGGAGTAGGCTGAAGACAGGGAACTGAATAGGCCAGTCTGCGTCGCGAGGGGCAGCGTCGACATGTCCAGGTTTATCCCGTCCTCGCCGTCCGCGTAGATCGAGCTCGGGATTTTTTGCGTGGAGTTTGTGAAGTAGAGCGCGAAGAAGATCCTCAGCCCTTGGCCGTGAGCCGCGGCGGCGAACTGGGTCAGCGCGCCGTCCGTGAAGAGCAGCGTCCCCGACCGATAAATCTGGAAGAAGATCGTGTTGAACCCGTGGGAGCTAGCGACCTGCAGCAGGCTGTTGAGGTTAGACCCGTTGACCACCCCGTTCCCCTGGTTCACGTACAAGATTATCGGCTTCGAGGCCGTCGTGGTCGCCGAGAACGACGAAGAGCGAGTCGACGTGGTCGGGGCAACGTTGTGGCCTAGAAGCGGAGAAGACAAGAGGAGATATCCGATGATCGCAGCGACCACCATCGCGCCGACGAGATAGTATCCCGTCCTCGACCGCGCTGGGTCCCTGCGGCTCTTGCGTTTGCTCAAGTTCGGAGATCCCGTGCCCACGGCCGCGGGGGGAAGTTATTAACCCGAAACCCGCCACCAATCAGAGACTTGATCGTCGCAGTTATCGGAGCCGGCAAGATCGGGGAGGCCGTCGCCAACTCGCTCGCCAAGTCGGGACAGGTCACCAAAGTGATAATGACCAAGAGGAACGTCTCGACGATCTCGCGCTCGCGGTGGGGCAAGGTCGCTGTGACCTCGGACAACCGGGACGCCGCGAAGAAGGCCGACCTCATCTTGGTGGCGGTGAAGGCCGGGGACGCGAAGCACGTGCTGGCAGAAATCTCGCAATTCACCGCAGGCAAGATAGTCATCTCCCTGATGGGTGCGATTACAATCGAGAGGCTCGAGAGGATGCTTCCGAAGGCGAAGGTGGTCAGGACGATGCCGAACATCGCGGCCATCATCGGCGAGTCGATAACGGCCTACTCCCCTGGCACCAAGGTGACGGCTGAGGACGCCGCGAAGGCCGAGTTCATCCTGGGGTGCTTCGGGGACTACGTCAAGGTGCCCGAGTCGCTGTTGAACCCCATCACCGCCCTCAGCGGGAGCGGCCCCGCATACATCGCGGTCGTGATAGAGGCGATGGTGAGCGCCGGCCTGAAGGTGGGAATCCCCAGGGACATATCGCTCAAGCTCGTGACGAAGACGCTGACGGGGACCGCGAACCTCCTCAGCGAGAAGAAGATGCACCCCGCAGAGCTCCGCGACGCGGTGACGACCCCCGCGGGCACCACGATCGCCGGCATCTACGAGTTGGAGAGGGGCTCGCTTAGGACCAGCATGATGAACGCGGTGGAGGCGGCCACGGCGGCTGCTGAGAAGGTCGCCAAGAAGTTCGAAAGCGAAGGCTAGCGTTCGCGATCAAGCAAAACGATGTTCCAAGACCGGGAGTTCATTCAAGGGTGAAGACATTTTCACACACCCCAAGATAGGTCTGGAATTGCCCCCGAGTCAGGATGTCACAATTTACAAATAACTGGGACAGAAAGAAGTCTACAGGGATCGGAGAGAGGCTCAGGAACACGTTCAACAACCCCGGGCCGCTGAAGCCACGGCTCGACGCGGTGATGCGCCAGATACAGGTCGTGATGGCGAAGCTCGACACATCGATGGCGAAGATCAGGGACAGGGACGCTTCGCTCTTCACGAAGACGGTTGCCGCGGTGCAAAAGCACGATAATCAGAGGGCATCCATGTTCGCCAACGAGCTGGCCGAGGTCAGACGCGTCGGGAAGATGGTCACACAGTCCAGGCTCGCGCTCGAACAAGTCGTATTGAGGCTCAACACGATAACTGAGCTAGGGGACGTGGTCACGACGCTGGCGCCTGCCACCTCGATAGTGAGGAACGTGAAGGCGGACATCGCGGGCGTGATGCCGGATGCAGAAGGCGAGATGGGAGAGGTCTCGAGCCTGCTGAACGGGATACTGGTGGACGCTGGCTCGATGGGAGGCTACTCCTTGAACTTCGAGACGGCCAACGAAGAGGCCGAGAAGGCGCTCTCCGAGGCAGCCGCGGTGGCCGAGAGCCGGATGAAGGAGAAGTTCCCGGACATACCCCAGTCGGTGGGGGCAGCTGAAAGCTTCGAGACTGCCTAAGGCAGCCTGAGGATGTCGTCGAGGAGTTCGCTCCTCCTCGAGGCATGCCCTTGGGCAACCCCATCTATGGGGGCTTCAAACCAGATATAGTCGTGGAGGTTCCCTCGCGACCGGGAGAATCCGAGCATGGCCTATTGCGCAAAGTGCGGCACCGCCATTCCCATAGGGGCGCGCTTCTGCCCCTCCTGCGGGACGCCCGCGGAGGTGGCATCCTCTCCCTTCTCTGCCGCAGCGCACTCCCCCATGCCAGACAGCGGGCTCAGCACCCTCACGAAGGATAGCGCGGCCCAGGAGTACTGGGTGAAGAGGCTCCTGGCTTATGTCATCGACGCGATAATCGTCTACGCGGTGATAGGCTTGATTGCCGCGGCGACCGTCCTCCCAGCGTTCATGATGGGGGTGTTCGTCCCAGGCTCCTCGCCCCAGTTACCGTTCTTTGGGGGCTTCCTGGGCACGTTCTCCAGCCTGATCTTCGTCCTCTACTTCACCTTCGGGGAGGCGATCTATGGCAAGACCATTGGGAAGGGGATCATGGGGCTGCGGGTCGCCGCAGACGGCGGAGCGAGGCCCACACTAGGCGGCTCCTTCCTGAGGAACCTGAGCAAGATCAACTGGCTCCTCCTCCTCCTCGACGTCATCCTAGGTCTAGCCTTGGAGAAGGGCTACAAGAAGAAGTTCAGCGACGAGACGCTAGGAATCAGCGTCTCTCAGGGCTAGAACGCGCACGAGCCTGTTCTGCCTTGGAGAACGGACGTTCTAGCCCATAGCATCAACTAGGCTGCAACCCTATACCAATGCAGGTAGTAAAACACCATGCAAATGACACGAATGCTCCGAAGGCCGAAGTTAACAGCGACCGCGCTGTCGGCGTCAGTCCTCACTCTCTTTTTGGTAGGCTTGTCGCCGCTCCCTCAGCTCCTGGCCGCCACAACGACCAGCGGCAGCGGAGGCGCAGGGGCGACCCTGAACCCCGTCCAGCTGTCGATCCAGACCAAGAACCTCACGTCGGTAAGCTCGTATGACTTGGTCGCGTACAACTCCACGGGAGCGCCTGTGGCTTCCTACACGGGCCAATACTCGCGGTTCACGTTCGAACTCCCCTCAGGAACCTATCTGTTCGCGGCGACCGCCACTGGGCCAACGCCGGCCTACTCGTCAGTCTGCTACGCAAAGGGAGCAGCAGGATCGGGCGTGGCAAGCCCCCCAGCGCAGCCGACCATAATTAGCGCTGGGGCTAACTCCGCCATCGCTTACCCCCCTTGCTACTACTCCAACCCGCCGCAGGAATACGGCTACTCACTTACGCAGGTCAGCGGCTCGTCCGCTGTCACCATCTCGACCCAGCCTCCCTCAACCATCCCGACCACTAACGTGTCCGTCAGCGTGACCTACAAGAACGGCACTGCGGTCTCCGACGCGTACGTCTACGCAAACGTCGTGGGAGCGAACTGGTACTGGGGCGACTCTTCACGGGTGACGATGTACGCCCAGACAGCAGCCAACGGGATCGCCAAACTCGTCGTGCCTTCAGTCCCGCTCGCCGTTAGCGCGACCAAGTCGGTCCAGGTCAACCTTCCAAAGGGCCAGACCACCACGCAGGTGACCGTCGGGGGCCAGATCGTGAACGTAACGATCTACTACAGCCCTAGCTACGTGTACGAGAGTGCGACGGCCTTGCTCATCCCGCCGCAGACCAGCCTCAGCATGGTCGTGACCGCCCAGACAGGGTACCCGGTGATCCCCTACGGCGCTGGCGTCGCCTCCTCGGGAGCGCCCGCGGGCGTGAGCAGCTTGCCGCCGAACTCCATCCAAGGGCAAGGGCAGACGGTAGCCCAAGGAGCGCCTGCCACGGCTCAGGCCGGTGGGGCTTCGACTGTGACCGCTCCTCTGACTTCCATACCGCCCATCCCCGCCTCTGACGTAGGAGCGGCTGCGACTTCGACGACCCAAGCGTCCTCCAGCATCCCCGGCATCAGCCTCTTGGCTGTCGGGACGCTGGCCCTTGCGGGGGCCATCGCGGCCATAGTCGGCAACGCCATCTCCAGGCGGCGCTGACCTAGATAGCCGGCCAGGGCCTGCGTCGAAGCAGGCCCAGCCTTTTCTATCATCTCGCCAGAGAGGCGAGCGTGGACTGGGCGAAGAACGTCTTCGTGAAGAACGCGAAGCTCTACGAGCTCGTTCTCCAAGGGATGTGGGAGCGAGGCGAGGAGGATGCGGTCGCGCTCTCGTCCTATCTCGCCCGGGAGGGCCTCAAGGGATGCAGAATCCTCGACATCCCCTGCGGGATCGGCAGGGTCGCGATACCTCTCGCAAGGCTGGGATTCCAAGTCACAGGCGTCGACCTCTCTNNCTTCAAGATCTCTACTGAGAGGGCGAAGTTCCTCGTCGGCGACATGCACGACTTTGGTTCCAAGTTCGAGCCGGGTTGCTTCGACGTCGTGCTGAACGTGTTCACGAGCCTCGGATACGGGTCGGAGGAGGACGACCTTAGGTTCTTCCGCGGCGCCCGCACCGTGACGAGACGAGGGGGTCTGCTTCTCATCTCGGGCCTGCGCAATAGGGACTACATCGCGCGGAACCCCTCGCAGAACGTCTACGAAGAGAGCAAAAGGCTGCTCGTCCTGGACACGTACAGCTTCGACTCAACGGGGTCCCGAGAGAAGGGGATTTGGAGGTTCTACCTGAAGCGTGGAGGCGGAGGTGACGGCGAGCTCAAGTTCGCGGGAGAGTTCCCGGTCGACATCAGGGTCTACTCGCCGCACGAGCTCGTCTCGCGCCTGGAAGCGACGGGCTGGAACGTCAAGGGGACCTTCGAGTCCTTCACAACGAGGAGCCCGAGCAGGCCAGAGAGCCCGGTCTATGCGCTGGTCGCAAAGGCCACATGACCGACCAAGAGCAGCTTCTCGCTCCTTCGCATCGCCTTGATCGCGCGCTCCCTTCGGAGCGCCTCTGACCTGTTCGCGAGCCTCTCCTTGTATACGACGGCCACTGGCAGCCGCGACCGGGTGTACTTGCTCCCGATGCCTCGGTTGTGCTCCTTGACGCGTCTCTCCAAGTCGGTCGTGCAGCCGGTGTAGAGTTGACCTGTCTTGCACCTCAAGACGTAGACTACCCAGCCCAACTTGCCCGGTCACATCCCACGATGGACGACGGATATCTCCCTTGCTGGGACCAAGCCCCGAAGGATTCTATCTTACTTCGTACTCTTCGGCCTTTGGGATGCCTTCTACGGCCTTCTTCAGCTCTGAGTCGAAGATGTAGAAGAGCGAGTGGCCGACCCGCGAGTCGTTGTCGACCCCGTGGTCCAGGCTCACCTTGATCCTCCTGGTAAGTGCGACGAAGAGCAGCTCGCCTACCCTCAGGTGGGGGTGCTCGTTCGAAGCCTTGTTGATCATCTCCAAGAGGCTCTTCCGTTCCTGCTCAGCAAGCGCCGCGTCGAGAAGATGCTTCTCGCTCACGACTTCCCTTCCCCGTCTGGCTTCTACGGTGATCCTCTCCTCCGCCTTGGGCATGGCCTCGACGATGCCTTTCCCCGACCTTATCGTCTCTGAGAGCACGCGCTCCCCGCACTCGATGCAGGTGCCGATGCGATACTCCTTGTACTCCCGGCCGTACCTGGTCTCCCTCGCGATGTCCTTGATCGGCTCCTTGTCCCATGCGATCTTGCCGTGGAATCCGAGTCTGCATTTCAGAGGTCTGGCTGCCATTTTCCCCACCACAAAGGGTTCATTCTTTCTAAAAAAGCTATCGCGGGCGCCAAGAGGAAAATCCTCGCAAACCTATAAAGGGACGAGCGAGCTCAAGTCGTGATTACCGCAGAGCCGATAGCCGTTGCAATCAAGACCCAAGAACGATTCGAAGGACATGAAGTGCCCGAAGTGCGGCAAGCCCTCCCTGAAGCGCAAGGAAAGCGGCGTTGTCTGCTCCTTCTGCGGATACATCCTCTCCCCAGGAGAGGAGACAAGGTTCAGGCTCTACGAGCTTCTCAAGCAGTCTACTTGACATAGATCTTGTGCAGCGCCCGCATGCAGGCGTCCATCACGTATTGGATCCCGTTCTCCTCGAGGATCTTCTTCGCTTCGTCATTCTCCAAGCCTTGTTGGGCCCAGAAGACGAACGGCCTGTCATACTTCTTCTTCAACTCCACGGCCTGTAGCGCGACCTTCGGCAGCTCGGCGCTGGGCCTGAAGACCTCGACGACGTCGATCATCCTCGCGACGTCCTCAGGAAGGTCCAACAGGCTGGGATACGACTTTTCGCCGTGAATCTCGGTCGCGCTGGGATTGATGGGGACGATCCTGTAGCCGTGCTCCTTGAGGTAGCGAGGGACCGTGTACGCCTCTTTCTCCGGCGTGTTCGAAGCCCCCACGACCGCGATCGTCCTGGACCTCTTCAGCACCTCGACCGGAGAGGCAGTCCCCGTGACCATGGTATCGTATCGATGGGCGAAGCGACCTATGATGTTTGCGGTGGCCTTACTTCGTTATGAGGGTGAGCACGTCTTCGTCCATGAGCGCGTGGCTGATGCCGACCCTCTGCCCGCCGAACTTGACGCTCTTCCCCCAGATTTGAGCGTAGCGAAAGTCGTCCTTGATCTTCCTGTGGACCTTGTCGCAGACCTCGAGCACCGTCGAGCCGTTCCTCACGATCATTGGCTCCTCGTAGTCCGTCTCGCCACTCCGCCTCCGCATGTAGATCCTGATGAAGTCCAGCCTCCTATACATCTCCTGCTTCAAGGCCTCGATGTTCACGTTGCTCTCCGCCGAGATCGGGACGAACTTGTACGGGAGCTTGGCCTCCACCTCGTTCGTGAACCCTGCGTTGACCAGGTCGATCTTGTTCATGACGGTCAGCGACGGAACGTAGACCCTGGTGCCTAGTATGACGTCGATGAGCTGCTCGTCGTTGATGTCCTGACGGAGGAGCACGCGCGCGCTGTTCATGCCGTATACCCTCAAGATGTCCTTCACGGTCTCCACCGTCATCTTGGTCATCTTCACCTGCGAGACCACGGATATCCCTCCGGTGGTCGTCGACTCGATCACGACGTTCGGCGGGTCCTCGTCGACGCGGATGCCCGTTATCCTGAGCTCCTTCTCGAGGAGGGAGCGGGCCACAGGTTGGAAGACATCGATGACGAACATGATGAGGTCGGCGTTCCTTGCGACCGCGAGGACCCTCTTACCAAGCCCTCTTCCCGATGAGGCGCCCTGGATGATTCCGGGAAGGTCTAGGACCTGGATTCTCGCGCCATTGTAGTCCATGACGCCAGGCACGACGTCGAGCGTCGTGAACTCGTAGGCCGCGACCTTTGACTTTGCGTTAGTCAGGGCGTTGAGCAGAGTTGACTTTCCAACGCTGGGCAGCCCTATGAGGACGACTGTCCCATCTCCCGACTTCTTTACGTCGAATCCGATGGCGCTCCCAGAGCGCCGCGACTGCTGCTCCTCCTGCTCCATCTTGAGCTTCGAGAGCTTGGCGCGAAGGACACCGATGTGGCGCTCCGTGTGCTTGTTGATCTGCGTCTTCAGAAGGTCCTCTTCTATCTTCTTGATCTTCTCAGGAACGCCCAACTAGAACCTCAACCATCCGAACCGACTTGGTCAATGGTGAGGGGGAGTGACTTAAAGGTTCGAGCCCGCGACGCCTGTTGAGCGGGCTCGCTAGAATGATTTGTGAAAGGTGCCGCGCCGGGCAGATGGTCGAGTACGAGAGGAGAATCCTCGCTGGAGGCAAGGAGGCGGTCTTGACCGGGAGGAAGTGCGACAGGTGCGGGTTCACCCAGCTCGACAGCGACGACGACGTCTGGTCGGCAGTCGGGCTGTAAAGCTCATTAATCGACCGCAACCATGTGGCGACATGGCCAAGCGAACCTTCACCGTCGACATCGGAAAGGAGCAAATCCAGGTCGAGGGAACAGACTACCAGAAGGTCGCCGTCAAGTACCTGATGAAGCGGAGGCGCTCCCTACTGTTCACAAAGGACCCGGCCAAGGTCGAGAAGCTCTGGGATGACCTGCCCAAGGAGGTCAAGATCATAGGGGCTCAGCTCGCCAAGACCTACGGAATCGCTTGGGAGAAGGTGGGGACGAAGGAGTTCGCGNNGCGGGTGCCAGGTTCACCTTCGAGCTGGAAGAGAAGCAGTAGTCGAAGCGTGCTAGACCACGACAGAAGCAAGGCCAGGCGACCCCGACGACGCGTTCAAGGCAGTCATAGTCGCGACGATACTCGACTACAAGACCGAAAAGGCCCTTGAGATTCTGAGCGAGCACTACCGCATAGACATGCCCAAGCTGGGGGTCGGGACGACGAAAGGCCACTCCAAGGGCGTCCTCGCGGTCTACTCGGCGAACAGGAAGGAGATACTCGCTGTAAGCCAGGAGTACTTCTACGACCCCTTCGTGATGCTCCACGAGTTCTACCACCACTTGCGCTACTTCGCGGGCCACCACAGGGGGACGGAGAAGAACGCGGACAGGTTCGCCTTGGATTACATCGCCGCCTACAGGAGGGTGGCCTCGGGGACGCCCAAGACCTAGTAGCGCAGAACTTACTGCTATCTATATAAGACGGCCGCACTTTAATCGCAAAGGGTTTCAATTTGCCCGAGACGCTTCCACGAGACGGATACACGCGTGACCCGCGATTCAGCGACAGGGACGCTGAGGTGTTGCGCTTCCTCGGCGAGGAGGACCTTCTCGGCTTCACTTTCGAGGGCCTCAGACGGCGGCTGGGGACGCACTCGGAGACCCTCTCGCGGATCCTACACAGGCTTGAGGACCAGATGATCCTCGAAAAGGCCACAGACGGCTATCACGTCACGCACAAGGGGAAGGAGATGATCGGGATGAAGCCCTTGGCGTCACCGCGCCCCACGTCTGCGGCCCAGCACAGGGTGGCTATCCTGCGTACGCTCCTTCCTTACGGACGAGCATCGGGAGACGTACTCTCCGGCCTCAAGGGAAGGTGGTTCGGGCCGCTGCGCTGGCTCGGCTATTCAGAGGACGAGAGGACGACCACCATGAAGTGGGTCACCGAGGATGGCGCGGTCCAGATCGACGCCATCTTCTCAGACGGCGAGCTCGCCATTGAAGGCAACGTCCGGGAAGGGAAGGACCTGACGGATGCAATCAAGGCCTCTTACCAGCNNCCTCTCGAAGATGAACCCGACTGGCCTTTCGGGCCATGTGGCCTTCTTCTCGCTGAGCCCCGGCTCGATGCACAACTAGGCTCGCACCCGCGCGGTTTGTGACCTACTTCCCAGATTCTCCATCAACAAGTATCCCCGCATTCTATAGCTCTACAGTGATTACATGCCGAGTCAAAATACAAGCGGAATACTTCAGACGATCTCCGGCGAGATTGAGCGTATCGCCGAGAACACTGGTCGCTCCGTCGTGAGCATAGGCTCAGGCCACGGAAACGGCTCTGGGATAGTCTGGGACGAGCACACGATTGTCACTGCCTATCACGTAGTGCGAGGTGCCGACGAGGTGAGCATCGGGACCGAGGACGGGAAGAAGCTGACGGCCAAGGTCACCGGGCGCCTCAGGCGCTCGGACATCGCGGTCCTTACCGTCGACGCGTCTCTCACACCCATCCAGAAGGGAGACTCCGACGGACTGAAGGCTGGGCAGTTCGTCCTCGCGTTGGCGAACCCATTCGCGTCGCGCACGAGCGTCACTTCAGGCATCGTCACCGGCGCCAACCGCAGCATCGGCGGCTGGTGGGGGATGAGCATCGAGAACGCCGTCATCACCGACGCGCGTGTCAACCCAGGGTACTCAGGAGGGCCCTTGGTCGACGCATCTGGCCGGATGATCGGCATGAACGTGGCCTACTTCTCGAAGAGGGGCATCGCCGTCCCCGTCAACACGATATCGGCTGTCGTGAAGAGGCTGGCTGAGGGTAAGCCGTTCAAGAGGGCCTACCTCGGAATCATGTCCAACCCGGTGGCGCTTCCGGATGAGGTCTCTTCGGCCCAGAACGTGGGACAGGAGACCGGAGTGATGGTGCTCTCCATCGAGGAAGGCACGCCCGCGAAGCAGGCAGGCCTCGCCTTCGGCGACGTCATCCTGAGGTTCAACGGCAAGAGCATCTCGGACTCGGAGGACCTGACAAGCTTCCTATGGGAAGAGGCGATAGGCAAGGCGGCGAAGCTCTCGGTCCTGAGGGGCGGGAACGTCGTCGAGCTGACGGTCACTCCGACCACGGGGAGAGAGGAATAGATGTCCGAACCCAGACAGCCACACCCGCCTTCGATACCAGAGCCCGGGCCTCCCGTGAGGCCTCCCTGGTAGCCGGCCCGAGAAGTAGAGACGAGATAGAGATGGGTCTCACAGAGCTCGAGGGGCAGATAACCGGCGCGGTCGAGAGGCTGAGCGAGAGCGTCGTCGGGATAGACAGCACCAGGCTCACGAGGGACTTTCGTTTCGGCATGGTCCCCGTCGAGGGCCAGGGGTCGGGCGTCATCATCGACCCGCGTGGCGTCATAGTCACTAACAACCACGTCATCGACGAGTCAACGAGGGTGCAGGTCAACCTCAAGGACGGCAGGACGTTCGTGGGAGAGGTCATCGGCGCTGACCCGGCGACCGACGTCGCGCTCGTCAAGGTGAACGGTGACAACCTACCGTTCGCCGTGCTGGGCGACTCCGAGAAGCTGAAGGTGGGGCAGATAGTCTTGGCCATCGGCAACGCCCTGGGACTCCCAGGCGCCCCGACGGTCTCGATGGGGCTGATAGGCGCGCTAGGAAGGCCTCTGCCAGGCACGGACTTTGTCACCGAAGGGCTGATCCAGACCGACGCGGCGATCAACCCCGGGAACAGCGGCGGCCCTCTCGCCGACCTGGACGGCAAGGTGATCGGCATGAACACGGCGATGATCCCGTTCGCGCAAGGGATGGGGTTCGCTATCCCCTCGGAGACGATCAAGAGGATAATGGACCAGATCACCAGACACGGCAGAGTGGTGCGACCGTGGCTAGGGATCTCTGGGATGGACGTCAACAAGTTCGTCGCGAGGAGGTACAACCTCGCCGTCGAGCAGGGCGTGCTCCTGGCCGAGGTCCTTCACGAGGGACCGGCGCGGGACGCGGGCCTCAGAGTGGGCGACATCGTTGTGAAGATAGGGGAGACCAAGGTCGAAGGCATGAAGAGCCTCGTGAGCGCGCTTTCCCACCTGACGATAGGTGAGGAGGTGTCTCTGCAGTTCGTGAGAAACGGCACGAGCTACGAGAGCAAGCTGCGGCTGAGAGAGACGCCTGAGAAGGTAGTCGCCAGGCGCAGCTAGCCTGCCTTCTTCGCCCGACCCATCCAGATCCCAGCGAACGTCAAGAGCAGACCGAGAAAGAAGACTGCCAGCCCCTGCTCCACCCAAGTGGTGCTCTGAAACATGAAGGAGCTTGCGGGACCGACTATCCCCAGTCCTTGGAGCGTGAACGTGAGCCCAGCAAGTGCGAGCAGGACGCCGGGGACGACGAGGTAGAGTCTCAAGCTCCTAATCTTTCGGGCTTCGCCTGTCTTAAACCAACCCTCGGTACGCCTCTTTGAACTCCGCCTCGCCAAGAGGCGGCATCGTCGCGATTCGGAGGTTCTCCTTGACATGCTCCGGGCTCTTCTGGCCTATCAGCGGCGCGAGGATGGCCGGGTGAGCAGAGCGCGCGAACTGGATGAGGGACAACGCCCTCGAACCTTCAAGTTCAGGCACCCGGGTTTGATTGAGCAGCCTCGCTTGGGAGAGAGGAACACTCGTGAAGACCCCGACACCCAACCGGCTGGCGGCATCAAAGGTCGTGAGCGGCTCGTCGGCGATCCTCTGGCTCTTCTGCGTCAAGGCCTCGTTCATCGCCACGTTGAACGGGAGCTGCACGAACCTGAACCCGTGCTCCTCGCCGCCGACCTCCCTCGCCACGTCGACCACGTCGTCGAGGTTGACATGCTCTGGTTCATCCTTCCCCACCCTGAGGCACGACCAGGTGGCCATCCCGTAGTAGAGAATGCGCCCCCTCTTCCTCTCCTCCTCGTAGAGCGCGAACACCTCAGAGAGCTTCTCGATGAACCTCCTGTATCCTATCTCGGCCAGCCAAGACTCTGCGGCGTTGTGAAGGTAGAGGACGTCGACGCATTCCACGCCCAGGTTCTTCAGGCTTCTATCCAGCTGGTCCTTGAGGAAGGGAAGCGCCATGGAGTGGGCCTCCCCGGCTATCTCATCCCGCTTCAGCTTCCCCGGCTTGATGAACTCCTTGTGGATGTAGCTCCAAAAGTCTAGGGACAGCTCCCCATCGGAGGTGAGATAGCCGTTCTTGGTGCACACCAACAGGCCTTCCCGCCCGCCCGTCTCATCGTTGCCAGCGAGGCGGGTCAGTGCCCTTCCAGCCGACCTCTCGGCCCTTTGGAACCTGTAGTTGATTGCCGTGTCCACCACGTTCACCGCGCCAGAGGAGACCGACTGAAGGATTGCTTCGTCGACCAGCCTGTCCGTCTCCGCATCGACGTCTCCGAGGTAGGTCCCAATCCCGAGGGACGAGAGCGAAAGGCCGCGGAATTCTCTAAAGTGCCTTTTGTCCACGCCCTTCTTTCCGACCGCCCACCCGGCAAACTTTGCGGTTCCTTCCCGCGTCGCGTGCCCGGCTATCAATGAAACGGACCTAGCACGCCTTTCGGAGAAGTCTCATGAGACGACCGCAAGGGCAATCGCTCACATGCTCTTCCTGTCGATAAATCCCTTTAGCCTTCCCTTGTTCTCTCCGGACTTGAAGGCCAACAAGCCCAAGATCAGCAGAGGGATCCCTAGCAGGAACGCGACGGCGGCGTCGGAGAGGTAGCTGGACAGGGAGCCGTAAAGCAGCACGTCCCTGCTCGCCCTCATGAAGTACGTGAAGGGAAGCGACTCGGCGACCGCTGAAAGAGGCCAGGGTAGGACCGAGGCCGGATAGAGCGCCTCCGACAGGATCATGAGAGTCCCGGCGATATACGACGGCACCGCCCATTCGAACTTGCTCGCGAAGATCGCATACGACCCGAGCAGGTATCCCAGGCCCAGCGCCGACGGGAAGATCAGCGCCATGGCGGCGACGAAGAGCATTACCGAGACGGGGGAGACCAGCAAGGGCAGGTTGGAGTGGAAGAACTCGGAGCTCACGAACGCGCAGACCCCTATCGAGATCATCACCACGGGCACCGACTCGAAAAAGGACGCGATGCACCTGCCTGCGAGATACGGGATCGACGAAGAGGGAGTCATGTAGACCTGCGGGAAGACGTAGCTGTTCTTGCCCTCCGCGATGGCGGACGTCGGGACGTAGGCGTAGAGGGCGATCTGCCCGTATAGCGAGGCGCCGATGACCACATACGCGAGGCGCGTCGGGTCGAAGACCCCCGCAGCGCTGGACCCGAACCAATAGACTATCGCCGCGGTGAGCGCCCCGGCCGCGGGAGCGACCGACCTCGCGAGAATCGCGACGACGGGGTTGCCCCACCCCAGCTCCCGCTGCCAGCCCATCCAGATTGAGGCAAAAAGGGGCCTAAGCATGCTCAACGCAGTCGAACCACCAAGGTCCCGTTCCTCCTGCCTCTCTCCCTCATGAGCCCAATCGCCTTCTGTGCGGCGACGAAGAAGACCACGCAAAGGACCGCAAGAATCGCCAGGTCCTCGCTTACCGTGGGGAACGCAGAGGTGAGAGGCGCGAAGATCGCCTTCCGCAACACATCCATGCCAATCGTCAGGGGTATCAGAGAGACCACGAGTTGGAGCGAGACCGGAAAGGGCGACCCCAGACCCAGCGTGGGGAAGTAGACGCCCGAGAACATCGAGACCGTCTGCTGGACCGAGTCGTTCAGCGACTCGGCCTGCCTCCCGTAGGCCAGGTACACCGACGCCAGGAGCATCCCGAGCGAGTAGAGCGCGATGATCGTGAGCATGAACCCCACGGCAATGAGCCACCAAATCGGGCTCACCGCGGAGCCGAAGACCTGCCAGCCAATGATCCCGACGAGCAGCGCAGCAGGAGCCGTCCCGACGAAGCCCCCTACCGACATGCCCACGAGGATCGCAGAGATGGGCGCGGGGGAGACCAGATACAGCTCAAAGATCCCCTCCTGTTTGTCCCAGTAGAACTGGGTGGCCATCGACCACACGACATTGCTCCAGAACGAGACCGCGATCCCCCCGATCACGGCGAAGCCGGCGATGCTCCCCACCCCCGCGCTGCGATAGAGGAACCCGAGCCCGAACGTCGTGAAGAGGGGGAAAGCTATCCCGATCAAGAGCCAGAGGGGCTCGTTATACATGCTCCTCACCCTCACCCAAGTGCGCCCGTACATCGTCCTGTACCAGAGACTAGCTTGCAATGCCCTCGCTTTCCTCGAACCCTCGCCCTACGAACTTGATGAAGACCTCCTCCAAGGTGGGCTCCTGCTTCCACGAGGCGTATACCTTCATCCCTTTGCCCTCCATCTCCCGGCGTACCTGCGCCTCCACCCCGTCGTCCTCGACGAGGATCCTCACAGTCGCAATTTCCCTCTCGTTGTCGATCGTGGAGGAGACCCCACTCACTCCCCGGAGCGCATTCACGAAATGGAACGGCTGCGGCGGCCCCACCTCCATCACGACCACCTGTCGCCCCACCTGCTTCTTGAGGGCGGCGGGCGTGTCGCACGCGAGCACCTTCCCCTTGTCGATGATCGCCACCCTGTCGCAGATCGTCTCACCCTCCACCATGTTGTGGGTCGCGATGAAGATGGTCCTCCCGTGCTCCTTGGCCTGCTCCAAAAGGAACAGCCTGATGGTCCTGGCGGTTATGACGTCGAGTCCAGAAGTGGGCTCGTCCATGAAGACGATCTTGGGGTCGTTGATGAACCCCCTCGCTATCGTGACCCTCTGGCGATATCCTGTCGAGAGCATGTAGAGCTTCTTGTCAAGCTGCTCGCTGAACCCGAGAGACTTGGAGAGCTCCGCCGTGCGCTTTTTGGCCTCCTCGGTGGATATCCCGTATAGCTGCGAGAAGAACCATAGGTTCCCCCTGGCCGTGATGAAGTCGTAGCCTGGCCTCTCCGACCCGCTGGCCACCCCTATCACCGGCCTCACCTTCTGGGCCTCCTTCGCGACGTCGAAGCCGCAGACGGTCGCCGTTCCCGAGCTCGGGAGGAGGAGCGTCGTGAGGATCCTGATGAGAGTCGTCTTCCCGGCGCCGTTTGGTCCAAGCAAGCCGAAGATCTCGCCCTCGTGGACGTCGAGGTCGACTCTCTCGAGTGCGACCGACTCGCCCTTCTTGGTCTTGAATACCCTCCTGAGGTCCCTGACTTCTACTACGGCCACTGGTTTCCGCCGAGGCTCCAAGTCAATTAAAACATTCATCTGGGCATGGGCCAAGGCCAACGCGTGAAAGCGCCAAGGCCGCCAATCGCGAAGGCGCGTGAGCGCGTCTCCCCACGGGTGAAGCTGTTCGCGGACTCTGTTATCCGGGAGATGACGAGGCTGGCAGCTGTCCACGGGGCCATCAACATGGCCCAAGGATACCCGGACTTTCCAGCGCCCTCGGCCCTCAAGGCGGCTGCGGCCCGCGCTGTGAAGGAGGACTACAACCAGTACGAGATAACCTGGGGGTCGACGGAGTTGAGGGCCGCGATAGCGGACAAGGCGCGCCGGTTCAACGGCATCGAGGCCACGGGCGAGGACAACGTCACGGTGACCTGCGGCGCCACTGAAGCGATGGTCGCGACGATGCTCGCGCTGACGGACTCGAGCGACGAGGTGATAGTCCCCGAGCCGTTCTACGAATGCTACATCCCCGCAACAATCATCTCTGGCGCGAGGGTGCGGCACGTAGCGCTCAGGGAGCCCGACTATGGGTTCGACGAGGAGGAGCTGAAGCGCGCCTTCAGCCGCAAGCCAAAGGCAATCATAGTCAACACCCCCAACAACCCCACCGGGAGAGTCTTCTCTCGTAGCGAGCTGAAGGTCATCTCAGACCTCTGCTCCGACTATAGAGTCCTCGCGATAACCGACGAGATCTACGAGCAGATTGTATACGACGGACAGAGACACGTGAGCCTCGCGACGCTCGGGGACATGGCGGACTCGACCGTGACCATCTCCGGCGCGTCGAAGACCTACAGCGTGACCGGGTGGAGGATCGGCTACACCGTGGCGGACAAGGGGCTCACCGAGGCGATAAGGAAGGTGCACGATTTCCTGACGGTCTGCGCCCCCTCGCCTCTCCAGAAGGCGGCGCTGGTCGGTTTTGGCATGGACGAATCCTACTACACGAAGCTCACGCAGAGCTACACGAGGAAGCGCGACTACCTCTTGAAGTCCCTCGAGTCGATGGGGTACCGTTGCCTGAAGCCGCAGGGCGCGTACTACATTCTCGCCGACTTTAGCGCCGTCTGGAAGGGTGACGACGTCAGGTTCGCGGATCACATGGTCAAGGACGGCGGCGTCGCGACGGTCCCCGCCTCGAGCTTCTTCGCGACCCCGGGCCTGGGGAAGAAGAAGGTCAGGCTCGCGTTCCCCAAGCAGGACACGACCCTGAGGGAGGCCGTCGAGAGGATGCGGAAGAGGACAGGCTGAATGTGAGCAGTCAGCAGATGAAGCGGGCCCTCTATTCGCAGTTGGTGAGTTACTACGACCGAATCTATTGGTGGAAAGACTACTATCAGGAGGTGGACTTCCTGGTCAAGGTTTTCAAGAGACACGACGTCCGAGGAAAGCACGTCCTTGAAGTCGCTTGCGGGACTGGCAACCACTCAAAAATCCTCGCCGCACGAGGCTATGAGATCACCGGCGTAGACATCAGCGACGACATGCTGAGCATCGCAAGGAGGAAAGTCAAGGACCATGCGAGATTCCTTCGGGGAGACATGAGAGACCTTGACGCCGTTGTTGACGGGAAGTATGATGCAGCAATCTGCCTCTTCAGCGCAATCTCCTACAACGTGACAGTCTCAGACCTGAGACGGACGCTCCAGGGCCTTCATGACCACCTGGGAGCGCGCGGCGTCGTAATATTCNNTTCTCATATCTAATCAAGGATGGCGCGAAGACCATCGTCCTTCGGAACGACGTTCACAGGTTCGGGCTCTTCGACGTGGGCGACCTTCTCCGGACGATGAAAGAGGTCGGCTTCGTCGAGACAGCGGCGTACGTCGACTGGACCTTCAAGAAGGCCAAGGAAGATGATGAGTTCAGGGAGTTCGTGTTTGTCGGGCNNGATCAGGGTCGCGGGCCACGCAAGACCTCGACTTTACTGGATTTCAAATTTAGCAAAGGTTTTGGCAGCACCTACTCCCTTTGAAGAATGGTTTTAACTCGGAAACGAAATGAGCCGCATGGTTATAACATGAAGAAGGATCAAGCCCGTCGCAAGAAAGAAAGACATCTTACTACGAACCAAGGCGTGCCTGTTTCCGACAACCAGAATTCACTCACCGTCGGCCAACGCGGACCTGGGCTGCTACAGGATGTCCAGCTGGTCGAGAAACTCGCACACTTTGACCGTGAGCGCATCCCTGAGCGCGTCGTCCACGCCAAGGGCGCCGGGGCATACGGCTACTTCCAAGTGCACAAGAGCATGGCAAAGTATTCCTGCGCAAAGTTCCTTCAGGACGCCGGGAAGAAGACGCCGGTCTTTGTCCGTTTCTCCACCGTGATTGGTGCCCGGGGATCTGCGGATACGGCTCGTGATCCAAGGGGCTTTGCAGTGAAGTTCTACACGGAAGACGGAAACTACGATCTGGTAGGACTAAACTTCCCGGTCTTCTTCATCAGAGACTCCGTCAAGTTCCCCGACATGGTGCACGCCTTGAAGCCTGCCCCCGACACGAACATGCCCACAAGTTCGTCGGCAAACAGCCGGTTTTGGGATTTCATCTCGCTGACTCCTGAATCGACTCACTTGATCACGTGGCTATTTTCCGACAGAGGAACGGTGAAGAGCTACAGGACGATGGAAGGGTTCGGCGTCAACACGTTCGAATGGGTGAACGCCAGGGGGGGAGCCGTCTATGTGAAGTATCACTGGAAGCCAAAGGCAGGAGCCGAGACCATCGATCGCCATGAGGCGACACGTCTAGCCGGCGAAGATCCCGACGTCGCGACGCGCGACTTGTTCGACACGATTGCTTCAGGCAAGACCGTGGAGTATGAGTTGAATGTCCAGCTCATGGAGATCGCCGACGAGTTGAAGCAGGACTTCGACCCGCTAGACGCCACAAAGACCTGGCCTGAGGACAAGTTCCCTCTCATGCCTGTGGGCAAGATGGTGCTCAACCGCAACCCCCAGAATTACTTTGCTGAAGTGGAGCAGTCTGCCTTCGCCCTGGCCTCCGTAGTTCCAGGGATCGAGTTCTCTGCTGACAAGCTCTTGCAAGGCAGAATCTTCTCATATCCAGATACCCAGCGGCATCGACTGGGCGCCAACTATCTGCAGCTTCCAGTCAACCGGCCGCAAGCGTCGGTCGACAACAACCAACGCGACGGCGCCATGCAGTATGCGCCTTATGGTGGGGGGACGGCCAATTATGAGCCAAACACTTTGGCCGGCGGAATGCCACGAGAAGCGCCAGCCACGGCCACGACCCACGAATTCATCAAGGGACGCGAGATGCGTCACAAGATCGGCCTGACGAGCGACTTTGAGCAGGCAGGCAGGCGCTATCGCTCCCTTGGAAGGACAGATCAGGACCATTTGGTCGACAACATAGTGGATTCGCTGGGAAAGGCAGGCAAGCCGATTCAGCGACGCATGGCCGAAAACCTCACCAAAGCCGACCCTAGTCTTGGAAAACGAGTAGCACGAGGACTAGAACTCGTGAACTGAAATATCATGCTGGGCGGAGCGTAAATGGCCCGACTTCTCTCTCGCTCCATCATTCCTTAGAAGCCGAGTACCATACCGACAGATAAAATCCTACGACTACCAGCAGGATGCTTATTTCTAACACGTTTGCGTAATTCAAGAAGACGCAGTTAGGGTGCCCGCCAGCAAAATCAGCCTGTCTGATGAAACAAGTCTGATAGGTGACTTGCTCAGACCACCACGGCAGCCCCCACGGATTGCCTACCCAGTCGTAACCAGGCACTTTCCAAAGGACATAGTTGGTGATGAAGACGATTAGTCCTATGATGGACCCGTATGCCAACAGAGTCCTTCCAATCGCTAGTTTGAGTCTGCCCTTCCCAATTTCACTCAAATAGTTCCAAGTCAGAAATGAGAAGAAGGAAGCAAACCCTGACACTTCTAGCGCTTGGTCGTTGTTGAAAAACGTGCAAGCGTTCGGCGCCACCGTTCCTCCGTAAGTCCAGTAATTCGGCGATCTTGCGAAGCAAGGCAGAAAAGATTCTGTCCCAAAAGGCCCTTTCGAGACCAACTGAATCTCTGCATACAAGAAGAACGCGATCACAAATAGGCATAAAGAAACAAGTAACAGGATCCTGTGCTTCATCGGCCTTACCCGTTAGGGAGAAGGTCCTTCATGACTTTCCTTGGCTCGAGTTTGGGAATGAATCCCTTCACCTTCCCAGTCTTAAGAGTCCTCGCCCAAACCCCCTCTTTGGACTCGAGGAGTCCCTTTAGGCTGGCAAAGGCCTGATAGGGCGCCAACGCGTAGACGATGAGGACCTGGGACAGGATTCCTGACAAGTCTCCCTTCAGCCTTTTCTCGAGATAGAGGCCTCCAAGAGACATGAAAGGAAGGGCAACCAGATTGATGAACACGAGAGCCCACCCAAACTGGGACGTCCAGAACGGGAGCGCCACATTCAGAATCGCGGGCAGTATCCAGCACAGAGTCCCTAGCAGGAGAAAGAGTGACTGGAAGTAGTAGAGGCTGAAGTACACAAACTCGTACTTCTCCCTCAATGTCAATTCAGCTGATCGGATGACGCTCAGGAACTGCTTCTTCATGTTGAAATTGTGTCCCTCAGCCCACCGCATCCTTTGCCTGATCAGCAGGCGGAGATTGGACGGACACTCCGCAGGCGCCTCAATCAGCGGGCTGTAGCGAACCTTGTAGCCACCTAAGTACAACCTCAGAGTAAGGTTCCAGTCTTCGGTTATGCTTGTCGACCATCCAAACTTACGGAGCACCTCTGCCCGAATCATGAAGACGCTCCCTGCTATCATCTTCATCAGGCCGAACGACTGCTCGAAAGCCCGCTCTATCATGTACGAACCGCTAAACTCGGTCGACACCCCTCTGGTCAACCAGTTTTCATGCCGATTCAGTACGTGCCTCTGGTACCCTTGCACTGCCCCGAGTTTCATCCTTGTTGCCTGTCTCTCGTTGTCAAAGTAGGAAAGGAACTTCTTCAGCGTGTCGGGCGGAGGAACGAAATCCGCGTCGAACACGACCACGTACTCCGCAGCAGGGTCAGTGCGCTGGAGGGCTTCCACCAAGGCCCCTCCTTTGAACCCGGCCCTGGTGTCCCTGTGAACAATCTTGAACCGTGGATTTCCTTTCCAGGCCTCAAGCAGCGCAGTCGTCCCGTCGTTCGAATCGTCCACCACGATCACTTCGTAGTTCGGATAGTCAAAGCTCCCGCAGGAGGTGAGCAACCGCGTAACCACCTTCTCCTCGTTATAGAGCGCGAGATGCACTGAGACCAAAGGGGAGAAATCGCTCCCGTTAGAGGTCGCGAGGTCACTCACCGACTCCGCAGAAAGAACCACCGCTATGGTAGCTACATAGTACCTCACGGCGTAGAGGAGGAAGAATATGCCGAAGCCCAGACCCGCGTATGCCATCCAGAGTATGAGCAGCGAGAAGGAGGGGAGTGGGCGAAGAAAAGCTGCCAAGAGAGCAATCGAAAGAATCCCGAGGAGTAATGCGGGTTTTCGCCACCTTGGCGGTGCTCTAGTCAGAGTGACGACGAGCTGACTTGATTTTTCTTGGGCAAAAAGCTATGCTGGATTAGTCACGAAGACCCAATATTACTTTGGTGAATGCGGCAGGACAAAGTCGTTCTTTGAGATAGCTAATCGATTGCGCAACAGGCTGCGGCGAGGTCAGCGACCCGTTGCCTGGAAAGGACTACCGATCGACATCTCCGCCCCTGAGGTAGAGCCCGGCCGAGACAGACGTGATTGCCATCAACACAAGTATCGGCAGCCACCCAAAGGCGAACATGCCGAGCCCGGAAAGCAGAAACACTATCACAGGCAGCAACTGAACCGAGAGGTAGGCCGTTGTCCTCATCCTCTCAATGCTCCTCGGCAGACGGAAACCTGCGAAGTTGAAGGACGAGAGACCTAGGAAAATGGCGGCGAGGAGGCCGCCGACTAGGAAAATCGCCCAGATTACTCCCACTGCCTCGACTACACTCTCTCTGAAGAAGAATAGCACGAAAGCCAAAAGTGCCATCGGAATCGCGACTATTGCAACCGCGCGCATCGACACTCTCGTTTTGGTCCCCTCTACTGCTTTCTTGACTGGCGTTGATATTTAAGGGGTAAGAAGCCCCCGTCGGAACCCAAAGTCACTTACGACGAACAGAATCCCGATTAGTGGTTGAGGTTATCGGGAATCTACACGAGGACAACGTTTGAGCCTTGTCGCGAGGCGAGAACCTCAATCTGGTTGATGTAGTCTTCGAAGACCAACTTCTCGACGGCCCTTATGGACCGGAAGCTCTCCGGCGCCGCACGAATCGTCTGCTCAACGCCCTCCGAGCCGATCTTGAGGTCATTGCACCTCATCTGGGCTATCGCGATGAGCGTTTGCAGGCTTGGCAGTGGGAACTGGATAGGATACAACCGGTCTTGCAGCGCCTTGTCGAGAAAAGTGATCAGGTTGGTGGTCATTATCACTGCGCACTTGGAGGTGTCGAGATTGTCAAGCTGGTGAAACAGAACGTTGTTCATGCCTGTGTTCCAACCCTCGCTTGCCTCCTTGGTCCTGTCGAGGAAGAGGGCCTCGACGTCGTCAAACAGCAGCACGGCCTTGTTGTGCTGGGACTCCTCGAAGAGCTTGGAGATCAGCTGCTCTGATTCACCGAAGTGCTTCCTAGCAATCGTCGCCGAATCGACGAACAGGAGAGGCACCGACAGCTCGCGCGCCACCATCTTTGCCATGAGGGTCTTGCCAACCCCAGTCTCTCCGGCGAAGATGAAACCCTTGATCCCCCTCAGGTCAGGGTTCGAGAACTGCAGAGAGACGATGCGGTAGACCTTCTGGAAGATTGCGCGATACTCTTCTCCTTTACACTGCTCTAGCGAGATTTCAGTCCCGCTGTGCATGGGGCGGTCGCGCATTTAGATCCCCAGGCCAAGACTAGGCGCGAGAATCAAACTAGGGGCGCCAGCCTTGGCCACGGAAAGCCTAGAGTCGGATTGATCTGAACCGCATACATCCCCGTCCAAGGCTTCAGCCCGAGGAACAAGAGCGTGCCTTGCTTCTTGATTAGCTTCAGGTGAACGTCTGCAATCGACCGTAACATGCTGTACAGGGACGGCAGGGGTATCCCGGGCCTGAGAATCATCAGGTTAAGGTTCCCGTGGCTTCGACTAGCAGTTATCGTCGCGTTCAGGATCTTTACGACATTTTCAGGGCCGAAGCTCGAGAACAGCGTGTCGATGCCTTCCATGTATAGTGAGGTCTGCTGGAACTTTTGCGTAAGCTTGTCTATCATCGCGGGAAAGTTCTCGAGGCTTCCCACGACGTCGCTTCCGTCAAATGTCCAAACCTGCGACTTCTTAGGCGATACCTCCAGATGTTCTTTAGGGACACACATCGTCAGAAGCTCGTTAAGTTGCTCCAACTTAAGGTCTCCCTGCTTCATAAGGGACTCAGGTAACGTCATGCCGATTCCGATTGAAGGGATGTCGATGACCGCCTTGCCGTGCCTCAGGAAGTTTCTGATACAAGGAAGCGTGAACATGCTATAATCCGCTGCAGAGACGTTCTCCTCGACCTCCAAGAGGACGATGTCGCCCCTGGAATAGCCCCCAGATAGGATATCGTCAAGTTGAACCAAGCCTGTTGAGTACCGGTTTGGCGCATCCGCTATCCCCTTGAAAGGGGCTGGTGCCTCGGTTTGATTTGAATCAATCGGCTCGAACACCTCGAAACCTCCCTCCAAGGAGAAGATGCACTTTGACTTCTCCAGTTTGGCGCCTCTCATCTTCAAGATCTCTATCTCCCTGATGGGCCTCCCATCCAGTTCCGTGACGCCAAGTAGCAACACACTGTCGGCCACAAACTCCTCTACGCCTGTGCCGAGGTTCATGTCGCCGCGCGGAACCTCGCAAATCACGATAGTGGTGCACTGCGCTTCCCTGATGATCTCGCCTAGAACCGCGTGCAAGACAGTCCTCACCCCTGACTTCTCGAACAACGGAGCCATCGCAGAGTAGCTGTCGATCACCAGCCTCTTTGCCCCAGTCCTGTGGACCTCATCCAGGATCGACTTGAGGACCGCCTCCAACCCGACCTCAGTCATAACGGTGTATTCGAGAAACTTGAGCTTCTCGCTCTTCAGGGATTTACCAATCTCGGGGCCGAACTGCGCGGCTATGTTGGCGATGAGAGTTTGCTTGTTCTCTCCAAAGGAGACATAGATCCCAGGCTCACCGTGGTTGGTGATGCCGGTGGAGAGAAACTTGCATGCGAAGACCGTCTTTCCAGTGCCTGGATTGCCTGCCAGCATGACCAAGCTGCCCTTCTGAAAGCCGCCGCCGATGATATGGTCGAGCCCGACTATCCCCGTTGGGGACACTTTCTGCGATACTACAACTTCATACATGAGAATCTATGGAAGTTCGCGAAGATATTAGTGGGGACAGCGGCATTGATATGTCACGGAGTTATGTCGTGATGCTACATTTCCTGGATTAATAGTACTCCTGCACACCCCACTTAGAGACACCTCCGGCATATCACTAACGATGTGTAATTCCCTGGTATGATTAGCAGAGAGAGGGTTAGGTCCAGGAGCAGGATACGGACCAGAGTCGTAATTGGTGCGCTGATCGTGTCCGTTGCCACGCTTTCGTTTCTAGGTGCCCTCCTCGTCCCTCTCTACACCTACCCCGGAATCAGCTGGAGCCAGATCATCGCCGCGAAGCAGGCCAACCCCGGGGTCGAGATGGTCGTAATCATCAACCCCAACAACGGTCCTGGAACGGCCAAAGACCAGAACTATGTCGACGGCATAAACAACCTTCGGGCTGCGGGAGTTGTCGTGCTGGGATACGACCACACGAGCTATGCCGCAAGGCCTCTGTCTGACGTGAAGGCCGACATCAACAGCTACAAGAGCTGGTACAACATCAGCGGGATATTCTTCGATGAGATGTCGAACGTCGCCGGGAACGAGAACTACTATGTCGACCTGAACCAGTACGCAAAGTCGGTGGGCCTAGGGTTCACGGTCGGGAATCCTGGAGCCAACACCATCCCTAGCTATGTGGGGACATTGGACGTCATAGTCACCTACGAAAATCAGGGG
Organism: Nitrososphaerota archaeon; assembly: GCA_003135575.1. Taxonomy (GTDB): domain Archaea; phylum Thermoproteota; class Nitrososphaeria; order Nitrososphaerales; family Gagatemarchaeaceae; genus Gagatemarchaeum. The sequence continues at coordinate 29,287 of PLCG01000068.1, forward strand.
GTGCCAAACACCTCGTCGCTGCAAGCGATGACGCTCGGGATGCCCAAGAACAACTTCGCGGTCATAGCGTACGGGGTGGATGTCTGGAACGGTTCCGCCGTGAGCAACGTCTTCAACTACGCGAACTACGTCTACGTGACCCCTGACCAGCTGCCCAACCCGTACGGCACCCTGACAGGAGACTTTTCGAAGCTGGTGGGCCTGCTGGCGAGCCCGACCCTGACTTCCGTGCCGCTCACCGTGAATTCCGTGAACGCCGCGGGGCTCCCGGTCGTCGGCGTCTCGACCGCGATTGCGTCCACCAACGGCGGCGCCGTGGCCTCAGGATACACGCCGTTGATCCAGTCCGTCCCCTCCGGAGCGGGATACACGGTCACGGTGGCCAACTTCGGCAGTTTCATCTTCGACCACTGGGACGACTCGACGACCAGCCCTACGAGGACGCTCACGGTGACTCAGGACACGACCCTCACAGCCCACTTCAGGACCGCGCAGGTCGCCCCGAGACAGATCCTGACCGTGCGGTCGCTAGCGCTGAGCGGGGCGACGACCCCCGGCCTCTGGGCCGTGATATCGTCCGGCGGCAACACGGTCGCGACAGGGTTCACACCGGTGACCTATTCCGGGACCGCGGGCGCCCAGTACACGGTCTCAATCGGTAACTCTGGCGGCTACGTCTTCGACCACTGGGACGACGGGACCACGACCCCCATACGGACCGTGACGCTGACGCAGAACGCGACGATGAACGCGTACTTCGGGTCGGCCGCGACTACCGGCATCAGCACGATAANNCCACAATTACAGCTACGACGACCGCCACGGTGACCACGACGATTACCTCGACTCAGGCCACTACGTCCTCTGGCACCACAAGCAATTTGGACGTAAACACGTTCGGAACTTCGACTCTTCCGACCCAATCGGTCGTCGGAGGCTACGCGGGCCTGCAGATAGGATACGCCAATTCCTACAACGTGCCCATTTCCGCATACGTCTGGGCAGTGGCGAGAAACACGGCCGGGCAGGCAGTGGGAGTCTTCTTGGGGTCGGTGGCGATTGCTCCGGGAGGCTCGTCGATGGTCTTCATCCCGACCTTGGGCCTTCCATCGGGCAGCTATGCGGTGACCATTTTCGCGACCACGACATCATCTCTGCCCATCTCGCAAGTCTCGGTTGCCTTGATCACGATCCCATAGACCCGCCCGAAGAATCTCCTACGTGGTAGAGGTGCTGGTGCTAGTCAGGTGGAGGCTCTTGAACTGGGAGGTGTCACCCTTGCAGGCAATGTCCGGCGCATATTGGTGTTGCCCGCTTCGCAAGAGCTGGTCGGCGACCTGGACCGTCTGGCCGGAGAAGTAAGGCAAGGTGCCGCATCCCAGCTCTTGGGTGAACGAGTCGCCCGGGACAGATATGGTGACGAAAGAGACGCCTCCGGCTGAGGTCGTCTTTGCACCGCCCGCGGGAGCCCCTGCAACTGCCCCTCCCGGAGCGGGAGCCGGCACACCGCCTCCTCCCGGTCCGGATGCCTCGATTCCGGTTATCTTGCCGCTGACGACGGTCGTCTGGAGGACCGCGCCCTCGTAGGACGAGTACTCATAATAGGCCAAGACGCCAACGACCAAGGCCGCGACGACGATTGACGCGATTATCCTTTTTTTCATGGTGACGACGCTGGACTCCGTTTCCTCGAGGCCCCGGTTGGCACCCCTCCCCCTAAAAATCATTCCATCGTACCGGATCGCCACTGCTTCACGAAAGTAGGCCGAGGATTGGAATGATGGCGGGCCCGGCAAGATTTAGTCTCTAGTAGAGTTCAGGTCTAGTAACCATATGCTCAGGACATGCAATCTTATATACCTAAGCAAAGTATCTTGATAGCATGAGTTCGCTTCACAGCACAACAAGCCTTGCAAGCCCAAAAACGAAGTCTCTTCGCGCAACTGTACCAGAAGGGATTGTCGCGTTTCTAGGCCTACAATCGGGAGACCAACTCGACTGGATGATGGAAGTGGTGCAGGGCGAGAGGGTCGTAATTGTCCGTAAGGCAGTGAAATGATTTGTCAACCAGAATGTACGTATGCGAAGTGTGCGGACGGACAATCGGCAATGGCGCACACGTGATGCAACATTTAGCAGCCTTTCTCGACCACGAATTCACAGAATATTGGCTTGTGAAGCCCACACCATCCGGTGCGGAGATTGAGGTGACCAGGGGACTAAATTCCCAAATGCTAGAAATCCGAGGCATAAGACCACAGAAACCAAACCAATCTTTCGCAAGAGATGATGAGCTATTGCAAGTCCTTCAGGAGGTCAAAGAAGCACGAAAGACAATTGCCGAGCTTAGAAGAAGAGAACGGGCATTGGTCGAGTGGGTAGAAGACGACGGCGAGTATATCCGGAAATTAAAACGACTGCTGGGAAGGCGCTTTGGGCTCCCAGGTCGTGTGGTGAGCGACAGCGACGACGCCCAGTGATAAAATATCTGAAGTTGACCCATTGTAATCCTAAAGCATGAACGCACGACTTAACAACTAACGCATCACAGTCGATGCGTAGCCCTTTGAAGAGAGCCGCTTGAGCACGCTATTCAGGTTGTCTTCGTAGACTGCCTCGTTTCCAGCGTAGCCAATCTGCTTTGCTCGCTGTCGTATTGCCTTCTTGGTCAGCTTGTATTTCTCCACGCAAGCTCCTATATCTTGTTCGTCTCGGCCATCGAGTCTCCCTATCTTCGTTGCGACTATGTCTAGCGGATTCAAAGCGCTTAGTTTGACAAGTTTGAGCGGGGCCTTGATTTCTATGCTCTTCTCAAGATAGTCTGGCGGTAGGAATTGGCTGAACACCTGTCCGTCAGGCCATGTGTCAACTCTAAAGCCGGGTCGCAGAACGGAAACGACCTCTCGAAATGCCTCGATATCGGAGAGCGGCCCTGTGAAGTCTACATCGATTGTTGAAGGTTTCAAGTCAAGGAGCGTCATGGCGGTGCCTCCTGCTGCGACTAGCCTGATTTTGGCTTGTAGCCGCTCGTCTACCAGCTGGAGAAAATCGAAGAGAGGCCTCTTGTCTAGGCTCCGCCTTCTAGATGGCATTATACAGCAACATCTTGTCTCTTATGCTCTTCTCGCTAATCTTAATCTCTTTGATTCCTGATTCCTGCATGCCGCCTATCGCTCTTTCAACATCATTCGATGGCTTGATTTGGTTCAGTGCGATAAGCAATCCAAGTAGCCGTTCAGAGAGCCCATATTTCCTGGAAAGAAAGCCTAACAGCTCATAGTTGGCTTTGTTCTTGGCCAAGATTATAGGGATTGCATCTATCCTTCTCGCATCATCTTTCAATAGTATCGATGTGATGATGTATTCAATGCATATCTCTTGTTGTCCTTGTCTCATCTCAGGTCCGATTTCCTTGTAGCCGAATCTTGCCAAATTATGCATTAAATCTGATTCGGACATCCTCGCCGGATTTGTCTCGTCTTTTTCAAAGCTTATTTGAAAACCGTGGATGTACGCATTTCTAATTTGAGCCCAGAAGTCTTGCGGCAAATAGAAAGTCAGTTTATCGTATAGCATCTCTTTGAGAGGGTTCCGCTCTTTGGACTTGAGGAAATCTAACAGTTCGCTTGTTCTCAGAAATAGCGGGTTGATTTTGAGATATTGCCTCTTTTGAATCGACCTCAGTTTTTCATGTAACTTACTTTCGATACTATGCTGTCCGTCTAGGATAATCAGCAAGTCTGCTTTGTTGAGTTTGATGTTCCTTTCAGGATTGATTAGGGTGATTGATTTAATCAAAGCGGAATTCCTGAATTCATCTTCGATGCTTTCGAATAGCGGTTGTAATTCAGGCCGGTTTGCTAAGAATTCGCGCTTCTTCTTTAGTTCCATCTCTGTCAGTAAATCAGGAGTAAGGTAATTTGTGAAATCAAAAGAAGCGATTGACGAATTGCCAAACTTCTCTATTGTTAGAAATCGTTCCTTCCAAAGCTCCTGTAACGAATTGTATGTGTTTGCATAGTATGCTGAGCCATATAGTCGTTTAATTTCTTTGGTAAGTTCATTGATTGAAGTCGGCTTGCCGATGTTTCTGGACATTGTATCTATGATTTTGAGTTCGGTATTACCGTTGCCAGACATGTTCTAATCACCTAATTCGGCATTTCAGCATTATATAAGTATTATAATCATTATACTATAATGCTATAGTGATATGGCTATAATACCAAATGCAATTGTCAAGACCTGAGACAGCACATACAAGCAAATAACGCGCCAGTTAGAAAACCGTCTGAACCTGGTTCGGCAAGATTTGCTTTCTACTAGAGTTCGAACCTACGCAGAAAATCTTCCGAAAAGCTGGAATCAGAGCCATGGAAGCTCTCTCGCTAAGACAGAGATACGCCTAGGCCGATTCTTGCCCTCGCGCGAATTCTGGTGTGTTTTTTCAGACCGATACGTTAGACAGGTCTAGGAGTCCCTTTTATGGCCGTGCCCATGCTAAAAGCGACGGTCAGGCTACGCCTTGCGTGAAGCGCCAGACGCATGCTTACGTCAAGTGCATAACGCTTAAAGCATGCTCCGGGCTCGAATGGGCTTATCTTATGCTCAACTATACGCGGGAAGAGCGGCTTCTTGTCACGTTCCCGTCCTCTGGAGTAGCGGCGGGTACGCCGATTCTGAACGACGAGCCCTTGCCTCCGGTCTCGACCGTGGTTTACTTTAGCGTCGCCGAGTCTGACTGGCCGCACCTTGAGGGCCTTCGAAAGGTGATGTTCACTTCTGGCGACGGGCGTCCAAGGCCGATAATCCCAGCAGGGCCGGCGAGGGAAGGTGCTCTGGAAGCCTTCACTGGTTCTCTTCTAAGACAGTTCCCTGAGCTTGATGGAGTCACGGAAGATGACATCGACGCTGCTTTCGAAGCAGAGAGACACGGCACCGAATGAGCACCGGTACTACAAGCTCCACGCCCAAAAGGACTTACGTCGATGCCATGATTCTTGTTTACGCCGCTCGAGGCACAGACGGAGCTAAGGCCGGAAAGACTACCCGTTTCCTGAACGATGTCAGGACTGGCAGGAGGCAGGGAGTGCTGTCCAGCTTCACGGTGTNNGTCCGAATATCTTAGCGTCGTTCGAAACATGATTGCCCAACAGCGTGGCCGGACTCCAACGCGAGACGAAATGGCTCAGGTCGAATCGACCCTTATGAGGTTCATAAAGGACATTGGATTCGAAGTAACCGATTCGGACGACCTCGTGAACGTTCAGGGGTCGCCGCCGCTGTTTCAGGACGTCCATGATATCCTCAGGGTATCGGACTCCGTGTTTCGGACCACTGATAGTAAATGGGTAGGCGTAGGTGGCTGTGACGCGACCATTGCCAGCTTCGCAGCCCGTCTCTCCGCTCCCGAGGTCGCGACCTTCGACTATGGATTTCGTGGTCTCAAGGACTCCAGGGTGAGAGCGCTCATGGTCGGAGAGGCGTACTGACTTGTCAGGGGTTCAGCCCGGCTTGGTTGAGGTCGAGTTCGAGCCCGAGAAGGAGGGGTGGAATGTTTACGATTTGTCTGACGGTTCGATAATTCGCATTAAATCGCTCCTTCTGAAGCTCTACAAGGTGAATTTGGGAGGTTTGGCTACCCAAGCAGCGCCAGGTGCGAGTCCGCAACCGCAGGAGCAGTTCGGAGCCAGCTTCCAGAACGTGATGGTGACCAAGAGAGCTAATGAACGGCTCAAGGGGGCACCGAATCCTCAGCCTCAGCCGATATTGAGCCTCGACCTTGTGGACAAGATGGAGGTCCAGTTCACCCCGTTGGTCGAGGATTGGAACATGTACAGATTGGTGGAGTCAGGGGACATGCTGAAAGTGAAGCTGGTCGTAACTCTCGTGCACAGAATCAAGAACTATTGGGACCAATTCGGTGACCCGCTGTATGCGGTCTCATCCACGAACGTCGTTCAGCCCATGAAGAGACCCACTCCGAGTTCGTCTGCTTCACCGCAAGCATAGTTCTTTTCAGTAGCGTAAGCCAACTCAAATCTGACTTCGGCAAGATTTGGTATCTATTCGAGTTCGAACCTTATCGAAAAATGCCCAAAAGACGGCTGGCTAACTATGATTCTGTGGGGAATTTTCCCCACAAGTCTTATACGCTGAACCGTCCTTCTTCTCCACAAGTGTCAAACAATGGTGGACAAACTCAACGCAAAAGCCAAGAGACATGAAGAAGATGAGAATGATGACGAATCGTTCTGGCGGAAATTGAGAGAAGCGGCCACTCCGTCCGAAGTGAAACTTGGAATCGATAATGGTCTACCTGTAGCATATGGCAAATGGGAACGGAAGGAACCTAAGACGAGACCAGTTCGGCTTGTCTGAAGCGCCCATTTCAAACTACAGCGACCTACCAAAATCTAAGCATCGCTGAAGCAACGCGTGTAGTTCCGCGAACCTTGCGACCAATGGCAATTTCTTATCATAGACGACCCGTTTGGTAGGGTAGTTCGCAAGAGTGTGATGCTTCTGAAGGTGAACATTGAGAACCATCAGACTCACCAATAGATAGGAGAATTGGGCAGATTTCAGAAACACGCCGTTGAAATCTTTCACAAAACCAGGGGTCCTTGAGCGCGCGGTCGCTTCGGCATCTTTCAGAGTCTTCTTGTCGAGTTTGATTCCAAAGGCCCGAAGGCCCTTATCCAAACTCGCAGCAATATCTTCAGAGCTAGGGGGCTTCGGCTCTGGAAGGTTCAGTGTTGAAGGGAGCGCTAGAGCCAAGTCAATGGCCTTGTTGCAGTCTTTGATTGTCGCGTCCAGCTCGTTCAATGAAGCAAGAGGATTTTCCTTTGTTGCACGCGCTGCTTCAAGTTTCNNTCTTTCCACCAATCGGCCGCTGACCTCGAGGGTTCGGATTTCCCCGCCTTCAACGCTTTCGTGATTTGCTCAAATGATGATAGAAATGGAACGAAGTCGTCTAGCAAATTCTCACCCCAAGCATGCCCCAAGTCCTCAGGCCTTGTTTTCTTGACTCCAAAGAACGAGGCCATAAGATTGCGTTGCTCCCGAGAAGTAGGAAGCATCCCCGTCTTGAAGAGAAGACCCTTGGCAATCTTCTCATTTGCCTGTTGTAGCTGAGAGATTGCGTCCCAATATTCTTCATCTTTGTAGGACGCGGTCGCGCGGCGTAGGTTTCCTTCAGCTTTGTCGAACCAGCTCTCGGGAACTTCGGACAAGTGAAGAAATGAGAGCGAGCGCGTCGATTAAGGTTATCTGGCGAGTCAACGTGCAAGCCATTCAAAATGCGGAAAAGTTAGTGGAGGTTCAAAACCAGAAAGAGTAAAACTGACTACTTAAATCGACCGACCATGAGCGAAGACACAAGGGTCAGGCCGCCCAAAATTTACTTTGCTAGTGGCAGCAAGAATCGACTGGTATTCGACGCTGGATATGACGGGGGAACCGCATATCTCTATGAGTCCATCGACCACAAAATCCACGTTGCAAACATAGACCTGGCCCTGGAAGAGTGGGATTTCTCTTCCTACCGAAAAGAATGGGTAGTTCTGAGCGAAGATGAACTATTCAATGATGCGAGAATAGCCAAAATAAGGAAACTCGTCGATGAATCCCATGGAGTGACGAATCTTGACACCTCTGAGTCTGAGGGGCAGGCGCCGAGTTCTTGACAGAACCAGGAAACGTATGCCAAAGAGGCCAAACTCTGAAGGCGAGAGAAGGGGTTGGCTGCCTGTAAGGCGCATCAAGATGAACGCCGGTGAAATTACTGACGCATACCAACTGGAGAAACCTGACGATAAGTCACTCTGGATTGCTTTCAACTCAGACGAGCATAACGCATTCATGGAAGACATTAGGGCTAGGTTGGATAAGATGGAAGGCTTAGTCAGCAAGCGCCCGGGTCTCGTATCGTCAGCGACAGTCTCCCCCAGCAAGCCAGTTGACGAGAAGATTTTCTGCACCCAGTGCGGCTCACATCAGAGTTCTCAGAACAACTACTGTAGACATTGCGGCACGCGCCTGTAAGCCAAGTAGCATCCTGATTTGAACGGACTTGATTCAGGCTCCGTGACCATTGATGAGCAAGTCGTGGACCATAACAGATTTACCGTTCTCAGTACCCATAGCTCACTAACAGTTCCATTAGCGTTCTACTAATCTTCTTGACCGACCCAATTTCGGATGTGGAGTAATAGTTGACTAGTTCCCTAATCTGTGTTGAGATGTCCTTCATAGCCTTCTCATACTCTTCCTTTGTTTGTGGGTGGTTAAGGAGTCCGAGGCCTTCACCCGGCCTTCTAATTCTTCCGATGTAGCACTCGTCCCCTTTTCCATGAAGAAATCTCAGGTACTTCAAGTCAGGTCTTGATTTCTTTGGGGAAATTATACTTTGAAGGCCGTCTCGACCACACTTCGGACACTTCGACCGGATTGATTCATCCATCGATTGCAAGACGGTCGTAAACTCTGTTTACAACTCTAATAAATGTTCTTGGTAAAGATTCAATAACAAAGTAGACAATCCATGAGTACTGAGCCAAATCATGGTCAAGCTTGAACACAAGGCAGGACCGACTCTCATAAGAGAACTTGCCCTTCGCTTGTACCCTTCCGCATTCGAATCCTTCCGTGAAGCGATTTCCAACGCTTTTGACGAAGGTTCCAAGAAGGTCGAGGTCATTTGTTCGAATAACGAAATCATCTTCGAAGATTGGGGGGAAGGGATTCATGACATTGACAGGTTCTTCATGGCCGGACAAGACTCGAAAGCCAATTTGGGCGGTGAAACCATCGGACAAAAGGGCCTGGGCAAACTTGCCTTACTCCGTCTCAAGAACGAAGTTGAGTTCAGAACGAACAATGGCGAGGTTGGAATCGACATTATGATGAGCATTGAAGGGTTTGAACCTCCCCAATACAAGGCGGCAAACAAGTTCATCGACCATCGGGGGACGCAAATCGTCATAAAGAATCCCGACATCGTTCCGCCCACGGATGAACTCTCGGAATATCTGAAAAGAGTCTTTGGCCTACGAATCGCAAGTGGCTACGAGGTAGTCCTCAACGGCGCTAAACTAGAATCAAAGGTTGACCCAAAGGAAGACCGACTATTCAGAATGACTGGAGCGACTGACGTAATGGGCAATCTGAAACAGGACAAAGCTGGCAAGGGTTCTGTCGACCTCTATGTCAAGCACGTGTTTATCCGTTCGTTGTCGGTTGACCCCGAAAGAAGTTTCAAAGGATGGGTAAACTGCAATGAGCTAATTCCCTCTACAAATCGGAACGATGTCATGGTTGACGAGCCTATCTATTTGGACTTCATCGACCATTTGAGACAGTATGTTGCGCACAGGTTCCCTAGGCGTGATGAAGACTTGGAGAGGGCCGAAGTCATTATTGCCAACGAACTTTCGAAAATGCTCCAGAAATATCTGAAGCACATGAACATCATGCCGAGAGGCAGCCTTCCCTTTGGACGTGGAACGGAGGATGCTTTGGACTTGAATAAGAGGAAGAAGCGCCAACCAAAGAACCTGAAACCTGAGAAACCCTCAGAGCGAGAAGAACAAGAGCTGAAAGCTAAACTGAAGACCAACAGTCCAATCAAGAGGACGCGCAAGAATGATTTTGGGTTCAACGAACTTTGGTTGAAGGAAGGGAATGAAAAGGAGCCTTATTATTTCTGCGAACCGAACTTCACTGTGTACAACACGACAAATGACCTCTACAAGTATGCGATGAAGAACAAACAGCAACTTGGGCCAAAGACTCTGAGGTTCTTGCCTTGGCTTGCCAGGTGCGGAGTGAACATGAATCCTGAGTCAAAGAAATGGGACAAGGACAAGTTCAATATGGAAGTTGACCGAGCCGTGCGTTATTATCTAACGCAGTTGGGCGAGATAACATAGTAACCGGTCAACTTCACATCAGAAATAGTTCTCGCAGTCCGTGTGTCCTTGACTGACCGGAATCCTGGTAGCAATTCGGTCACTGTAAATAGGCTAGATTCAGGCCTCTTGACCAAGACGGGGCAAGGAGTATACCATTACCAGTTAACTAAGCACATTCCTATCCTTCACGACCATGGCAACCAAGAAAGCAGCTGGAAAGGATGCGACGGTCGGCGAAGGCAAAGTCTCGAAGCGTAGGGTGCTATCGATGTTCCCTACTGACGTCGGCTCTCTGACAAAGGAGGAACGGACGAACCTGACTTTCAAGCCCAACAGCATGGGTGAGGTCATCATCCAAGCTCTCGATAAGCACGGAATCGAAGCAGGGGATAAGCGGAAGCAAGTCGTGGAGCAAGTCAAGGCGAAATTCAAAGATGCGAGCGATTCCACGATTCGGACGCAAATCTATAGAGGCATCGTCAACATGAGGGCCATAACCGGCACGCTGGGGTGATAATTACGGGCTCAAAAAGCCGAAACTGGACTCGAAAGTCCCAAATCTTGTGAGGTTCGCGCTTGCGTCGCTCGCACTGCAAGTGTCGAACCCCAAGATGTAGGCCATGCCGTTGTGCGTAGTCACGACGTCTCTTGCGGGACAGTCGCCACCGCCGTTCGTGGGAAAGTGGATGGTGTATGCGATTTCGAACGCGAGAGACCCTGCCAAGGTCATGTTCTGAAGCGAGTTGTAGGTTATCCCCTCGCTCGACCAAATTTGGGCGAGCTTCTCCTTGTAGGTCACGGCGTACTGCGACGCGCTGCCAATCTGGGGGGACTTATCGACCGAGACGACGAAACTCCCGCCAAACCCCTGCGAGTTCGATGGATGGACTGAGAGGACAGGGATGAGTCCGGCCGCGCTCTCTTCGGAGGTCGGGGTCGGGTTTCGAAATATCTCCCAAGCTCCTGGGACCTGCACTGTGAAACCATTGACTGAGTCCGAATAGGATTGGTAGGTCTGGCTGGTCGCAACTGTCACCGACAAAGGTGTGACGTTATTTTGGACCGGTGGGCTCATCGAGGCGCCGATTGCGGATAAGACGGCCACTGCGGCGAGGAAGACCAGGACTCCCTTCAGCCAAAGCTTCACAGCGCATGATGTCACTCTGGTCTGTTAAAGGCTAATCGAAGGCGTGAAACGAGAGACTCTGTGCAAGAGTCAGAAGTTCTTCACTATGATGGCGGTTGCGCTCAGAAACACTGCGCAGAGGCCGAATATCACCGCAAGCGCGATGTAGGGGTCTGAAGCGTAAGCATTCACGTTATTGACTTGCCATTCATAGGATAGAATTCCAAAAAGCCCTGCAAGCCCATAGCATCCGCCGAGGCTGATTTGAATTACTGCCAACCAGAGATGATAGGTCAAACTCCGTCTCTTATCCGTTTCATCACCGTCCTCGCAAGGGACTTTCCAGAATTCTGGACATTTGGAGGCCTCCCTTTAGATGTCTGGGCGTGGGTTCCGCCATTTAGGAAAGATTGCGGCCCCGCCCGACGGAATTGGCATCAAGGAAACTTGATATCCTTTTCTTGTTACTATCAGCTCTGCCATCGCCTTGTCGAGCGTGTTTCTTCAGCCCAGCTTAGGCCTTGCAGCATTCTCCCTCCTAATGTGGGTAACAATGCCTTGGGCGTTTCTCGACAAGGTGGTGTCATTCAAGCAACGTCAGTGGTTGAATGCTGCAACGAAACTATTCTTTGCTTCTGGTGTTTGGTTTACCGCTGCAGCTATTCTGGATACAACAGGAGTTCTTCGGACGCTCTTGCTTAATGCTTCAGGAATAGCGATTACAACCTCCACCGCCCCATTAGCGCCATACTTCGCGGCTGGGCTGATTCCTCTTGCTCTTGCGATGGGATGTGCGTACTATGTCATTGAATCGATATCATCAATCGGCGGAGTTGACAAAATCACCGTTGTAGGTGCGACCATGGAAATTGGAACGTTGTTGACCGCGTTGTTGATTGATGGTCTCAATGTCGTGTTCCTCTACCAATTCTATCCAGTGACATCATTCTTGTGGCCACAAAGGTCTCTCATCCTCGTATTCGTTGCCTCATTGCCTGTCTCAATTCTGGCCTCAATTCTATCCATAGCCTTCATGGTAACAGGCCGGACGTATGCGACAACTGTGAGCCTGATTTTGGCTATTAGCCCCTACATCGTGGCCTTTTTGGTGGCCTTATTGCTCGAAGCGGGGGTCAGTCATTTTTGAGTCTACTACGTTAACGCATTCCCCGAGACCATGGCCAACGCCTTGACGCTCGAAGGATGGCCAATAGTGGAGCTGGTCAGCTCGTTCGAAGTCGGGACTGTGCGACTCATGAACGAGAAGGTCAGAACGATATTTGAGCGTCCATCTATCCGAGGAAATGAATGACTGAATTTGCAGAGAAGAACGCGAGCACCGCGGTTGCCACGGCAAGAATGACAGTCGCCTGCGCGAGAAGATGATTGCTGGCGAGGATTCTCTGCGTCAGCCTCTCCTGCTTTTTCAGTGACCGGTATGTCGCGTATGCCGAGAGGGTGTTGGTCCAGTGCCCCATCACCGTTGAAAGGTTAGGGAGTTCTTTGTAGACCTGTTTCAACGACTCGATGAGCTTGTCCGCGTTCTCCCACTGCATTCCTGTCCAGTCGATATCGCCGTTCGGGAGCCTCTTTAGTTTCAAGTTCGTGGCAAGGATTGCAGCCAATGCCTCGGGAGCGCTCGATGACATCCGGGCGATGTCTCTCAAAGTCTCCTCGACCTTCGCGTCCAACTTGATGGTCTCAGGGTCTTCGGGCTCGTCCAGCTCAATCCTAAAGAATCGCGACACGCGTGATGCGCCAGCCTCGATGATTTATCCCTGATGCTCTCCTTGAAGGTCGAAACGTTGAAGTCGTTCGCTTAGATGTGCAAGAGCGGTTGAGCGTCTCCCGCCAGAGCCTCGAAGTCTGGCTCGCAAGGGCAGGCATCGTGTTCGTGGTCATTGTGGCTGGTTGTTTCAGCTATCTCGTCGTAGGGGCTTTCACCGGTCCCGGAAGTCAGTTTGTCGCAAACTCGCAATATCCTCTCAGCATCTCCCTTCCAATCTACACGAACCTGAATGCTTCCGCGACGAGAAACGGCAGCGTAGCCGGCATCCTGAAAATTACAGGTGAGACGCCAGTTGACCATGAGATTGTCGCCTACCAACCTATCAACATCTCCATTCACGGGACCTATACCCTCAACGGGCAACCACTCACGGCCGATTCGGTCTCGTTTCTCATCGCTGGAGCTTTGGCTGGCCAGCCAAGCGGCTCAGCGACCGAACCTGTGACGCTTAGCTACACCTTGGGCATGGATGGCAAGTTCATCGTTGGTCCCGCTGCTGGATTCTATTCCACAGCGGGAACGTTTCCCATCTACGTTGTCGATGCGATACATGGGATTGTGGGGACCGCCCAGGTCCCGGTCGAGCCCCCGTACTTGGCTCAGGAAAGTACAATCAATCATGTCGAACTCATCCTCAGCGAGGCGGTCTTCTTCTTCGGAATCGTGGAGAGTGTTGTTGCAATCAAGGAGCTTGCTCCTTACGCGTTCCCGTAGTCAGAAATAGCTTCAACGCTTAGGGTGGAATATTCGCCCAAAAATCGTCAGCGCCCAGTTCCTTGCTGTAATGGTCTCTGAAATCGGTAGCTACCATGAGGCTCAAGACGAGGCTCCATAATGCTATGTCGAATGGTCTGAGCTCAGTAGCGAATACTCCTGCGGGGATGGCGACAAGGTAGGCCACCTCTCCGACCAGAAGGACGGCTAAGAGAAACCAAGCGGACGCCAATGCAAGTCTAGTCCAAGGAGGAGAACGACTAGGGCCTCGGAAGGAGGTAAATCTTCTGAAGGAGGTGAATGATAGCGAGAACTGTCTTGTTGCTACTAAGCCTGTTCTTTCGGAGCCCGAGCATCCATCGCAGAGGGTAGTCACCTAGCAGAAACGCCCCAATGATTGCCATGTCAAACTTCCACGTCGTCTGATTCAAGTAGATGCCAATATAGCTGAAGAGTCCGCCAAGAGACAGAGTCGCGAAGAGGAAAACGAGTGCTTCCTTCCTGCGATACTTCACATTCTATGAAATGCGTCGTTTCGCTTTTAATCATGTCGAAGCCGCAGAACGCCCACACCGCAATACCTATCTTCAAGACCCGTGAAATTGGGCCTTAGATGAGCGACGCCCTCAACAAGAGGATTGACGACGCTAGAGCGAAAGTCGCCAAGATTCAATCCGAGAGAGACGTCGTTGTTGAGTGGACCACCAAGATTTCCCTGCCGCTTCACCATCCGCCTCCCGCAAACATGCCCGCCGAAGTAGACCAGTATGAGAAGTTCCACTATCTCTCAGGACAGCTGAACCTCGCACAACAAGACATGAGCTCCCTTCTCCTTGAGCGGCAAAATCAGGTGTCTTCAGAAACCAAGCAGCGCATACAGGAACTACGTGAGGAGACCTCAAAGCTGGTGAAGGCGACCGAGAGCCAAGCAGAGGCCACTAGGCAGCTAGACGAAACTGTCATCCGACTTGAGAAATCCTCAGGCAGACTAGAATACCTCACAAGCCTTCTGGTCGCAGTTGCCGTGTTGTCTATCGTCAGCCCACTAATCCCAAGCACAGATTTCCAAACTCGTGTTATTCTCACCGTGATATTGCTCGGTGTTCTCTTGGCCGCGTTCTATCTCATCAGCGAGAATCGGAAACCTAAGCCAGTCAGCGCCAAGTGAACATCCGGCGCTTGCTCCGCCCAATCTATCGGAAGAGCCAGGGAGTCAGGCAGTTACTACACGAAACTACAGGAAGACAGCACACCGGTGCTAACTAGCCGTGTATCTAAGGCGGACCTCGCGCGGAAAATGGCCTGGAGGATTGGCGCTTCAACCAATGCTTCGAAAGCGCCGCATTACTTCTCTACTAAGATTCTTAACTTGCTCTTGTCTATTCGTATCGTTACAACATCGTCGGGTGTGAATGGGAAAGTTCCGTCTCTCGCAACCTCGACCGGGACATAAATGAAGAACTTGTCATACTCCTTATTCGAAGTCTTCGTCTTCCGATTAACAAATTTCCCCTTTCCCTGAATAGCCACCTTGGGTTACCGGTTGGTAGCACACGGGGATTCCGCTTAACATCGTTATTGGGTCACTCTGTAGGTATACCCACTGGTATACTCAAGATTGATTAGGGCGAAAGGCGAGAAGGCGGTCCAGTAGGTCGTAAGATGAAGAAGATGATGACTGCCGGGGTTGTCCTCATCACAGTAGTCGCACTAGCAAGTGCGATTGGAATGGCTGAATTGACCCCAAGCATCAGAGCTCCCGTAGCGCTATCATCATCGAGCACGTCGGCCGTCGCAATCAGCCAATCATCGTTCTCATCTTCTCATGCGACTTCGACGAGCAATAGCACGAAGACGCTCCTTCGCATGGGTCAGCCGGCGTCCGCATGCTTCCCGGCCGNNTGTGGCTATTACAGTCCGCCTTTTACTTCGAGTGGGACTTGGATAGGGCTAAAGGTAACTTGTCAGGGGACATGTGATATCAGATGGTCCGTCATACCGACTTGGGCGAGCACCATAGTCATCGCGAGCGGAAATTACGACGATACGGACCAATACAGCGCTTCTGGGTTCCCCTACATCGCAGGGTTTCTTGCTAGTCAGACCTACTATGTGCAAGTCGAGGCCTATACGCCAGACTCGGGAGCAAGTTGGAATCTAACGGTCACTGGGCCAGGTTAGCTATTTGCAAGAAAGCGTCTTGCTTCATAAAGACCCCCTACCCGGCTTGAAAAGCGGGGGAAGATTGTCCGGCGAATAGTCTCGATGACTCCCGCGTCTTCGGCCCTAGGCTGCGCTACTATACAGGCTAATGCGCCCGAGCGCCCTGAATTTTCCTTTGACATTAGCGAAGTGACCTACCTTGATTAGAACTTGAAGGAAATCTCGGTTCGGAGACTCGATACCTACGTTGCCCTTTGGAAAATCGGATAGAAATTCGTTCAGCATCAACGTAGCATATCCTCTTCGTCGATTCTCTTTCCTTACAAAAATTTGGTGGAGCGTGGGAAGAGGATAATTCGAGTTTGTCCGAGTGTAGGTATAGTATCCCACGGCGTTGCCGTCCATCCAGAGCATCTTTGAATCGACCGTTTTCGGGACATGCATGAACGAGCTGTCATCAAGCTTTGCTTCGGAATTCAGAATGGAGAGCGCCACTCGTTCTTTTTGGCCCGAAGTTCTAATGAGCCCAACTCGACCTTCGCTCCTAAGAAAGTGGGAAGGCGGATACCATGACTTTCTATATTGAATGGCAAGCAGATGATTGTCGCACAAGCCATCTTCCCCCTTGTCCACGCATTCTTCCTTAGGACATAGGACTTCAGGGAATAGTGCAAACATGGCCATGTTGTCGCTGGTGCAAGTTACTAGTTCGCCGCACCTATCGCAGCAAACCGCGTCTACGTCTTCTTTCTTTAGAAATTCCTGGGGAATCCTCTGTCCTGCAAGAAGCGGAAAGAGAAATTTGCACTTTCTGCATCTGATGTCTGGGTAGCCAGAAATGGAGTCGTATTTTTCTCCACAGCCCGGACAAACAAGGCGCTGAACCCGAACCTTTTCGATTTTCGATTTCATCATCAATCTCATCCGTCACTTCCTTCGGCCTTTCCTGGAACCGCCTTCTTGGCGTCTCCTTTTCCCACGTCTGGGAAGGCCAAGCGCACTGGCCGTCATCAACTGCGGCTTGCGCCATTTCATCAGCTCGTCCTTCCTGCGCATCTTTATGCCCTGGACGCGTTTCTGCTGCTCCGGGCTGAGCTTGTCTAGTTCGACCGCTCCGGACCCGCCTTCGCTAGGATTGGATGAAACGGATGGATTGGATACCAACTGGTCAATCAATCCGATGTATCCGTTCTTAGGGAGTCCTCCCTCTAGCTCTGTAACCAGAGGGTCGGCTGGGTAGTAGCGTCTAAGCTGCTTCAGCAGAGTGTAATTCGGTAGTGTCCGCGCGGCCTTGTTGTTAATGCGAGAATGTTCTTGAAACTGCAGACCGCTGAGACGATGCCCAATGCTCCGGACATTGAGGGCATCTTTGGCTTGGGGGTCTAGGTTCCTACGGCCGTTCATCTTGTCACAGACATCCGAAGTTAGGTATGTGTCGCCCTCGAAGAATTTGCCTTCCTTCCTCAACTCTATGATGCATGCGAGGACATCACCCTCGAACGTGTCGGCGTCTTCTAGAGTCCTAATCTCCTGGGTCCTAATCGCCGAGTCCATGATAAGCGGAAGCTTTTCGGTGGGAACAACGTTAACGAGAGGTGCATAGAGTTCGACGACGCGCCCATTCAGAAGGTCAGGGTAGGTTACGGTGTCACCGTTGGCTATACCGTTCGTGAACTTCAGGTAGAGAAGCTTCGAACGGATTTCCCTTGCCCATTCGTCATTTACGAAAGGTGGAACGAAGCGAGTGTTCTTTGATATCCCGACGGGGATGCAACGAGAAGTGAGTTGGTCGCTCAGTGGCAGCACTGAGGCGAAGACTTTGAAACCGAACGGGTCGAACGGCGTAGGGACCATCTTGCCGGTTTCGGAGTCCTCCTGCATGATGTAGACGTACTGTCCTCTACGTTGGCCGCCTTTGATTATGTCCATTATGCGCCCTTCGTCCTTGCCGAACTTTGCGGCCTCGTCGAATAGCAGGATGGGGTGACACTCGTCCATGATGTGGTAGGTCGTTGCCTCGCTGAAGCTAGGACTTATCAGGCCACGAAAGCCCAACATCTCGATGCATTCAAGGACGCGAGTCTTGCCAGACGACTTTACTGCCACAATTCCGAGATAGCCGACCGCGTTCCACATCTCGAGAGTCCAGGTTGCTAGGACGAAGGAGGCAAGGATGGTGTAGCTCCGCACATCGTCGAAGTCGATATGCACATAGAGGTAATCGAGTATATCCTTCCAGACTTCCGCCTTTGTGCACTTGGTAGGGACGCCGGGAGCAGTGCGCCAATAGAGCCGCTTGACCGGGCTGTAGACGTCAACCTGCTCGACAACCTTGATTTCTCCATCTTCGTGGACAGCATATCGATACCCCTCAGGCGTCAGTATCTGCTCGAAGGCATAGCCGTCATCCCATCGACCTGGCGAAGGAATGAGCTTGACCTTCTCCTCTCTTGCTAACTTCTTGGGAGGAAGGTAGGAGATTGCAGAGTCGAGGACCGATTGCAGGTCCTTCATGTCGGTATACGGAGGGTCGCATAGCTCGCCCCAGCGCTTCAGCCCAGCAAGCGCCGAGTCAGGCTCAAGTTTGAGCGTGTGGATGTAGAAGAGCGCCATCTTGAGTGCGTCGTTATGCCTGTTGCCTTGGTTGCTGCCCTTGCCGTAGTCTCGAATTCTCTTGTCGCTAGACTTCTGAACCCCAAGGTCGGCCAGCCTTTCTATGATGAACTTCTCGAAGTTGTGGACCGACTTTATTTCGGGTGGTTTATTGATGAACCAGTATTCGCTCTTTGTCTTGCTTGGCGGGAGTATTGCGATGCGTCCTTCTCCTTGAACGTCAAGCTCCATTATTCCTTTTTCATGAATCGCAAGTGCCTTGACCGGAGCATCATTGCGAAGGTGGATATGGATGCCGCCCCGTCCACCTCCTGATTCCACAATCCATGTCTCAGAAAGTATCTTGTCCTGTTCTGCCTTGGACGGGAAGAATGCCTCGAATGCTTGCCGGGTCTCGAAGTCGAGTACGAGATGATTCATCGATGCTTGCCCGCAGATTACTGCAACATTGCTATCTGGCTTGAAAGCGCTTAGGTCTGTGAATGGCTCAACTTGGTACTTCTTCCACTCGATGACTGGCATTTTTTGCCCTGCGGGGATAGGGATGCAGTTTAGTCCCTCCTTCTGATATTCGAGAACGGCTTCTTGGACGGGGTTTGGAGAGAGTACCCGGCCAGGTAACGCCCCTTCCTTACCGACCTGACTGTTTTGTTTTCCACCCTCATTACGAGATATGCTCATGGGTTCTCCGGAATCGACTAGCTTGAATAGCACTATCCTGGACATTTGGACATGATGTTCCAAAAAAGGCAGAAGCAGATTGACAAGATGATTCTCAATGCTCTTTCAAGTCCGGCAACCGTCATGGAAATTCATCAAAAGACCGGCCTGAATCGCTCTACCGTTTACTCTGCTCTCGCTTATCGAAAGGCAAGCCTAATGAGCCGAAGGCTTGCGATGAGAGAGGGCTCCAAATTCTTGCTGACTGATGAAGGAAGGTCTGAGCATGACCGTCTAGCCGTCATATTCAGAACAGAAAGGGAACATGAACGCAGAAGTTACGAAGAAGGCGTTTGGGAGCACCTGACGGAACACTTCGCCGACTCCAAGACAAAGGAAACGTTAGGCTTCAATGTCTGGTTCAGTCCGACTTTGCCGACAAACGATATTCGGCTGGCGGGCTCGACGAAAGAAGCAATGTTGTACGCGCCTACCGAAATCGCGCATAGACTCTATCCGGTCATGCAAGACGCGCAAAAACGAGGCGATTTTGGTAAGGCGGTCACAGCTCTAGCAATGGTGATGATTGACCACCGCCGGTTTGTCATTGCCACTCTTCCCTCTAGGACCGACATTGCAATAATCCACTCTGAACGTTTGGGAGGAATCCCCAAGAATAAGCTCACTGAGACGATTAGGGAGTTGTTAGGATTCAAGCCAAGACCGTAACCCGCGGGACTTTCAGAGAATAGGCGTTTGGCATAAGATTGGATGAAACCGATAGATTGACCGATTTCTATTCATCCGTTTCATCTAATCTATCCGTTCCTAGAAACAGCCCCGGCGCGCCCTCACTTTCGCACAATTACCTTCCCGTTCGGCAGGTTCGCGACGAACTCCCAACCATCGCCTAGTAATTGCTCTACCTCTTCGACAGCCACGACCTTTTGAGGCTCGCTCGTCGGGGCAAGAGAATCTGTCTCGAGCCTTCCGCTCGCACCTTTTGCGCCTTCGTTCGTGAGTTCGATTACCTTCACGATATCCTCTTCCGTTACCTCCATGAACTCCACCTTCTTGCCCGCCCTTTCCTGGAACCTCTCGTAAATCTGCAACATCTCCTCCGCCTCCTTTCTGCTCTTGCCTTCCTTGACCATAATCACTGTGATGAGGCTCTCCCTCGGGTCCACCTTGGCCTCTTTCTTCGTGGTGCCGAGCCCTTCCGCAACCCTCCCGTAGGCTGAGCGCATATCGTTGAGAAGCTCAGCTGGCAGCTCTCCTTTTCTCAAGGTGTAGGTCGCCTCTATCGAACCCTTGTGTCCCATCCAGCACTGCTGATATGCGTGGGACACGAACCCCTTGCTCTCGCCGAGGAGCAGCGCCGTGTCAAAGTAGCTCCTGAACACATAGGGTCGCCAGGGTAGGCCAGAAGCCCGCATCGCCTTCCGGATGTCGAGACCAATCTTCGTCGTCCGGAGGAACGGCGAGGCGTCATTGATGACCTTCAGGTTACGTAGCTTCTCCTGAGACCTTGCGCTGCTCGTGATGATGCCGCTTGCAGGAGAGAGCTCTTCCCCCTCCGCGAGCCTTCGCTCAAGGTGCTGCTTGATTATCTCGCATCCCTCCGCCAGCATGAAGGTTGGATACCAGTGCCTTGATTTTGAAAGCTCCGACCTGATGACGATTAGCGCGGGCATGGCAGTGAACCTGACCTTGCCGTCCTCAATGACAAGCTCGCGAAAGTCTTTGATTTTCAGACCGTCCAGCCCTTGATAGTTACCCTGGACCTCGGGCCTGCAACCGGCGAATGCCATTATCGCAATCTCCGCCCTCGTCCTGAGAGGGGTCGTGTCGGCATACAGCACCTTCCTCAGCTCGTCGTTCGTCGGCACGCGTTCGTTCTCGAGGGTCGGCCTCTTGCTCGAGTCTGCGACCCGAATCCGCATCTCGAAGCGCTTCCTGTTCCACCTAGCCCAGGATAGAATCGCCTTGAGGTTGGAGTCGACGTAGCTAGGCGCGTACTTCTGGCCAGACTTTGGGTTGACCTTCGCCTCCATATCCTGGACAAAGTCGAAGGCAATCTCCTCCATCTTCCTCTTCGGGAGCTTGGCGTAGGCCCCTGGCGACATGCGGTTCTGAGCACAGAAGGAGCCCAGCCGCCTCAGGTAGACCTCCGCCACGATTTGGCTCCCCTTCGCGTTGTTCTGGAACCAGCGCCGTAGATTTACATCCTGAGCCAAGAGGGCCTTGTATTCGGGTCTTTCCGGCTCCTCTTTGGGCGGGCTCATGGCCGTCCTAGCCCAAATCGTGCGTAATAAAGAGTAGGTTTAGCTTCGATTAGATGGCGGGCCCGGCAAGATTTGAACTCGCGGCCACTGGCTCTCTTCCACCGTTAGATAGAAGGCCAGTGCTCTATCCATTCTGAGCTACGGGCCCGCAAGTGACCATTTTTGCGCATTAAACATAAGTGTTTATGGAAGAAGCAAGCACCTATGTTTTCAGTTATCCTTTTTGTTGCATGAATATGTGATAGAGAGGACAATTATTACAATTCTTATATCATCAGACCTGAGAAGACCAAATTCTTTATTTCAAAGCCTTTTAATGAGTTCCTTGAGGAAAACGGTAGCGTGCTAGCGCCTCAAGGACGACTCTTCGGGACGAACGGCGTCCGATTCATCCCAGGCGTGACCGGCGACATGAACTTTGCCCTAAAGCTGGCCGAGAGCATCGGGACCTATTTCGCGGAAGGCGAAATCCTCGTCGGAAGGGACGGTCGCCTAACAGGCCAGATGATGTTCTCGGCTGTCACGGCGGGGCTCATGAGCTCGGGGAGGAACATAGCAGAGTCGGACATGTGCCCCACGCCAGCCCTCCAGTTCGCTACCAAGGCATTGGGCTACAGGGGCTCCGTGATGGTCACAGCGTCGCACAACCCGGCGCAATACAACGGCGTGAAGGTAATGGGTCCGGATGGCGTCGAGATCTCAAGACTCGACGAGCAGAGGATCGAGAAGATCTTCCACGACGGGTCGGCCAACAAGGCCAACTGGAAGAACGTCGGCACCACCAGACCGGAGCCCTCGGTCATCAGGACCTACATCAATGGCATAATGTCCAGGGTCAACTCCAAGCTCATCCAAGAGAGAAGGCTCAGGGTCGTGATAGACGCGGGGAACGGAGCCCAGTCCCTTGCCGCTCCTTACCTGCTCGAGGCGCTGGGCTGCAAGGTCATAACGATCAACGCGATAATCGATGGGAACTTCCCGGGAAGGGGGCCGGAGCCCCATCCGGACAACTTGCGGGACCTCACCGTCGCGGTGCGCGCCTCGAACGCCGACCTGGGCGTCGGCTACGACGGAGACGGGGACCGTTCCATATTCTGCGACGAGGCGGGGAACCTCTACTGGGGCGACCAGACCGGGGCACTCCTTGCGGACTACCTCCTCGAGAGGAACCCGTCCTCCACCGTAGTGACCCCCGTCAGCTCATCACAGGTCATCGAGGCCGTGGCGAAGAGGCGGGGCGCGAAAGTGATACGGACAAGGGTCGGGAGCGTGGATGTCTCCAGGACGATCATGGAGAGGAAGGCGCTTATGGGGTTCGAGGAGAACGGCGGCGGATTCTTCCCCTCGCACTTGCCTACTCGCGATGGGGGGATGACGACCGCCCTCCTGCTCGAGGTGATGGCCACGCGGGCGGCACCGCTCTCGAGGCTAATCGCCGCGGCCTTCCCGAAATACTACGAGGCGAAGTTGAAGGTCCCGGTCGACCCAAGCAAGGTAAGGGAGATAATGCGGGCGATCGAGCGCATGGGCAACGGCAAGGTGGAGAAGGTGGACGGTGTGAAGATATGGGTGGACGAGAAGACATGGGCTCTCATCCGACCCAGCGGCACCGAGCCAATCGTCAGGGTCTTCGTGGAATCCGAGACCAAGGAAAAGGCAGACGCGACCGCGAAGAAGTTCGCAAAGGCAGTAAAGGCAGCCTAGCTGCTGCGGTCAACCTTTGCTTCTAAAGTGGACCCAACCGTCCTTCCGCACTTTCCTTCCGTCCGCAAGGGCGACCGCGCCGCTGTTGCCTGGCAACACGGTCTCGCCGATCACTCGCAGCTCGAAGCCTAGGGAGCTCGCCTTGCTCTTCGCCGCTTGGATTCGCGATTTCTTGACCGTCCCGACTATCTCGTACTCCTCCCCGCCGTAAAGCGCGAGCTCCTCCGCCGAGTAGGAGTTGCGCGACGCGAACTCCTCGAGGCCCTTCACGAACGGGAGCTTCGTCAGCCTCATCCCGACGCCGCTCATCTCAGAGATGGTATGGAGGGATATCGCGAGGCCGTCGCTCGAGTCTATCGAAGACGAGAGATATCTCGAGAGGGCGAGCCCAAGCCCGAGCTTCGGCTTCGGCATGCACACCGAGGAGACGGCCTCTTTCCTGAAGCTGGGCTCAGCCTTCGCGCCATCCATGAGGATCTTCAGGCCCGCGGAAGTCTGGCCGAAGGGCCCGCTGGTCACCACATACTCCCCAGGGCGGGCACCGCCCCTCCCGACTATCTTCTTCGCAAAGCCCGTCATCGAGCAGTCGATTATCAGGTCGCCGGCCTCGCTCGTATCTCCGCCTACCAGTTTTACGCCCCACTCGCGCGAGGCTTCAAGCAGGCCTGATGCGAGCTCCAACACCTTCGCTTCTGAGGTCCCCCTCTGCATCCCTAGAGAGACCATGAATGCGGTCGGGCGTACCCCCTTCGCAGCAAAGTCGGAGACACACATCGCGACTGCCTTCCTTGCGGCCATCTTCCACGACATGCCCGGGGGCACGTCTGTCTTGGCGACCAGCATATCGCACTTCAGCACCACGCTTTCTCCATCTCTCCCAGGAGGGATCAGCGCCACGTCGTCGCCTATCGGGAGGTAGCTTTCCGGAAGCTTGCCGAAGCGCCCCGTGATGAGCTTGATGATGTCGTACTCGTCGAGCATCGGTCAGGCACCGGCACGCTTGACCTTCAGCATGTACGAGTGCGCCAGCTGTTCGGCCTCCTTCATGCTGGGCGCCTCCGCCGAGACCCTGACACCGTCCTCCGTGTTCGAGACGCGTATCAGCACCCACGAGGAACCCGAAGTCCTGATCTTGAGGCCGTCCAGTGCCTCGGAATTGGGGTTCTCCCTCTGCAGCTTCTTGACTGCGTCGAGCGCCTTTTTGCGGGCCATCTGCATCGTCTCGCGGGCCTGGTGATACGACTTCACCTGGTCGTAGACCTTCGTGCCCTTGCGCTTCAGGGCTCCTACTATGAGGATCGCTGCCACGAGCGAGTCCCTGCAGTTGTTGAAGCTGGCGTCGATCATTCCGCCGGAGCTCCCCTCGCCTCCCAGCCGCACCCCTTTCTGGGCCATTAGACCGGTGACGTTTCCTTCGCCGACCTTCGAGCGAAAGACCTGGCCGCCGGCCTCCCTCACGACCTCGTCGATGGCCTGGGTGGTGTCCACCGAGACGACGACGTCCTTGGCCGTCATGTTCTGCAGGGCCTCCTTGATCGCCAGCGTGAGCATGTAGTCGCCGGTCCGCTTCCTCCCCTCGCTGTCGACCAGCACCAGCCTGTCACCATCGCAGTCGAACGCAAAGCCGACGTGGGCCTCCTCCTTCTTCATCGTCTTGCAGAGCATGTCCAACGGGTCGTTCGTGGGGTCGATGGTCCTGATGAAGATGCCCTGGGCGTCTCCGATCGTCAAGACTTCGCACCCGAGCCTGCGCAGGATATCCGGAGCGTGCCCTATCGCCGCCCCGCCGTTGAGGTCTAGGACCGCGTTGCCCCCGCTGCCCGAGCCTTCCCCCGCCATGTCCACGAGCTCCTGGTTGTAGGAGAAGCCTTCCGAGGCGGCCATCCTCCCCGGGGAGGTCACGCCTCCAGCTTCCTTCTTCGGGGCCTTCCGGAGGACTTGGTCGAACTCCTCCTGGTTGATCCCACGGCCGTCGACGACGAACTTCAGGCCGTTCCACTCCGGCTCGTTATGAGACGCCGTGACGATGATCGCAGACCGCTCCCTCTTCCTGCTCTCGCGGAATATGGCGGGCGTGGAGATTATCCCATAGTCAATGACGTCAGCGCCCGTCCCGAGGATGGCGGTTGCGACCACCCGCGAGGCGATAGGTCCCGTCGTGCGCGTGTCTCTGCCGAGAAGCAGCTCCCCTCCTCCGACCAACCGGACGAAGTTCCTCGTGTACTCGGCCATCTCCTCGGGGAAGAGCTCGGAGTTGAAGACCCCGCGTATGCCGCTTGTGGAGGTGACCGTCAAGGAATCATCGGACCGTCCTTTGATGATGGCGCGGATGAAATCCCAAGAGGTTGTCGCCCACTCATCATGAAAGGTGGTCGCATCAGTGCTTAAAGCGCTTTTCACCGTGGAAGGCGATACGCCAGACTCCGCAGAATAGGTTGGCGAACCCTTTGTGTAACTTATGCGTCAAGAGAAGTTGAGTTCCCGTCTTTTGATTCCGCAACCGCTCTCTTGGTTATTCAGATGCCTCCGAAGATATTCAAGGCGAAACGAAGCGTCAACCTGGGGGAGTACAAGTTCACCCAGATCTTCATTGGCGCCGAGAACTCGCCCACGCTCAATAGGCTCTTCGGCTCCCAACGGACCATGTCCAAGATTGTCAGGCACCTCAAGGTGAGCATCGTCGACTCCGACTGGGGCATCTGGCTCGACCACAACACGGGGGCAGTCTGCGTGGGCTCAAAGTACCTCACCACAGCGAAGATCAACTGCCTCTACCTTGACGTGATACACGTCCTCGTCCACGTCAAGCAGTTCCTCGACGGAAAGGACCTGTTCGACCAGACCTTCGAGTACGTCGACCGGCCCACGGAGATCGAGGCATACCGATACACGGTCGACGAGGCAAAGCGGCTCCAGATGAGCGAGGACGAGATCCTCCGCTACCTCAGGGTCGACGCCGTGGACGACTCCGAGCTCGGAAGGCTCATCGAGAAGATAGGCGTAAGGCCTCGGCGATAGACAGAAGCGACTCGAAGCCTTAAGAAAGCCCGCACCGAAAGAAGCACCCTCGCATGAGATACGTCGAGGGCGCGAAGAAGGTGTTCATGGACACCGGCACCCGGTTCCCTCGCAAGATAATCTGGTCGGTCGCGTTGATCAAGCGCGAGGCTGCCAAGGCGAATTCCTCTTTGGGAAAGCTCGACCCGAAGATCGCCTCAGCGATAAGCGAGGCCTCGACCGAGGTGATGCAAGGGAAGCACGACTCGAAGGTCGCCGTAGACGTCTTCCAGACGGGCTCCGGGACGGGCCTGAACATGAACCTCAACGAGCTCATCGCGGAGAGGGCGACCGAGCTTTTCAGGAAGAGCGGAGGCAGGAGGGCAGTCGTCCACCCAAACGACCACGTCAACATGGGCCANNATCAGGATCGCTGTGGTCGCACTCTGCAACGGGGACCTGGCGCCGTCGATGTTGAAGGCGTCCGGGAGCCTCTCGGCGCTCTCGAAGCGCACCGCCGTCGTCTACAAGGCCGGGAGGACCCACCTGAGGGACGCGCTGCCTGTGACGATGGGCCAAGAATTCGCCGCATTCGCGGACGCGCTCGACCACGACCTCAAGCTCCTACGTAACGCCATGGCCTACGCCAAGGAGCTGCCGATNNGCGGCACCGCGGTCGGGACCGGCATGAACACGGACCCGAGGTTCGGGGCGACCGTGATACGCGGCATCAACAGCTCGACGAAGCTGGGCTTCTCAGAGGCGAGTAACAAGTTCCGCGCCATGAGGCTGCTCTCCGACCTCGTCGCGCTCAGCTCCGTCCTGAGCGTCACCGCGCTCGACGTCTACCGGCTCTGCCAGGACCTTAGGCTCATGTTCTCAGGGCCATTCACAGGCCTTGCAGAGATAGAGATACCCACCCAGGACGAGGTGCCGGGGAGCAGCATAATGCCTGGGAAGACGAACCCGGTGACCGTCGAGGCGGCGATGCTCGTCTCTGCCCAGGTTATCGGCCTCGACCGGGCGAACCAGGTCGCAGGGATGCTGGGCGAGTTCGAGCTAAGCATGGGCGTCCCCCTGGTCGGCTACAACGTGACCACCCAGATTATGCTCCTCGCGGAGGCTCTGGGAAAGCTCTCCTCGGTCGTGCTGGACTACGTCGTCCCGAACCTGAAGAAGAACAGGGCCTACGCGGAGACAAGCCCCGCGCTGATTACGGCGATAAGCCCAGCGATTGGCTATGACAAGGCCGCAAAGGTGGCGAAGAAGCTCGCGCGCGGGCTCCCGATACGCGACGCGCTCAAGCAGGTCGGTTACTCAAAGAGAGAGATCGACAATCTCCTCGACCTTCGGAGATTGGTCAACCAAGCGACTGGGAAGTAACGATATACTTCCCGGACGAGAAAACTGAGAGTCTGCGACTAGATGATCTAGTGGCTGGCGCCGCCGCTTCCGCAGCCGCAACCCTGTCCCTGAACGTTAGGGTTCTCGATCTTGAAGCCCTGCTTCTGCATCGTGTCGATGAAGTCGATCTTCGAGCCCCTTAGGATGTCGGCGTTGTTCTTGTCCGTAACGATCTTGATGCTTTCTACCTCTTCCACGACGTCGTTCCCGCGTGGTGTCTCTGCCAGCTGCATGCCGTAAGTGTAGCCACCGCTGCACGCACATCCGCCGGACGCATAGACGTCAATCCTCAGGTAAGAGCCGTTCTGCTTCTGCTCCTCTAATGCCTCGGAGAGCTTCTGCTTCGCGAGCGGTGTGAACTGGACTATCGGCAACATCTTCTGCATGATGGTTTTGGAGCTTGGAAGGTCATATTTAGGCATTCGGATTCTGCTCCGACCTCCGCCTGGATTTTCACCGGCGGTTTCTTATATAGCGACAGGCAATATTTGTTCTAGCGCCCGATTGTCGGAGTACAGGTATTGCGAGAAGTGCATGAAAAGGACCGAGCATGAGGCTGTGGTCGACGGGCGGGACTACAACCCGAGGGGCAGGGGGGTCTACAAGTGCAAGGAGTGCGGGAGGGTAAAGTCGATGCGCCACCTCCGGCCAAGCTCCGAGATAGGGTATTGACCGCCTTCTTCAGACGTATTCAGATCTGTCGACGACGTTCTTCAAAGGCCTGCCAGTGAAGTAGCGGGTCAGATTCTCGACGACACCCTTACCGACGTTCCCGCTGGTTATGGCGCTAGGCCCCGAGGCGTGCGGCGTCCCGATAAAGTTCCCAAGCTCTAGGAACGGTAGGTCGGGAGAGAATGACTCGGCTCCTCCGCCGTCCGGCCACCAGACGTCCGTGGCGTAGGCGAACCCCGGGTTCCTCACCAAGTGCTCATACACGGCCTCCTTCTGGACGACCGCGCCCCTGGCGACGTTCACGAGCGTCGCGTCGGGCTTCATCGCGGCCAGCTCATCTCTTCCTATCATGCCCCTTGTCGCCTTCGTCAGTGGCACACCCAACACGACGACGTCAGACTCACGGAGCAGCTTCATCATGCCTGGCCTCCCTCGCACCTGCTTCACGCTCGCATCATTGACCGGATGCCTCCCGAAGACCAGTATCCTCATCCCGAAGGGCTTGGCCAGCCTCGCGGTCGAACGGCCTATCCCCCCATATCCTATGATTCCGAGCGTCTTCCCCTTGAAGAAAGTGACCTGGCTCCCGAGGTCGTCAAGCCTCTGTTGCCCTTGCTTCCCCGCCCTGAGCTCGCGGTCGAACTTGACGATGCACTTGCCCGCGGCCAGCATGAGGCCTATCGCGAACNNGCTGCTGACGGCCACCCGCTTGTCTAGGAGGTCGAAGCGCATGCTGTTGACCCCCGCGTTCCCGGTCTGGAAGAAGCGCAAGCTCTTCATCTTGGACACTTTTTCTTCATCGAGGGCCTTGGGCCACCCATGGGAGTAGAGGGAATCGATCGAAGGGAGCACCCGCTCCAGTTCCTGAGCGTCCATCTTGTCCAGCCAGTAGATGTCTGCGTATCGTCTCAGAGGTGCGAACTCCTCCGGACGGTTGTAGGTCTGCCCTATCAGGAGCTTCCCGCGCCCCCTGGTCAACGAAAGACCTTTGAGCGCTGCGTATTCAAATGATTCGTTGAAGCAAGCGACCGCTAGCAGAGGCCAGAGGATCGCACCGGGAGTCGCATCCCCACTGCTCCTCCTGTGCGTCGCCGCCTCCGCCCTTGTGCTCGTGTATTCGCGCTCTTCGAGCAGCGTGGTGCTCCAGGTGCTGGCGATGCTTGTCGCGATGGTGATGGTCTTCTTCGCCAGCCATCCGCTGGGCCATTTCTTCCTTGCGAGGGCGTACGGGGTCAGAACAGAGTACTTTTTCGTCGGGAAGAGCGACTTTCGGAAGCTGCCGTCAAAGGTGGTTAAGCTCGCAGGCGGCCTGATGCCCACGATCGGGACGAAGCTCAAGAAGGACGAGCTCGCCAAGTTGCCGCCACGAAAGAGAGGCTACGTCTTCGGGGCAGGGGTAATCGTCAGCAACGGGCTGGTAGGCGTCGAGCTGCTCTACGTCCTGGCCGCAGGGTTCAGCCTCCCCGCGGTGCTCATCGGCGCGCTCTTCTTCATGGTGATGCTCGCGACGGAGGTGCTCTTCAGCACCAAGGTGGGCGACCTGGGCAAGATGTCGAACGAGTTCAAGAAGCAGGCGCCTAGTTCCCCTCCGAGTCCTCGAACTCCTCCCTGATCGAGACCTCATCAGGCTCGACGCCGATTGCCCTCAGCTCATCCTCTGCGTCCTTCAGCGAGACGCCCTTGTAGAACTCGATGTCGTAGAGCAGGCCGACCCCTTCCCATCCTCTCTCGACGAGCTTCCTGCCAAGCTCTGCCGCCCTCGCCAGCCTCTTGCGGAGCGTCTGGCCGCAAGTGGCTATCTCATCGAGGAGTTCCATGTCGACTGGCGAGCCCTCGAGCCTGTCTATCTCCCACGCCGGCTTGCCGAACAGGAAGACCGAGATGGTCACAAGGGGCTTTCCCGAGCTAGGCTCGCTCATCGACCAAAGGGGAGCCATTCATAATTAAGCGCCGATAAAATAAGTCAGGCTTTGAGGTCTTGGGATGCAAATTACCAACTCCCTTTCTTGATCTTCTTACAAATTTCGATTTCGGGGTCACCCCGTCGGCGCGGGCCGCGAGAACCTCGTAACCACTCGACCAATCAAAACGAATAAAAGGACTCTCCCATCCCCGGGGAGGGGATGCCGCGTAAAGCCTATCTCGCTGGGTAAGATTCAATGGTCTCCGAAATCGCCTTGCTTCTTGCCGCTGCCACAGTCGGGATACTCCACATGTCGGCACCTGACCATTGGGCGACTCTCATCATCATGGCGCGGATTTCGAAGTGGAACCGGACTCGCCTGATGGGTGTCGGCGTGATGACCGCGGTCGGGCACGTCGTGCTGTCTCTACTATTCGGGTTCGCCATAGTGGAGATCGGGCTCACCTTCTCGCAGCTGCTTTCGACTTACATCACAGAGGCGACCGGGGTGATAATGGTCGTCGGCGGGCTCATCTACGGGGCCAAGACTCTCAGGTCCAAGGAGGTCGAAGACTTCGAAGAGGAGGCAAAGGAGGAACTGGCGAGGGGAGAAGGGAGCTTTGGAAAGCGCTTCCGCTACTTCGCCGTCCTCGGCGGTGCGCTCTCGCCCGACCTGAGCATCCTGCCGATCTTCATCTTAGCCGCGCCTGTTGGCCTGAGCTTCGCGTTCGAGACCGCCATCGTGTTCTCGGTGGCCTCCATCCTTGCCTTGCTGCTCTTCTTGGTTCTAGGCTCCGCTGGCTTGGCCAAGGCCTTCGAGAGGGTCCCGCCCAAGTACAACGACGCGCTCGTCGGATTCGTGATCGCCGCAGTTGGTGTCTACATACTCGTAGCTGGCTAGGAGACCGTCTTCTTCTGATGCGAACCACTATGTCTGTCTTTCAATCTTCTCACGAACTTCAGGGCCGACCACGACTCGTCGACGGCGCAGACCTTCACGTCGACCAGGCCGTTCTTCAGGCCGACCTCCCTCACCAAGCCGTCGTTAAGGTCGGTCGCAAGTTTCGAGGAACGCTTCGGCCAAGATACCCAAAGCATCCCGTCCGGCTTGAGCCTGCCTTTCAGCCTAGGGACTTGGTCCTTTAGGCCCTTCCTGCGCGTAGCAAAGACCTGGATGAAGTCGACGTTCTTCTTCGGCTCGCGAACGACGGTCACGCCATCCGGCAGGACTCCAAGGAGTNNTTGCGAGCGGCTTACCGGAGTAACCGGCGGGCATCGCGACCTGCTTTCTGGCGGTTTGTATTTAATGACCTGACGTGCTCCGCGAAGAACCAGACCAGAAGAGGAGGAAATGCAGTTACAAGGATTCGGACAAAGGTATTAATCAGAAAAGACCACCTCAATCTACGGTCAAGGTGCGATTGAAAGCGCGCAATCGTCGAGGAGCAATCCCGGCAAACCGAAGTCTCATAGCTTTCGGTCTTACAGTCTTGGTTCTAGTTGCTTCTATAGGGCTCTATTCCTTTTATTACGAACTTGGCTCTAATCAGTCACAGACAATTCAGACATCAAACCCGTCGGTCTCGACGTCAAGCCAATCTAGCGCGCAGGGTTCAACTTCTCAATCGTCGACTTCGACTACATTCGTTAGCAAAACCTTCGCCAAGGGAAATTTCTCGGCATCCACCAGCTCGACGAGCGGACTGAGGCTGACTCTCAGCATGAACGCCCTGACGATTAGGATGTATGACAAGCTCGAGGTACGGGCCGAAGAAGTGAACACGTCGCCCCAGTCGATCAATGTCACTGCCGCCGACAAGTGGGCGACGCGAGCATACGGCCAGGGGGGAGTGTGCGGGAGTCCTGACCTCGTTGGGATAGCAATCTTCGGGGGCAACTACACGAAGGACAATCTGCCAGCGAATGGAGGTCAATTGTCTCTCACAGCGGGGGTCTGTCTGCCTGCTGGGTATTACACGGTCCCTCATTCCTACCTCTTCCAACCTCAGAGCGCATTTGCTAGTGAAGCCTATGAGTGCAAGCCATACTCCCCCAACGAAATCGGTTCGAATCCATGTACTTCTATCAGTATCAGGCAAGCCCAAACACATGCAAACTTTTCCATTTCAAGGGTCTCCGAAAGTTATAGCTCCTATCGCTACCTTTCTCCCGGCAATTACACGTTGGCGGGAGTCGACGAGTGGGGTGCGATCGCAATACTGCACTTTGAGGTGGCAAGTCCCGGGTGTCCTTTCCCCCGGACCGGCGAATTGATCCCCCCATTCACGAACATGATGAGCACGGTCAACGGCTCTTGGACATTTCAGTTGGAGCTCAACAGCACCTTCGTCTTTAGAGACCAGGGCTTCGCCGTCTCGGCAACCCTTACAGACTCGAACCTTACCGATGCCTATTTTCCCCCTCATGTCTTGGTCAGTAGGCCATTTCCCGCCAGCTTGCAAATCATCAGCCCGAGCGGCAAACTGGTTTGGAATTATCCTCCTACTCCCAGGACCACGCTGACAGAATTCATCTATTCACAAAACGGTGGACTGGACATAACCAACAAGACAATGAGCCTCCTTCAAAGCAATCAAACCTATGTTGTCGTGGCGAAGCCTGCGTTATTCATCCAACCCGACCAACCATTTCCTACCGGCGTAGAAATAAGAATGAGTTTGATGGTCTGCTGATGTATGCGAAAGATGAAGAAATCGGATCAGATCTTGAAAGACAGGGAGAACGCGGCGGGATCAAACGGCGTAGATGAATACATCGCAAAAAGCCCGACGAACGTCCAAGCCAAGCTAAAGGAAGTCAGAGCAGCGGTAAGGGAAGTTGCGCCAGGTGCCACCGAAACCATGAGTTATTTCGAGATGCCTGGATATTCCTATCCCGGTCATGACTATAACGGGATGTTAGCCTGGTTCGGTCTCAAGAAATCGCACATTGGCCTGTATCTGCGGCCTCCGACGATACAAGACCATGAAAAGGAACTCGCAAGCTATGCTACAACAAAGGCTGTCGTGCACTTTCCATTAGACGAGAACATACCCGTCCCTCTGGTGAAGAAACTGGTAAAAACAAGCCTGAGAGTAATGAGAGGCAAATCCAAGATCGGCAAGCATTCGAAGCCTCGCACCCTAGAGAGGTGATTGATGTGCGGTCGCAGGGATTCTGCTCTCTTGAGTTCGAATCTGCAGGTTCTGCGAGGGCGTTTTGTAAGTTTGCGTGCGTTCTGATTCGAGACCTTCTTTAGCCGACTTCAGGCGAGCCATAGCACTTCTTCCCAATGAACCCTGATTTCAACAGGAGTGGTCCATGCCTTTGGGTCATTGCCGTCAACAGATTGGACCACGACCATCTAACAAGAGCGCGGCTGTCTTGATGGCCATGGCAAGCAAGAAAGCAGCTGGAAAGGATGCATCGGTCGGCGGAGTGAAGGAATCGAAGCATAGATTACTATCGGTCTTCCCCACGAATACGGGCTCTCTGACAAGGGAGGAACACAACACTCTATCCTTCAAGCCAAACAGCATGGCGGAAGTCATCCTCCAGGCTCTGGAAAAGCACGGAGTTGAAGCAGGGGACAAGCGCAAGCAGGTCGTGGAACAGGTCAAGGGGAAATTCAAAGATGCGAGCGATTCAACGATTCGGACTCAGGTTTACAGGGGCATTGTTTACCGGAGAGCGATGGCTGCCAAAGCCGCCGGCGAATAGATTGAAGAATGCGGCGCGGATATCGCAGTTTTTTTGAATTCAAGCATGGGTGACTAAATTGAATAAGCTCTTTAGAGGGAGGTAATCCGAATGAAAGCATGCGCCTTTCCCCTCATGCTTGAAAGGCGACCTTACTACACCACAGAATGGGGTGCGGCATATCACGGAAATGCACTAGAACTCCTCAAGGAGATAGACGATGAACAGATTGACCTTGTCTTCACCTCGCCGCCGTTTGCCCTTACCAGACAGAAGAATTACAAGCATCCGCCAGACTTCGTGAACGCAAGCAAGTATATCGAATGGTTCACGCCCTTTGCTCAGGAAATTCATCGGGTTTTGAAGAAGAACGGCAGTCTGGTTCTCAATATCGGCAGTGCGTGGAATCCAAACATGCCGACCAAATCATTGTATCACTTCGAGCTGCTGCTTGACTTGTGCAAAAATCAGAAGTTCTCTCTTGCGCAAGATTTCTATTGGTATAACACCGCAAAGTTCCCTTCGCCCGCAGAATGGACGAATATTCGGCGAGTCAGGGTTAAGGACGCGGTCGACCCAATTTGGTGGCTTTCTAAGGACCCACAAGGGAAAACAACAGCGAGGAACACCCGAGTTCTTGTCAAATATAGTGAGAGCATGAAGACTCTTCTCAAAACAAAAAAGTATGACGCGGGACACCGACCCTCAGGTTACGATGTTTCTCCCACCAGCTTTCTTAAGAAACACAGAGGCGCAATTTCGCCAAATCTATTGCAGTTCGCTAATACCGCTTCGAATGGACCATACATGTCGAACTGCAAGAAGTATCATATCGAAGTCAATCCCGCAAGGTTCCCGCCAGCCCTTGCAGATTTCTTCATCAGATTTCTTACCTCGAAGGAAGACCAAGTCATTCTAGACCCGTTCTCTGGTTCTAATACGACAGGTTATGTCGCGCAGAAACTGAATCGGCGATGGGTTGCATTCGAAATCTCGGAGGAATATATCAAAGGTTCACAGTTCCGATTCTACACTCCAGAAGAGCTGGGTTTTGCTGTTCCGCCGGAAGACATCGAAACCAAGAAGACGAATGCTAACGCGGCTATCGATGACTTTATCGCCTAAAGTCCAGTAAACGGCACCCTAGTATAGGGCGAATTAGACTTAAATACCAACTATAACAGTGTACCATACCAGGTGTAATAGTAGTGAGATACATCGTCGAGGTTCCAACTGCTGAAGCAGCGGCCATTGAGGAAATGGTCATGGAAGGGCACTATGCGAGTGTGCAGCAGTTCATTGAAACTGCGATTCAGAACCAACTACTCATTCAAGGGTTACCATTGGGGAGATTCGAAGCTCCTGAGGCGAAACAGGGGCTTACCGGTCAGTCATCTGTCTTGAGGTCGCTTCCTGCTGGTCAGCAAGCAAGCCTGCTTGTTAGGCCTAGGAATGTGTTGGTAACCTCAGCCGCTATTTCACCTACTAGGAAGACAATATGGGGTCTGCACAACAGGTTCTTCCCCAGTAAGATAGGCTTGCGTGTACTGGCAAATCTTGCTGAAGAGTTAGGCAAGGAGTTCGTTGACCTGGAAACTACCCAAGAAGAAGCAGGAAAGCAGGCGAGATTGATTGGAAGAATGTTGGTTGACTATGACGATAAGATTGGGAGCCAACACGGCGACAAACTATCCACGGGACTCCCGGTCGGCAAACAAGACAAGTCGCTCGCCCGATTTTCAGACATGTTCGTCGGATTTCTGAAGTCAGATGAAAGCGCAGAGGGACTTCCCGCCGATTTGGGATTCGTAATCATCAAGCTGGAAACGAAGGGCAACGCACTGATTGGTCTAACAGAAAAGGGGAAGCAATTCGTGCAACTGGCTAATCCAGTTCTAGACCGACAAGACAATTCAATACCCGACAGAACGTTGTCAGAGGACGAAGCTGACTTTCTCCTCTCACACATGAGAACCTGGTTGCCCCTTGAATGGGAAAGATGCCAACGAGTCCTCGGGGCGATTTCTCAGGGTGAGAATGGACCGGATAAACTTGACAATGTCTTGCACCTGAAGGAAAAGCATCAGAGTCTTGACAACATCAGCACTGAAAGAGCAGGCATAGTCAGCAGACTAACGGAGCTTGGCTTGGTGCGGCGGAAGCGGACAGGTTTGAAAGTCACGTATTCCTTAACGGAGCGAGGCGGGCAATACTCGAACAAGAAGAGAGAGGTGGGTGTTACCTCCTGAGCTCGAGTCCCTATGCCAGAGGCCGGAGATTCGAATACAGAGTGCAACGACACTTAAGGAAGAAAGGGTGGTTCGTTGTAAGGCAACCGCGCTCCTCATTCCCTGACTTGATTGCCTTGAAGAAGAACTCTGTGGCTCTCATCGAATGCAAAATGACGGGCGGTATTTCGAAAAAAGAAAGACGGGCGTTGCTAAGCCTCATTCGAAACCAAGTTGACGGAAAACCTGTTCTCGCCACGCGCAAAGGGTTCTCTCTTGTATTCAAAGAAATTCATTCCTCATTCAAACATGACAGATTCTTGGAGAATCTCAATTGACAAAAATGAATGGGGGACGAACAGCTTGACTAACCAAGTCAGCGTGAAGACCTTCACTTCATTGAGAGATGCGACCAAGGGCAGTCATGTCAAGCGAGTCATCAAATCACTCGAGGATGCAGGTCTTGCTAGTTGGAGAGATTTCGGAGACATTCAAGACAACTTCGGCCGCATTCACATGATGTCAGACCCAGCTGGCGCTATTATTGAACGCGTTACGAACGCAATCGATGCGTCGCTCGAAACAAGAGCCGAGGACCACCCTGAGCTAGTAGCAACTTGCAAGTCTCCTCGCATGTTTGCAGAAAAGGCATTCAAGATTCCGAATGGTTATCTGAAAAACATGCTGCCCAAACTCCGCGAAAAACTCGTTGACGAACTGAATATCGAAATCGAAACTCGCGATGGAGACTCCGATGAAACCCCAACGATAGATGTGAGGGACAGAGGAGCGGGAATTCAACGTTCGGAAATGCCAAATACAATTCTTGGACTAAATCGCGGTGTCAAAATCACGAAATGGTACCTCATGGGCATGTACGGTCAAGGAGGTTCAACAACATTAGCGTTCTCAGAATACGTAGTCTATCTCACTAGAAGGCAGGTGCATGGAAAGGCAGATGCAAAAGTTA
This sequence comes from Nitrososphaerota archaeon, assembly GCA_003135575.1. Taxonomy (GTDB): domain Archaea; phylum Thermoproteota; class Nitrososphaeria; order Nitrososphaerales; family Gagatemarchaeaceae; genus Gagatemarchaeum. The sequence continues at coordinate 66,128 of PLCG01000068.1, forward strand.
GCTTCACTGTGGCTAAATATCAAGAACCACAAGCTGGAGAAAAAGGCGGCAGATATGTCTACTTGGTCAGTGCGGACGACAAGTTGCCGTTCGAGGTCCAGGCAAATGAGTCCGAATTTGGGGCTGGGACTCTAGTCAAGCATGTCAACTACAGACTCGGAAAGATACCATTCATAGATTTCTACAGCTTGTTGGAGAGGTTTCTCTTCGACCCAATCCTCCCATTCTGGTATAGAGAACGTCGAACCACGAAACCCTTCGCCGGTAATTTGGATTCCGGAAGGAGAATATTCGGTTCAAGGGATAGACTTGAACGGACTGACCTAATTGATTCGAAGTGGAAGGAAGAGCTAGTCTGTGACCTTGACGAGTTAGGGAAGTTTACAGCTCGCTACTACGTTTTTCGTAGAGGCACCCCTGAGAAAGAGAAGAAGACGTTTATCAATCCGGCCAATCCGATTGTGGTTACTTACAATGGCCAGAGTCAAGATACTCTTCCAAGGCGTATCATAACATACGACTGCGACCTAAGCTATCTGGCTTCTGACATCGCGGTGCAGATTGACTGTGAGCAACTTTCAGACAAGGGAAGACTTCGATTCTTTGCCACGACCCGTGAGGTGATAACCAAGGAAGGGAGAGACAAGATAATAGAAAAGATTGGGCCTGCGCTAAGAGATGAGTTACAACAGCTCAATATCCAGCGGGAACAGGAATCCTTCACCGAAGGTATCAGTAAGGGGACAGAAGAACTCAGGCGCAAACTTGCAGAGGCAATCAACAGAATCAAGCCAGGTTCAGTGCAGATTGCTATAGGTAAGGCAGGCAAGGGAGGAAACAAATCACATTCTCACGGAAGCAGGAAGTCAAAGCCACCGTTGGAACTGAAAGACTTTCCGACTTACATCAAAATCGCCAATGTCGATGACCCAATTCATGTAAGCCAGAAATGGACACGTTGGATTGAGCTCGATTCCGATGCACCCGATGGCTTCCTTCAGAATCATTCAGGGAAGGTAATCCTATCGGAAGACTCGCCGAAATTCATCAAAGAAATTATTCATCATCCAGACTTCAAAGGTGGTCGTTACTACATAAGTGTCAAGGCGTTCGAGAGCACTGAGCCAGGCACTCAGTTCAAGTTAGGAGTCTCTTTGAAGGTCCCGACTGACAAGGGAACGACCGGGTTAGGGGACGTTCGTGACTCAATTATCGTTAAGCCGAGCCAGGCGGGGGGGAAGGAATCTGATATATCGATAGACGCTCCTGACCCGATTCCCGTCCCTCCAGATAGCAAATATTGGAATGATAACAACTGGACTCCAAAGAACGTGGCCGAAGTAAAAGAAGGCCTACACACCAAGATTTACATTTCGATGGGTAATGAGTGGTTAATGGGCGCATTGGCTCAATCGAAATACGCGCAGGCATACAAAGACAATCTCAAGGAGCGCTATCTGCTTAGCGTGGCGGCCTTTGCATATTTCCAAAATGAAGCTTACAAAGCGCTGCTGAAGAAACCCAAGGCCGAAGAAGGCTCACAACAGAAGGAAGACAAAACAGATTCTATGGGAGATGCAATTGAACTGGTCCGTCAAATTGATTTAGAGAGCACAGCTAGGGCCATCATGACTAGCATCACCGCTGAACACAGCTTCAAAGGGAAAAACTCGGCCGAAGAATGAGCGGCGAAACTCACTGAGGCGCTGGGCATCAGGGGGGGATGACGAGCGCCCGAAGTTGCACTCTCGTCTTGCGTTCTCCGAGATAAATTCGCAGATTCTCTTCCTTAGGTGAGCTGGAGCGCAGCTTCGATACGGCGACTTCCGCCAACGTTCCGAGAGCTTCACGTCCAAATTCATCGATGACTTCCTTCCAAGAAAGTAAAGGAATGCTCTTCCCATGTCCGCTCGAATGAACGGTCGTTGTTAGCGTGGTCGGATTAACATGAAACCTGTGAACCTTCATGTCATTGATTGGCATAACCCAGAATGGGTCGAGGAACATCGTATTGTTACGGAAATCAGGCGATGCGACTAGAACTTCTGCCATATCTTGGAAGCAGGGAAGAGCGTAGAACACTGAAATTGGAGGAGAATATCTTACCGAAGCTTGCCAAACAAGGTTGTGTTGGTTTCGTTGCGTGTTATTGTTAAACTGAAAGACGTAGTCAGGACCTCTTGTTCGATAGGGTCTTTTGAATTGAAGGCTGAGAAACCGCGCGCCTGAAGGCAGTTGCAGGCTAGAGTCGAGCCCGGTGGTTGATTCATGAGTCAGAGAATATCCATAGGCATATGCCCGACTGCTGAAACGAGTTCTCACATCTTCAAGCATGTTTGCCACGACATTTAGTTCGAGGGTTTTCTCTGTGAGAGGTAGACTCATGTCCGGAGGGAAGATATCGGAAAAGATAAGACTAATACCGTCATCCGACTAGATTCCGCTTCGAGCACGATGTCAGAACCGCTAATCCCAACAACGGCGGAGATTATTCAAAAAGTTCAAAGCGCGAAAGCCAAGTTTCTGCAGTGGGATTCCGACCTCCTCGAAATTAATGTTAACGAAAGAACAATGACGCATAAGCTCGCAGAGTATCTTCAGCAAGAGTTCGTGGGCTGGAACGTCGATTGTGAGTACAACAGGAATATCAACGACGAAAAGTGGTTGCCCCAGCCACCAGAAGGGACAGTTGGTAGAGAGTTTTGGCAGGACTCTGACGCAAAGACTGTTTTCCCGGACATTATTGTGCACCAAAGGAGGACCAACACCAACATCCTTGTAATTGAGGCTAAGAAATCATCCAACAGAGATAGAGGTGCGTGGGATGAAACCAAGTTGAGAGCATTTAAGAATCCACCATACAACTATCTCGCAAGTCTATTCGTCAAGTTCCTGGTCGCACCTGACCACGGAATTGAGATTCGAGAACTCTGAACTGCCATTGAGTGATTTACGATGCAACTTTACCTCATGAAACAGACTACATCACCCGAGACAGATTATGCTCACCATGTCAGCTGACAGTCCGTCTCAGTCATCGCAGTTCTTGCACCTTTTCGGAGGCAGGAAACACATCACCCCTATCGGGTCGTTGTAGATTTCATAGTCTTCTGGCTGGAGCTTTCTCGGGGTTTCTTCTTTCGGCACGGTCAATGAATGAGAGAGCGGATAAAAAGCGCCAATGCTGGAAAATTCTTAAAAGCACCGAACACTGTTCGGTTAGGCGTGCCTTCAAGTTACCGGAAAACTAGAAGGGCGTTCCTGAGTGTATTGATTGACCGCGAGTACGCATACGAGCTGAATCACTGGACGCCGCCAGACATAGAGGCAAGATATCGGAGGCTCCAGAGCAAGCTCTTCGACTTAGATATGGACCGGGCTTTGCGTGAGTTGGACGCAATGTACGGTGCGGTGAGAAGGTACGTCCGGAGGCAGGTCAAAATCGAAAGGCTTCACGTAAATCTCCATAGTCGCAAGCCCTTTCGCGGCATTAGGCTGATTTGAGTCGCAGTTTCTAGTTAATCTTAGGTCTTCTATCCAGAGTATTGAGCTTTGACTTGCCCGCGCAGCTTTCACAGAGAACTCCTAGGGTTCGCTGAACCCGAGCGATTCTATGCGGAACCTTCAAGTCTGGTCTGATTTCAGATTTCACGTTTTTGTGTGACCTGAACTCGATTGGGACGGGTATTCTCTTACTCAGCCTAACTATGTAATGTGGGCTCGTTGGGTCGAGGCGTTTTCCACAGCGTGCGCATAAGCCAGAGTGAGGATGGTATGAGTGGAATTCTCCGAACGCCTTTTGGTATGCGTCAGTCATTCATACTACTTACTTTCTGATGCGCACTGACCTTATAACTGGATTTCTCCTCTTCCTAAAACGTGGTGTCCCTCAAGGGTGAAGTCAATCCTCGCATGCCTGACCATGTGACTTTTCGGGCTCATGGCATCACACTGCAACTTCACACGCGAAATCCAGAGTATAAGAAAACCGTAAAGATGGTAGATGAGATTTGCAAGCGTGTAAGCGTGCTCAGGAAGTCCATCGAAGCTGCTGGAATCTACATGAACGAGTTTGAAAACACGTGGGGTTACCTTGCCGAATTCAACATACACCTCTTTGACAACCTAGCACAACATAAGAAATTGGAAAAATACTGGGATGATAAGGCTAGCAGTTATCAGGGAAATTGGACAAAGGACTTGGACCCGCTTTCCGAGTATTATATCACCGTCTCATTCCTGAGTATGCGCGGAGAGAATGACTTGCCTCCGGGCAAGCTTCGCTCCATGATAATCTGGTTGCATCAGTGGGAGTCACAGGCACCACTAGGGAACATGGCTTATGTCTCCAAACATTTCGTCTTCTAGATGACTACCAAGAGCGAGAAGCTACGGTTTATTGAGTTTCTGGGCATCCTTGGAAGTTTACTTGGAGTCATCATATCGATAGGCGGGACTGACCTAGCGTTCCCCAGTGAATTCCCTCTAGTGCCCCTTGTGTTGCTGGAATTCGTTACCTTCGTTGCTGCCTCATTCATCGCTTACGTAAACGTGATGACCCAAGAGGGAGAACACATCCAATCGATGCGGGCGGTAGTAACCTACTTCACAATCAGTTTGTCACTGCTATTCGGGTTGGTTTTCATGAAGGTTGTCTCACTCGGAAATAACTACAGTGCTGAGACTAATGATTTCGCGTTTATAGTTGTGGCTGGTATGTTTAACGTTATAGTGGTATATCTAGGTATCAAGGGCATAATGAAAATTCAAGGGACGAGCGCTTGAGCGAAGACTCTCCCCCAGATGGACAGGCATGGATGCCTTTTCTAATGAAAAAGGGCAGATTCGCTGAATGCATGATATTAGGTTGGCAAGCCGTCGAGGACATGGTTACCCAAATGACCGTTCAAGAATTCAAGCTGCTCCTAGCTCCAGAGAAGGAGGACCCAAGAGTTGATATCCTTCGCGACAACGTCGGATTTCAGAACAAACTGAAATTCTTGAAAGACATGGGCAGGCTTAGCGAGAATGACGTCGCAATAGTCAAACAGTTTTCGACAGAACGGAACAAGCTGTTTCACGGAAGTGTCTTCACTAGTTCTCATCCTGTGGAAATGCCAACCGTGGAAAAGAAAAGGTTGATGGCGCTTGCGAACAAGGCGTCCCAAATCGTCACGAACAGGACGGTCGGCGTATGGGTTGGCGAGGGGACTGGAGATGTGGGAAACAAGAACGTGAGCAAGCCTGACAAGCCCAAGGGCGTAAAGTTCACTGATGACTTGTTGGGTGGGAAGTACCAAATCATCGACGGCTCCGACTTGATACAAGATGTCGAGGAGACAAATGGAGGAACCGAAGCTGACAAGATGGCTAACGAAGAGTCGGAAGGGTCGAGGCCAAAGGGATGAGCACGGCTGCTCCTGTTGCAACCAAGCTGCCACACAAGCCAAGGTTTCCCTGGGTCATCTTCTCGATTACACTGTTTTGCCTCGCCGTAATCTTGCTCATCATCGGCTACGACCAGGGACTTTGGTTGTTCGCCGTGCTCTCAGGATACATTTGCGCCTTCACAGGATTGAGCCTTGTTTCCGGTCGAACTTACCTTTCGGGTGTACCGGAATGGGATAATGACAAGGAGATGGGGGAGTTCGACAGACAGGAGACAAATTCCCAAACACTGGCTGGTTTCGCGTTAACAGGGCTGACCCTAATCGCCACCATATTCTACAACAAATTACCTACCGTTGAAAACCTCCTGGCGTTCTTTTCCGTGGGTCTAATGCTAGAGATATTTGCCGCATTTGCTTTCCACTTTAGGATTCGACGCGAAACCAAGTATGCGGGTTTTGTGCTACAATACTCAGGTTTACTTGCGGTCATTCTTGGATTTGGGAGCTACTTTCAAGACAATGTGCCAGGGTCCAACTTGCTCCTTGCAATCTATGTCATCTTCGTGATTGTCTTCTTTATCGCGACCTTTGGAGAGCTATATTCATATTACAAAGGGTGGGAATGGAAGCCCAAGAATGTCAGGTAACGAGAGGCGTTTTAGCGCAGGGAGATGCATTTGTTACAAGCACGGGGGAATCGGAGTAGAGTATGCTTGCGATGAAGGATGCCCCGCTTGTGGAAGGGAAAAATAGACGGCCATGCATTAGTTGATTGACTTGAGTGTTAGAAAAGTGAAAGAAAGTGCTTGCTACTGTGAGAGGCACAACATCCCATTTCAATGCGACGAAGGCTGTTTAGCGTGCAAAATGGGAAGGTAAGACTCGCACATGGATGATGAGACGAAGGTATACACAAAGGGCATTTGCACTTGCCAAACTCATCACATAACGTTCCTTTGCGATGAGGGATGTCCTGTTTGCAGGTCGGGGAGATAGACTTCGGGTAACGAGAGGCCTGAGGAAAGGAAAATAGTATTCAAGGAGAGTTTCTGCTTCTGTGCGACACATCATCGAGAGTTTCCATGTTCTGAAGGTTGTCCTCTATGTCACAATTGATATCGGTTGCTTTCCCGTGGCGCTTAAGAGCCAATTCCAACTAGGAAATCGTGGGTCGCACAATACCGACATCTAACATGGTCAACGCCGAGCTCATCAGGGACTTGGCGAAGGTCAGAGAAGGGCTCACAACAGACGAGAAGCAGCTTTGGGACCAATTCATGCAAACCGCCCATTTGAACGAGCGGGCGATATCACTTGCAGTTTTCTGTGACCCATTGCAGAGCATGATGCTGGCGATGCTCTTCAAACAGTTCAAGGTCATCTTGAAGCTTGGAGGAGACTTTTCGGAGTGGCAACAAGAGCCGCTTGACGAGCCGAAGTAGGTTCTCTTAACTTGTCGGCATCTGGGGAAGGGCGTTAACTGTCAGGACACGAAGAGCCGAAATCGCTAATAGAGGTCTTTCCAATGTCGAAATATGCGAGACATCCAATGTCCTACATGCGGCCAGCAAGCCTCGGTCTTGGGATGGAAAGAGCCGCCCAATATCCACCTTCAAGTGACTTGTGAATTTTGCGAGTGGGAAGGATTCGAGGTCAATATTGGGAATGTCCCTTTATCCAAATTAAGAAATCAACGAGCCTACTACGAAGCAAGGCTGAGAGCGGTCAAGAAAGTCATGGACTAATGCAGTCGCCTACTATTTGCTCTCCTCAACGGACTTCTTCAGTGAGGTGTCGATTTCTCCTAGGCTGTGACTGATGCGGTCCAACTTGCCGTCTATGCCTGCAGTATTCTTGGCAATATCCTTCGCATGGTCGTCGAGTGTCTCGACCAGCCTCATTTTGTTAGCCTTGACATGAGACAGAAACTCCCTGACATCTAATCGGTCGGAGATTGACTCCTTCCCGCCGAAGGCGGTTCCGCACTCTCCCTTAATCAGAATGTATTCGACCTTTGCTTCAAGTTCATCCAGACTATTGGCAGGTAAGAAGAAATCTCTGAACCCCTCTGGTAGTAGGACTGGCTCCTTCCACTTCCAGTTTGGTGTTATACCTTGAGGATAAACTTCGATTTGTGCATCGACTCCAATTGCGGAGCCTCGTCCAATGTTTTGAAATCTTAGCACAGCATAGATGGGGCCGATGAACGAAAGTGAACCTCTGATGATTGGCTGAATCTGTTGCCTTCTTGCCAAGTCTGTTACACGAGTAAGCCTCGCAGTGAAGTATGCGTAGATGAGAGTAGCCACCAGTAGCCCAATAGTTACAACGACAAGAGCTGTTGCGGAGTCAACCAAGCTAAGTGGCGCTCTAACAGATGCAACGAACTTAAAGCATTGTTAAGCGCAGAGAGCGTGGTCTTGTCAGGACCAAAACCACGGAGATTGATGAAGTATCTAGGAGGCGAAAGCAGTCTCCAGCGTTATGCCAAGAAATTGGGTGGACCGTCTTGTCCAGTCTGTCGAAAGCGCTTCGAAGACACAACCAGGCTCGCTCGCCACATGACCAAAGCACCGATGCCCATCGGCGCACACGAGACCTACGTCTCAATGGTAATGGGGAAGCAGTTCATCCCATTCATCACGACGCCTGGTCATATCGCACACCTGGCTGCCAAGTTAAGCACAATTCTAGGCAAAGCAGCTAGTCGCTCCCCATGACGCCGACGATGACAAACGAAACTGAAGACACCGACCCTTAAGCACGAGCCCCCGATATTCGGTTCTGCTCCGTAATCGGGGGGACAGGCCTCCCCGCTCCGCGTGGGGGGATACGCCTAAATCACAAGTATCCAGCACGATGTTCGGTTGTCTCTCCTCAAGAGACGCATCAAAAGCCTGTTCAGCATCCCCTCAGCGTATCGGCGATACAGGTCAGTCCAGTCTCAGCAATACGAACTAACACGGTGGGTAGTCTTCATCTTTCTCGGCGGTTCACTGAACTCAGTAATTACGCTGGTCTATGGCAATTACTTCAGAGGTGCCGCCGCATACGCGAACAACCCATATCTCTTCAATCAGGCATCGACGGCTCAGCTTGTAACAGGCTTCGCTCAATTTCTATTTCTCTCAGGCCTCTTCTTCTTCGCTCCGGTGGCGTTGTCCTTCTCGCTAACACGGATAATGCCGTCTCGCCAATTAGTCCCGCCACTCTATCTTCAGTTGCTCACTTTAGGTTACATGCTATTCTCCACAATCAATACTTTGGGACTCACATCCGCAGCTTTTCCTGTCATCTATATTCTCGGATTCTACACCTTCTTCGCTGGTCTGACCCAAGACGGAATCGTGGTTAAGGTCTTGGGAAGAGGAGTCCTTCGAGAAGATATTCTCGCTTCGTCCATGTATGTGAATGCGGCAATCGAGGACTTGACCAAGCTACTGGCAAGGCGCGAGATAGCTAACCGCTTAGACCTCAATTCAAAATACGAGGAGACCAAGAACGGGATTGTATTCTACCCGAGTGAATACAGTGGGTGGAATACGAGGATAGAACTTCGCAGAGGGCCGGAACTTGGCTGGACCACCATCGTCGTGTCTCGATGGAAGGAGGGGCGATACGACGTTCGCAGAGACGTTGATGTTGAGGAATACAATAGGAGCGGAATAGCCTACCTCAAAGCCGTGCTGACCGAGCCAAGACCCGAGGAGCAACGCAAGTCCTACGAAATCCATGAAGGTAACCCCGAGGATTCAGTGACCTTGATAGACAGCATCGTCGAGGAATCCGGTGGCCTCATCGTTCACTCTGAGCGAATAAGCACCATCGGATGGCTACAGATTATCGGGTTCGTCTTCATGGCGGCAGCCTCNNCGCGATAGGCGGGGAGCAGGCCACCCTCGCTGGAATCGGAGCATTGGTCTCTATGGGAGTCTACTTGGTCTTCGCTCTCCCTTCTCGATTCGGTCGAAGAGGCTCCAAGCACATTTGACCGCTAAGACTTCGCACGGGACTTCAGGCGAGCGCATCAAAGTTCAGAGGGGATGGAAGACCATCAAGACCCCGCTTGCCGAAGGCCAGAGGTTGCACTATAACTTCGTCAAGCCCCACATGGCTCTTGCGGGCCAGACTCCGGCAGAGAGAGCGGGCGTGGGCATCGACAGCAAGAACAAATGGGATGGGATTGCCGGAGGAAGCGCTCAAGCATGGTTGATTTGACAGATTTGACCCTATGGGCTAGTCTCGCTCTGGTGGGAGCGACCTTAGGCCTCGTCTATGCGACCTTCATGCTGAAAAGGGCAACCGACCATTTGGCAAGGGCTCAGATTCTTCCAAGACTCACATTAGAAAGTGAGCCATATTACCAGCCCCCGACATCACAACACTTGTCGATTCTAGTAGTCAACAAGGGTATTTCGACCGCGTTCAATACCAGAGTCTTCGCCGTAGTCCCTCCAAACAATGCGAGATTAGAGGTGGAATTGAATGCGGGGCGACGCGACATCTTGCCTTTGACCGAAGGCCCTCATCCTCAGAACGTGTCCAGATTCATAATTCGAGGGATTGTGGAGGGAATAGAGTTTACCCTAGAACTTCAATACGAAGACAGCGAAGGATACCAATACAAGAACGTGATACCTACACGAACTCCACCGAAGACAATCCCCCCAAGCGGAGCGGCGAATTGAATCCCCCACTTTACGGAGCGGAACCCGATATTCGACGTTCAACGCGTCTAGGACGTCCACAACTCCGAATCTAGTTCTACACAACCGCTATTATTTTTCTACAATTAATCTTGATTTGGCTTTGTCAATTCGAACGGTTATCATCTGGTTTGGCTTGAAAGGAAACGTCCCGTCTCTTGCGACTTCAACGGGGACATAGATGAAAAACTTGTCGTATTCTTTGCTTGAAGTCTTCGTTCTCCGGTTCACGAATTTGCCTTTTCCTTGGGTCGCCACCTTGGGTTACCAGTTGGTAGCACACGACGTTTAGCATAACACCGTTATTGGGTCACCCGGTAGGACTACCACGTGGTATACCACAGTTGAATAAGGTCGAAGGCCATAGGACGGCCCAAGGGTCAGAAGATGAAGAAGATGTTGATAGCTGGAGTCGTCCTCATCGCAGTGGTCGCATTAGCAAGTGCGATTGGAATGGCTGAATTGACCCAGAATGCCAGGCCATTCGCAATGCCGTCATCAAGCACTTCAGTTGTCACAATCGTGAAGTCATCGTCCACAGTGGCATCGTCCAGCACCTCGGCTGTCGCAATCAGCCAATCATCGTCCTCGTCTTCTCATACAACTTCAGTGAGCAATGGCACGAAGACGCTCCTTCGAATGGGTCAGCTGGCGTCCGCATGCTTCCCGGCCGCAAATGCCTGTGGCTATTACAGTCCGCCTTTCACTTCGACTGGGACTTGGATTGGGCTAAAGGTAACTTGCCAAGGGACGTGCGATATCAGATGGTCTGTCATACCAACTTGGGCGAGCACCGTTGTCATCGCGAACGGGGACTACGACGATACAGACCAGTATAGCTCTCCCGGGTTCCCCTACATTGCCGGGTTCCTAGCTGGCCAGACCTATTACGTGCAGGTCGAGGCTTACACTCCAGACTCCGGAGCGAGATGGAATCTCACCGTGACCGGGCCAGGTTAGCTACTTGCAAGAAAGCAATCTTTGCTTCATAAAGGCCCCCTACCCTGCTTGAAAGGCGGGGGAAGTGCCGGCTCTGAAATCGCGAAATCGCGGGGTAATCGGAAAATCATCTCTACGCAAGGCTCACGATGTAGCCTTCGGCCGTTCGAGTTCGCTTGAGGTACTTCTCCTCTTCTAATGTCCTGATAACTCGGCCCACCACATCCTCCCCAAGTCCGAGCTCTTTGGCAATGGCCTTTTGATTGACCGTTCCGTTCTTCCGCATCACAAAGGACACGAGTCGGCATGCATTATTCGCACCTTCGCCAGAGAAGAGGCGGCTTAGTTCGGCCTCCAAATCAGCCGCTAGTTCGCGGTCGGTAACGGCTTCCTTCACAAGCGAGATTTCTATTGTAGGGGCGAGATTTCGCGATTCGAGTGCTCCCCAGGCATCTATCGACCTTGAGATGTACTTCTTGAACCTACGAAAGTTTCCGTTTGAGAAGGCTGCGAGCTGTAGTAGCGCTTCGGCAGTGAAAGGGAAGCTATCAGAGAAACATTCGTGGTAATGGTGGACGAGCTCTTCCGGTTTGAATCGTTCCAGCAGTATTTTGTCTCCCTTTCCAACGAAGAAGTGTTGGATGTTCAACTCTCTCTGCATGAAGACGACAAAGTGACCGGTCCAACCCTTGGATGTCAGCAGAAGTTGCCAGAGTCTGCTCAGCTCGTCCATATCTCTTGAGGCCAGCCTGACATCGTTCCGTCTGTAATCCGGGGAGTCGAAGACCAACGCATTTACCCAATGGCCATCTTCCGAGCAGATGGTCGACAGTACTACTTCTTCTTCGACTGGTCTCAGCTTTCGTTCGGGGAGAATCCGTAGAATAGGCCCAAATTCGGGCGTGCCCCACCTCTCTTCATCAAATACCGTCCCGCTCTGGACGCTATCAATTGTCCAGTAGGCTCTCTCCGAAATGTCCCGGTCACTTCTCAAATCGTTGAGCCTTTCCCAGAACGAGTGATTGGACTTCGTGTAATCATGGAGCGAAATTAACAGGGCCATCTGCATCGCACTTTGGATGTCCACTTCGACGTCCCACTCCAACATAGACTCGAAGATTTGGTGGATTATGTTGCCTGGTTCCTTGAGCTTAACCCTGAGGACTCTTTGCAGCTTTTCGCCTTCGTTGCCCGAGCGCCACTTGAGATAGGACGCAGCGACGGACTTGCCGGTTCCTTGGAAGGCCAGGACAAAGTCCAACGAGCTGGACGAATTCTCAATCCTGTTCACCAATCGTTCGATGGGCCGTGGCACAAGGTAGGATGGGTCGGCGCTCCAGTCCTTCTCTTCTCCAGTTTGCTGTTCCGCCCACCGAACGATTTGGTTCAGCCGCTTGTCCGATGATTCTGGTTGCGACATAATCTCACCTAGAGAGGCGAACGAAAACTCTCGCCGCAGGTCAAACAGGTCCTGACGACTTCCTTCAGATTTGGAGCCATCTTCATGGCCCATCGATGAGAGTGCTGAATTCCAGTTTCCTGCTCTTTCCATAGTTCTCGTAGGGACTTCTCCAAGTCGAGATAGTCTGGAAATGAACTCTCGAGCGTCTTGTCAAACTGTCCTGCTTTTAGCATCTTCAGCGCGCCTATCATTTCTTCCTTGACGTTCTGGTACTCCGGAGCACGCGCATTCTCCGCGAATCGTTTCAGAACGACGTTCTTTGAGAATCGAGGCATGACAACTAAAAGCCCGAGACGTAAAGAGAGCCGTCTGGGATGCTTTCCGAATTTTGTCGTGAAATCGTACCAATACAAAATCCCACCCCGAAAAAAGGGGTGGGAATAAAATAGAACCATAAATATGCGAATTAGAATATGTCTGCCGATGGACAATGGCAGTTCTCAGGCATTCTGGGATGCGTCCAATAGAAGCACATGGTCGCGAGAGAAGCTCCGAGTTCTGCCGATGCAAGGCTCATTCACAGCACCAAGTCTTCAGATACTTTTGGAATCATCCAGGAGCCAATGCCAAGATAGCAGCTCAGGCCTTACACATGTCACACTGTCACGCTCGACAGGCAAGGAGGAGGTATCGCATGAGAAGCGACCTCGGCAAACTCTGCCCAGAGTGTTTCGAACCCACTCTTAACGGGCCTGGCTGCAAGAACTGTGGCTTTGAAGTCGGGGAACTCGACACATCTCCTCTTCCGCCTCATACCTACCTCGGCTCTCAAGGGACCGTGCATACCATTCAGCCTCTACAAGGTCTCGGGAGCGTCACCGATTACGAGCATCTCGGGCTCCAATACGGAGGACGAAATATCTCTCATCTGGTACAAAGGAAAGCCAAGGACCGGCTGCTCGAACGGTGCAAGAGCGAGCTTTGGGAAGAGCTGAAGGAGGTAATGCCTCCGGACTGGGTCGTCGAGGAGGCCACCAGGCTGCTTACGAAAGAAGTCAGAGAGTTCGAGGCGAAGTACCCGTCCCTTCTCGGCTCCAAGAAGCTGACGAGGCAATTCGTGAACAACATAGTGGGGCTCTTGATTATGAGGTATCCTCTTCTAAGATTGAAACGTGACTCTGTGACAGAATCAGGCCTGGTGAACTGACCGACGAGCCGACAAGAAGCTCCCGAGCCGGCGCCGAAGAAGGAAGAGGGAGAGGAATACGTCGCCATCAAGCGTTCCGACCTGGAACGCATCCTCACGTTCCTTGAGAAGGTCGATAAGTTCCTGTCCTCACAAGCTCGATAATCTCTCTCCTCACGTCCTGAAGCTCGTTCCTCAGCATCTGCTCTTCGATTCCTGACTTTGCAAGTTCGGCCTGACGGAGCGGGGTCCCGCATCTGCCGCAGTAGTCCAGTCCCGGCGCGCTCCTTTCATGGCATTTCGGGCAGACAGTCGGTACGAACTCTGGCCTTGCAGGCTCGACCGGTTTACCGCTGTAGATTTGCTCGAGTTTCGGCTCGATGTCCCGGGCTGACAGGTGGACATACACGGCGGTCATCGGCGAGGCCATCGTCCAACCGAACCTGACCTTCATCTCGGAATCGGTCAGGAACTTCGCCATCTCCGTCGCCGCCCCATGCCGCATGCAATAGTGGTGCATCTTGCGCCTGTCGGTTATCCCGGCCCTCTGCGCAGCGGCCTTGATTATCCTGCTCCACGCGACGTAGCTCATCCTCATGTCCTGATGGTTGTTCGCCTCGGTGAGCCAGAGCGGGGAATCCGGGCTCATCCCGAACGGATGCGTCTCCATATAGCGGGCGAGTAGCGAAGCAGTTGCGATTATCCGAACCGTCCTTTCGCCCGTCTTCCCCCTCCGAATCCTCACCCGGACGCCCCTTTCGTCGAAGGAAAGGCTCCCGACGTTCAACTGGAGCAGCTCGGAGGGCCTCATACCGCTCTCAAAAGCGACCGCCAACATGCACTTGTCCCTGACGCTGCCCGCACTCCGTACCAGGGCCTCTGCCTCGGCCGGAGTGAGGAACGCGGGCTCCTTCCGCTCGTTCGCTTTTTGCGCCGCTTTGAGCCACCTGACCTCCTCAGGGAACGGCGTCTCCCTGTCCGTGTTCTTGTAGCGCACGAACTTGTAGAAGTACTTGAGGGCGAAGATGTAGTCCGAGACCGTGTGAGGCGCGTATCCCTGCGATTGAATCCAAATCGAGAGGCCCTCAATCTCTCCTCGGGAAGCCGACTCTGCGGGGCAGCCCAAGTTCTCGACAAGCCTACGGAGATGGTTCGCGTACTTGGCGAGCCTTCCTGTGCTCACCCGCTTCGCTTTCAGGTGATGAAGGAAGCCCATCAGGAGCTGCTTGTCGCTGGGCGTTAGCCTTTCGGACTCATCGATTAGCTTCAGGCTGTTGCGGAGGGTGTACTCATAGTCATAGACATCCTCTCTATCCATCGCAAGGCCACGTGCATTATTGCCGCGCGCGCTTCCGAGTTTAAATGCTTGATGGCTCGGATTGGGACTTGCCTGAAACGAATACCGATTAGGACTTGTAGAGTTAGGTGCGGTCGCAGGGATTTGAACCCTGGTTGCCAGCTTGGAGGGCTGAAGTCCTAGACCAGACTTTCCACGCGTAAGTGGCACGAGCTTACACGTTCTGGACGACGACCGCGCGAGCATGAAGGCGCTTATCAAGATTAATTAAAGTAATATCCCGATTATCATGGCAGTCTCCGCTGAAGTAAAGCCACGCGTCAAGAGGCCCATTCGCGATTACTCATCAATTCTGACTAATTCTGTAGACGCCGCGTCTCTTGCGATGCTAGCGGAGACCGAAGGACATATGCGCTACTACAGAAGCCATCCTGAGCGGCATTACGAAGTGAGTAGGTGGGAGCCGGTTCTTAGAATCCATATGGCGGACGAAGTCATCGTGCGATGGGCATCTATGGTGATGGGTGAAACCCACGTGAGCTTCGACAAAAGTGTCGGCGCCTGGTACACGAAGCCCGGGGCCTTAGAGCGATTATCGTTCTCTCTCGAATCCGGCGTTTTATCCGAGGTGAAAAGACTCGCATGGTCGATTGCATTCTCAAGAACGGAAAATACCTCATCTCTGATGAAAGACCATGCACTCATTGCGAAACGAAGTTCCTTGCGGAAGAGAGAATCAGTGGCTTGAGGACCCGGGGACTCCTTTAGCCAACTGCCGCGCGGAGGCCTTCTCGACTTCGTAGATTACCCGTGCGGTCACGACGTGGGCGTCGAGAGACTTGTCGTCGATCCTCGCAAGGTCGTCGAAGGCCTTGAGGTCGGCCGGGAGAAAATGCCCCCGGGGAAAGCCACCCACTACCACCGCGGGGTTCTTGCGCTTGACGAGGTCGTCAGCGAGCGCCTCGAGCCTCACCGGGGCTCCCTGGACCGATAAGCCGGTTGAGTGGTCGGTCCCTATGCTTTTCAGTAGCTGGGGCAACGTCGACTCTCGCACGCTCACCAAACCGCTCTCTGGCCTCTCCACGAGCATCTTCTCCATCAGGTTCCTGAACCTCGCGTAGCTCTTCGGGGGCCTGGTGCCCTCCCCGAACTCCAGCACTACATCGCCAATCGTGTGGATGTAGACCTTGGCCTGCCCCTCTTGATGCAGCGGGGTGCTCGTCGCGCTCAGCAGCGTGAGATGCACCAGGTCGGGTCTCCCTCTCCTGAAGCCGTCCTTGAGCTTGAGCATCGCAGAATGGTGGACGCTCCTGTCGAGCAGGATTTGTGAAGGCTCCATCTCGCGCCTCTTCTCGTCGCTCCGGACTGATGGGTCCCGCCAAAGCGACTCGGGGATGAGCTCGAGCGCGGCCTCTGCGATCACAAAGTGGAGCTTCATCTGTCGGGTCCAGCAAGACTTTTCGGGTCGCGATTAATTACTTTGCGCGAGCAGGTGAGAGAGATTCCCGGGCCAAAGAAGAGGGAGGCGAAGCAGCAGGCGACAATCGCAGCAAGGACCTTGATCGAACTTTCCGCTACCACGGCGCACGGCGACCTTGAGCTCGCCAAGCAGCAGGCGGCCCTCGCTAGGAGGCTCATGCTGAGATACAACGTCAGGTTCGGCTGGCCCCTCCGTCGCTTCTACTGCCACGGCTGCAAGGAGCTCATGGTCCCCGGCGTGAACGCAAGGGTCAGGCTTGCGAAAGGGATGCTTCTCACCACTTGCGCGAATTGCGGGCGCGTCAACAGAAAATCCGTAGCGAGCCCTTAAATATTCAAAGGGGAGGGCTCAAGAATCTACTAACCCGGAGAAAGAGAGTGAATGGTCAAGGTAAACGACGTCCCGGCGGACAAGCTAATCGAGCAACTAGCGGAGCAGCTCAAGCGCGTCCCTGAGATCGAGCCTCCTGCCTGGGCGTCATTCGTCAAGACGGGCTCGCACGCCGACAGGCCTCCCCAGAGGAAGGACTGGTGGTATGTCAGGGCCGCCTCTCTCATGAGGAAGGTCTACCTCAAGGGCCCGCTGGGAATCGAGAAGCTAGAGATCGTGTACGGCGGGAGCAAGCAGCTCGGCTACTTCCCGAAGCACCACAGGGACGCCGGAAGCTCGGCCATAAGGAACATCCTGAAGGGGCTCGAGCGGGCGGAGCTCGTCGCGAAGCAGGGGACGAAAGGCAGGGTGCTGACCCCGAAGGGATTCGCGTTACTCGACAGGATCAGCAAAGACATTTTTAAGGAACTGGTCAAGCAGAACACAGCGTTAGAGCGGTATAGTTGATTCTATGATGGACGAGCAGCACAAGGAGGTTCAGCAAAAGCCTGGTTCGCAGGACGATTCGTCAAGGCGAGCCATGCGCGAGAACATCATGCGCATCGCGCTGACCTCTGAGGCTCGACAGCGCCTCACAAACGTGAGGATGGTCAAGCCGGACGTTGCCCACGCGATCGAGGAGTACATCATCCAGATGGTCTCCTCGGGCAGGCTCAAGAGGACCATCGACGACGAGCAGCTGAAGGAGATGCTCCAGACCATCCAAGGCCAGGGAAAGCGCGAATTCAAGATCAGGAGGATTTAGAGAGTCATGGGAAGAAACAAGGACGCGTCCAAGAAGAACCGCCTGATGAAGGCGAGGAAGCAGAACTCCTCCGTGCCCACATGGGTCATCGCCAGGACCAACAGGAAGGTAAGGGCGAACCAGAAGCACAGGACTTGGAGAAGGACCAAGCTAGGCTTCAAGTAGGCCTCCGCCACGCGATAGAGATAGCCAGAGAGTAGAGCAAAGATGTCCTCAACAAACGTCGAGCCGCTTACGCGGGTTCACATGGTCCCGCTCAGGCGCGCCTTCGAGGCACCAAAGTACCGGAGGACGAAGGTAGCGATCAGGGTAATCCGCGAGTTCACCACCCGCCACATGAAGGCGAAAGAGGTCAAGATCGACAAGGAAGTGAACCTCCTGCTCTGGTCCCGGGGCATCACGAACCCGCCTCGGCGCATCAAGCTCGAGATGGAGAGAGATGAGGACGGGGTGGTCTCGGTCCGACTGCCACCCACCGAAGAGTCATCCTAAATGGGTCTTCACCTAGTCGACCTTTACAGAAGCCCTAACATCGGAATCTTCCTAAAGGCGAACGACAAGGCGGTCCTCGTCCCCAAGGGGATACCCAGCGGCAAGGCGGAGAGGCTGGCGACCGACCTGGAGGTTGCTGCGTGCCATACATCGGTCGGAGGCACGCGGCTCATCGGCCCTCTGGTGGTCATGAACAACAAGGGGATCCTCGCCTCCCGGATGATAGACGACTATGAGATGGACGAGATCTCTTCCAAGACGGGGCTCAAGGTCACGAAGCTCGAGTCGAGGTTTACCGCCGTCGGCAACCTTGTCGCCGCGAACGACCACGGGGCCATAGTCTCGCCGGTGTTCGAGCCCCACGCGGTCAAGCAGATCCAGGACACCCTGGGCATCGAGACGCTCACGATGACCGTCGGGGGGTTCATTCAGGTAGGCGCGATGATCGTGGCGACCAACAGCGGCGCGGCCGTCTCCCCGAAGGCCAGCGAGAAGGAAGCCGAGGAGATAGCGAAGGTCCTCAAGGTCGAGGCTTCCCCATCCTCGGTCAACGGAGGGATTCCCTACCCGGCCTCGGGCGTGGTTGCAAACACGAACAATGCCGTCGTAGGCTACATGACAACAGGGCCTGAGCTCATCTTCCTCACCCGCGCGCTGAGAGTCTAGGCTCTCGCCTCACAATTCTGCACTCAGGCTTAAAAAGCCCCGCGGGGCTCGGGCCTTTAGTTTGAGCTCCGAAGAAGAGAGGATGAACCGGCTGATCGCCGAGTCTAGGATGCTCGAATCCACCTTCAACGAGCTTACCAACAGGCAGGGGATGCTCGAGAGGATGCTGATAGAGAGCCGCTCCTCCCTCGACACGATAAAGGGGATAGCCTCGGCCTCCACGGACGAGGTCCTAGTTCCCGTCGGCGCCGGGGTTCTGCTCCGCGGCTCGCCCCCAAAGGCTGACAAGGTCCTCGTGAGCATCGGCGCGAACGTTGTCGTCGAGAAGACCAAGGAGGACGCCGAGAAGATGCTCGAAGGTAGGGCAAAGGTGATCGAGGAGAACATCATCACGCTTCTCTCGCAGAGGAACCAGATCGCGCAGAGGCTAGAGTCCGACCGCAGGACTCTGCAGGCCTTCATCGACAGGCAAGAAGCGGAGCAACAGCCACCACAAGGTCAGCCTAGGTAATGTTTGAGAAGCTCAGGGGAGCCTTCTCCTCTCTGGCCAAGGCCGTCTCTGAGAAGAAGCTGTCTGAGAAAGACCTCGACGACTCCCTCTTCGACTTCCAGCTAGCGCTCATGGAGAGCGACGTCGCGCAGAGCATCGTCGAGAAGGTCACGGACGACCTGAAGAAGCAGCTGCTCGGGGCGTCGGTCGAGCGCTCCAAGGACATGCAGGATTTCGTGAAGGAGAGGCTGAGGAGCGAGGTGCTCTCGGTGTTCTCCCAGGCCGGGGAGGTCGACGTCCTCAAGAGGACTAAGGAGCAGAAGGCAAAGGGCGAGCCGTTCAAGATACTCTTCCTCGGGATAAACGGGACGGGCAAGACGACCACAGTCGCGAAGTTCGCAAACTACCTGAAAAAGAACGGGTTTTCAGTGGTCATCGCCGCCGGGGACACGCACAGGGCAGGGGCGATCGAGCAGGTCACCGAGCACGCCAACCGGATCGGCGCGAAGGTCGTAGCGCAGAGATACGGGGCAGACCCGGCAGCGGTCGCCAGGGACGGGGTGCTCTATGCGAAGGCCCACCACATCGACGTGGTGCTGATAGACTCGGCGGGACGCATGCAGACCAATCAGAACCTGATGGAGGAGATGTCCAAGATCGTGCGGGTCGTCAACCCCGACTTGAAGATCTTCATCGGCGACTCGCTCGCGGGAAACGACGCGGTCTCCCAGGCGGAGCTCTTCAGCAAGTACACGGGCTTCGACGGCGCGATACTGACGAAGGTGGACGCCGACGCGAAGGGCGGGGCAGCACTTTCGATAGCCTCCACCACGAAGAGGCCAATCCTCTTCTTAGGCGTCGGACAAAGCTACGACGACCTCAAGCCCTTCGACGCAAAGTCGTTCGCCGACTCGCTCGTGAACGGAACGCCGCTGGTCTGACTTACGGAAAGTCAGCGAACAGGTACTTTGTGAGGTTGATCTTCCCTGCGGAGATCCGGACGCCCTCTCTCCCGAGCAGCTTTGCCTTTGTGACGGGCCCTTCTCCTCCAGAGTAGCCTCCGAGCCCGCCGTCGGAGCGGACCACCCTGTGGCAGGGCACGACTATAGGGTTCCGGTTCGCCCCGAGCGCGTTGCCCACCGCCCTTGCTGCCCGCGGGGAGCCCATCGCCTTGGCGATTGCCGCGTAGGTCGTCACCTTTCCCATCGGGATGAGCGACGTGATCGCGTAGACTGAATCGCTGAAACTCGTTCGTCTCAAACTCGCACCACTTCGAGAGCGAATTGCTTGGCAAGCAATATTATCTTTTCCCTGTGCGGCCCCGCTCCCTTCCAATCAACCAAGACGGATTGCGGGAACTTCGAAGTCCTCTGGATGAGCTGCCCGAACATCTCGCTGTCTACCCACTCGAGGTAGTGCTTCGCAACCACCGCCGAGAGCGCGTACTCGTCCCCGAGGAGGACTTCGTTGAACTTTTGCGGGTAGTGGGTCCCGCCGAAAGCGAGGGCCACCTTATCCCAATGCTTCCCCTTGACCAGGGACGCCATCAGCGCGTCGGCTATCACCTCGGCGGCGTGCTCGTCGCCCCACTGCTTCTCAGTCGAGCCTAGCTCCACGAAGAGGACAGGCCTGCGCAGCGACGTCGGGCCATGGTGGGTCGCCTCGATGGTTACCTCGTATCCCTCCAGCTGCGATTTCCTCTCGTTGAGGGCGATGAAGTAGTTCTTCTGCAGGTCGGGGTCGATCGCCCCCACCTCCTTAGGCCTGGCCCCAAGCACCTCCTTGTCGGTGAAGTTCCCAGTGGTGTGGACGGTCAGCGAAGGGATCCCAGACTCAGACCGGTGCGTCGAGAGGAAGATGTATGCCGCGGGCCTGAAGAACGAGTCGAGGTCTGGCGGATAGATTATCTCGCTATCCATCGTGGCGAGGATCATCGAGCCGCTCTGATAGAGAGGGCTCGAGCCGAAGGTGATCCCCGTCGACTCGAACCCATGCTTCCTCACTAGGGCGGCCGCCATCGTCTTCGAGGCTAGGTTCTTGGAGGAAGCCACTAGCACGAACGTGGGGGCGCCTCCCGGCGGCGGCATCATGATTCGTCCCTTCGTCGTCTACAGAGAGAGCGCAAAAAGGTTCGCCCGCCTTGAGTTTGGAGGCGCGTTATGGGCGGGGCTTCAACAAGCCATATAAAGACCTCCGGGGGTTGGCCTCTAAGTTAGCCAGCTTTGAGCGTTCGCACGTTTCTCCAGTCAATGGCCTCGGTAATCAGGCTCTCTAGGAAGAGCGACGCAGAGGAGTTCTTCCTCTACCTCAAGCTCGTCATGCTTGGCCTGGGCGTGGTCGGAATCATCGGCTTCATGGTGAAGCTCATCTCCACGGCTCTGCCGTCTATCTTCGGATAATCAAAGGAGAATTAGAAACTACAATGTCATCCGCAACAACTGAGCAAAAGCAGACATCGATCTACCCGGTCAAGACGACAGGCGGGCAGGAGAGGACGGTGGCGACCTTCGTCGCGGAGAGGGCCAAGCAGAAGAACAAGCCCATCTACTCCATCCTCGCGCTGGACACCTGGAAGGGATACGTGCTATTCGAGGCTCCCAACTCCCAGGTGGTCGACGAGAGCATCCAGGGCTTCAAGCACATCAGGAGCAAGATCCCCGGGATGATGCAGTTCTCCGACATCGAGAAGTTCCTCGTCACAAAGTCGATGGTGGCGGAGCTGGGAGAGGGTGACACAGTCGAGATTGTAGCAGGCCCGTTCAAGACCATGAGAGCCAAGATCACGAGGATCGAGCAGGCGAAGCAGGAGATAACGGTCATCCTGGTGGACACCCCATACCAGATGCCTGTGACATTGGATGCAGGCTACGTTAAGGTGATAGAGAAGTCGAAAGTGTCGCCTGTTGCTCCAAAGACCGAAACCAAGTAACTCTCCTGGCTGGCGCGCCAGCGCGACCCCTAACAAAAGCGAAGCCGCCTGGCTTTCTTACCACCCATCGCGATAGTCTGAGTTAGACTATCGCTTCTTTACCCATCTCAGGGTGCACTTGGTCGTAGTGCCGCGTCAAGTCATCGTCTGTCGCGAAGCTTTGCTCGCACTTTTCGCAGGCGAATTCCTGTGTTGCCATGAAGGCCGGGATTTGCCCGCTTCTCTAGTTCTTGCACCATTTCGATGCAAGAAAACGGATACACGCCCGCGACAGGAGCGCCCGCCGAGGGGCAAACACTTTAATCAGGTTGCGCTTCGGGCGGTCAGAACAAGGTAGAGGAAGTTGGCTGAAAAGAAGATCGTCTCAGTACTCGTGATGGGCGGAGAGGCCAGCGCCGGAGCCCCATTAGGGCCTCAGCTCGGTCCTCTCGGAGTCAACGTGCTGGGCATCGTGAACGAGATCAACAAGGTCACGGCCGACTTCAAGGGCATGCGCGTCCCGGTGAAGATCGAGGTCGACCCGGAGACNNGCCCAACACCGACCTGGTAGGAAACGTCACGTTCGAGAAGGTCCTCAACATCGCGAAGATCAAGATGGGGGACTCATACGCCAAGTCGATCAAGTCCGCCGTGAAGGAGGTCGTTGGCAGCTGCGTGAGCATGGGAGTCAAGGTAGAGAACGCAGACCCCCGCGAGTTCATGGGGCAGATAGAAGAAGGCAAATGGGACAAGGCCATTTCGACCTTCGAAGCAAAGAAATAGCACGCGCTTTCTAACAAGGGCGAGTTGAAGCCCGCAGGGACGGTCTCCGAGCTGTGGCGTTATCCCGTTGTCGGACTCCGAGGAGAGTCCCTTAAGACCGCTAAGATTGTCGAGACGGGCATATCGGGCGACCGCGCATATCAGCTGCGCGACAAAGGCGGCAAGATCCTCGGCCCCGTCCCGCAATCGNNCGTCTCAGCGCCTCGATGCGCGACAGTGGCAAAGCCGGCGTCGTAACGGTCACCTTCGAGGGGGAGGTCGCGTCGACCGACAGCCCAAGCTTCTCACAGAAGCTGGAGCGAGCAGTCGGGGTCCCGGTCACTCTCGAGGCGTCGTCAGTGTTGGAGACCAGGGTGAAGCGCGGAAGAGCGGTCCACGTCATTTCGGACTCCTCGATCCGGGCGCTGAAAAAGTCCTACCCCGACGGAGACTTTGACATCAGGCGCTTCCGGCCAAACGTCGTCCTGGCACTTGGCGGAGAGGCAGAAGACTTCGCCGAGGAGTCCTGGGTCGGCAGGTCGTTGAGGGTGGGCGAGGTGGTCCTCAAGGTCGAGAAGCCGAACGAAAGATGCAGCGTCACGACCATGCCCCAGGGTGGGCTGAGGGAAGACAAGCAAATCCTCCAGACCATCGTGGACGTCAACAACAGGAACCTGGGTGTGATGTGTAGCGTCGAAAGGGGAGGCGTCGTCGCGGTCGGCGACTCTATCTCTGTGGACTAGAACTGCCCGCAGCCGGCGAAAGCCTTTTAATAAGAACCCGGAGGCTCGTGCAAGCTCTAGGGATTCGGTTTGCTTTCAATCGTTCAACTCGCGGAACTCGTAAAGAAGGGGAAGGACTCCAAGGAGAGGAAGTTCCCCGAGTCCGTAGAGGCCTTCNNAGAACGACTTGAACATTAACGAGCTCGTCTACCTCCCTCACCCGGGGTCGCACCGCGCCTCAGTGTGCTTCGTGGGATCGGGAGACCTGCTCCTGAGAGCGAAGAACGCAAAGGCCGACGGGGTCATCGAGCCGGCCCAGCTCGAGAGCTACGCAGGCAACAAGAAGGAGGCGAAGAACCTCGCGAGGCAGTACGACTTTTTCCTCGCAGACACCGCGCTGATGCCAAGGATCGGCAGGATCCTGGGCCAGTATCTCGGACCGAGGGGGAAGATCCCGCAACCCGTCCCGCCGAACGCCCAGATCGAGAACATGATCAACAGGACGAGGAGTGCGGTCCGCGTCAGGAGCAGAGGGTCTCTCGGCGTGAGCGGCTTGGTCGGCGACAAGAAACTCCCCGACGCAGAGATTGCCGATAACATCCTGGCAGTCATCGAGGCCGTCAAGAAGAAGCTCCCCAACGGCGACAAGAACATCAGGACGGTGGCAGTAAAGACCACCATGGGGAAGCTCGCAAAGGCCAAGGTCGAAGAAAGTTGAGCCGGCAAGTCCAAGTCCACAAGCGAGAGCCCAGCGCCGAGAAAGTCGCGATGGTAGCGCGCATCGCAAAGCTCTCGAAGGACTATCCCGTTCTAGCAGTTACACAGCTCTCGAAGGTCAGGTCAGCGCAGCTCATGGCCGTCAGGAAGGTCCTGAGAGGGGAGGCGGAGATCGTCGTCGTCAAGAACAAGCTAGCGATACTAGGTCTGAAGAAATCTGGGATCAAGAACGCGGACGAGGTGTTGAAGCACCTCAAAGGGCAGAACGCTCTGATATTCTCCAAGCTCGACCCGTTCAAGCTCTTCCTCATGCTGGAGAAGAACAGGGTCAACCTCGCCGCGAGGGCGGGGGACATCGCTCCCACCAACATCGTCATCCCCGCCGGGAACACGGGGCAGCAGGCAGGACCGGTCCTCAGCGAGTTCAGGGAGGCGGGAATCATGACCAAGATAGAGGCCGGCAGCATCCAGGTAGTGAAGGACGCGATAGTCGCGACACCGGGAGCCGTGATCTCGCCGAAGCTTGCGAGCCTTCTCTCCAGGCTTGGGATAAAGCCCATACGCGCGGGAATCGCTATAGCGCTAGCACTAGAGAACGGCCTCGTCTACGCGGCTGAGGCCGTCGCAATAGACCTCGAAAAGTACCGCGAGAGCCTCCTCCAGGGCTTCAGCTCTGCAAAGGCATTGGCAATCGAGATCGGATACGTGACGAAGGAGACCGCACCAGACGTCATCGCGAAGGCGTACAGGGAAGCGCTGGCGGTCGCCGTGGAGGCCGGAGAGATCACGCCCGAGAGCGCCCCGCTGATACTCGCCAAGGCCGAAGCCGAGGCCAACGCCGTTCTGACCAAGGCCAAAGAGAAGGGCTACGGTCAGGCCGCTGCAGCCGCTCCGGCCCCATCTGCTTAGTTAAGCACGCAAGCAGTCAAGCGGCTGAAGAAGCGATAAGAATTGGAGTTCCATCTTGGCCCGGACCTCACGGTGGGTCTGAGGAAATGACCTTCGCGGTGCGAGGCTTTCGCTTTGGAGTCTAGCCGAAGAGCGAGGCGAGTCCTGCGAGCGCTTCTTCTTCCTTCTTCTCTTCTACCTTGGCCTTATCTTCAGTCTTCGCGGCTGCTGGTGCTGCGGCTGCCGGAGCGGCCGCTACCGCCATCGTCGCGGCGTTCTTGAGAGCCTCGTCGATGTTGATCTCGCTTAACGCTGAAGCAAGCGCCTTTACCTTGACCTGGTCTACGTCGACGCCGGCCGCCTTTACCACGCTCGTCAGGCCCGCCTCGTCGATTTTCTTCCCAGCCTTGTGAAGCACTAATGCAGCATACATGTAGGAGTCCGTCATTTCGAAATCAAAACGCGCCATCCATCTACCGCTTTTATAGTTTTCGCGGAAGGAGGGGGTCCAGTAGCGTTATCTGTTTTGAGGGTTGCCCGCGGAGTCAGCCACAAGCTCATATCACACTGCCGATTTCTCTGCCCACGTGAAGATACTCGCCGCGTCCCTACTTCTCTTGGTCCTAACCTTCACTTTCTTCGGACCTAGCGCCGAGGCACTTCCACCGTGCTCTGGGCCAGGTAATCAAGGTCATATCTCAAATTTTGGCGCATCTTCACTGCAAATGGCGAATGGCGGCGCCATGGTAGGGGTCACCTTTGCAAACAACGTTCAGGGCTGCAACTATTCTGGCATCGTGTTCTTGGTCGCGCACAACACGATTGGCCAGACCGTCTACATCTCCACCGCGACGGTCTTTTTGCCACCCAGCCAAAACGTGACTGTCTACCCATTCATCTTCGGCCTCCCTCCTGGCACCACGCTCAACTCGACAATCTTCATGACCACGTTCGGTGGGTCGCCCCTCTCGTTGAGCACCACATTCGTCTTTACCATCGTCTAGGGCGCGATTCCCAAATCTGTTTATTACCTTCATGACGAGGCAGCGGAGCAGAGACCCAGATGAAGAGCCCGAAGGAGATACTCCAGGAGAGGTTCTCCAACGAGTACGAGAAGTATTACCTCGTCGAGCTCTTCAAGAAGAAGGGCTTCTTGAGGAAAAAGTGCCCCAACTGCGGCAAGCACTTTTGGACCCTGAGGCCTGACAGGAAGCTATGCGACGACTCGACCTGCTCGCCCTACACCTTCATCGGAGACCCGCCTACCAAGAAGAGGCTCGACTACATCCCCGCTTGGAAGACGGTCGAGAAGTTCTTTGTGAAGAACGGCCACACGAGCGTGGAGCGCTACCCCGTCGTGAGCAGGTGGAGGCCAGACCTCTTCTTCACGGTCGCCTCGATAGTCGACTTTCAGAGGATCGAGGCGGGCAAGGTAGTCTTCGAGCTCCCCTACAACCCGCTTGTCGTCCCGCAGATGTGCCTGCGCTTCAATGACATCCTCAGCGTGGGGGTGAGCGGGAAGCACGGGACCTCGTTCTGCATGATCGGGCAGACGGCGGTGGCCAACAAGCAGGGCTACTGGAAGGACAAGTGCATCGACCTCGACTTTGAGCTCCTCACGAAGGAGTTCGGGATTCCCGAGGACGAGATTTCATTCATCGAGAGCGTGTGGGTCGGCGCAGGGGCGTTCGGCTACTCCCTCGAATATTTTGTGAGGGGGCTAGAACTCGGGAACGCCGTCTTCACCGCGTACGAGGGCGACCCATCGAGCTTCACCGAGATGCCCGAGAAGGTCGTCGACATGGGGGCGGGCCTCGAGAGGCTTGCCTGGATGACGCAGGGCACCCCGACCTACTATGACGTCGCGTTCGCCCCGGTCCTGACGCAGATGAAGGAGCGCTGCGACATCCGCTATGACGAGGACCTCTTCGAGAGGTACTCCCGGCTGGCGGGAGCGATGAACCTCGACGAGTACAAGACCCTCGCCGAGGCGAGGACGGTCATCGCCAAGAGCCTCAACGTCGAGCCGGAGGTCATCTCGAAGCAGCTAGGCCCAATCGAGGCCATGTACGCGATAGCCGACCACACGAGGACCCTCCTCTTCGCGATAGCCGACGGCCTCCCCCCGAGCAACGTGGGAGGGGGATACAACCTGCGCGTCCTTTTCAGGAGGGCGCAGTCCTTCATCAACCAATATGGATGGAAGGTCGACCTCGGCGAGATAGTCAGCTGGCACATCGACCACCTCTCCAAGATGTACCCGGAGCTCGAGACGCACCGGGATGACGTCGCCAAGGTGCTCGCGGTGGAGACCACCCGCTACGGGTCCTCGATGCAGCGCGTGTCGAGGACCATTGCCACGCTCGTCGCTTCGAAGAAGGAGCTGGGCATGGACGATCTCGTGAGGCTCTACGAGTCGGAGGGGATCACGCCCGAGCAGCTCGTCGAGGCCGGCGTCAAGGTCTCTGTGCCCGAGGACTTTTACCAGCGCGTGGTGGCGAAGCACGTCTCGCAGAAGCTGGAGCAGAAGAAGGGAGAGTTCGACATCACCGGCGTGCCCGACACCAAGCTGCTCTACTACGAGGACGGAGAGAAGTTCGACTTCGAGGCGAAGGTGCTCAAGGTCTATCCCGGCAACGTCGTGGCGCTCGACCAGACGGCCTTCTACCCCAGGGGAGGCGGACAGGAGCCCGACCACGGGACGCTCGAAGGGAGGGAGGTCGTGGACGTGGAGAAGATCGGCGCGGTCGTGATTCACAAGCTCGATGGCGACTCTCCGGCCGAGGGCTCGAGGGTCGTGGGGAAGGTGAACTCGACGAGGAGGCAGAAGATAAGGCGCATACACACCGCGACGCACCTGCTCAACGGCGCGTCCAGGCACGTGCTCGGCCCGTGGGTGTGGCAGCACTCGGCCTTCAAGGAGGAGGACTATGGGAGGCTCGACATCACGCACTTCGCCAAGCTCACCGACGAGGACGTAAAGAGGATCGAGGACAAGGCGAACGACATGGTCATGAAGGACTATCCGATTTTGGTCTCCTGGCTGCCCCGCAAGGAGGCCGAGGCCAAGTACGGGTTCAGGCTTTTCCAGGGCGGAGTCGTCCCCTCGAGGACGCTAAGGATAGTCAACATCGCCGACTGGGACGTGGAGGCCTGCGGAGGGACCCACACCAACTCCACCGGCCAGGTCGGTTTCATCAAGGTCATGCGGACGGAGAGGATTCAGGACGGAGTGGAGAGGCTGGTCTTCGTCGCCGGCTACCCAGCCGTGGACTACGTCCAGAAGATCGACTCGACCGTTGACCAGGTGTCGTCGCTCCTCAACACGCAGCGCGAGAACATCGTCAAGGTCCTCTCGGCGATGAAGCAGGAACTGGACGAGACGACGAGGAGGGAGAAGCTCCTCGGCGAGAAGCTGATCGAGGCCTCCATTCCTAAGCTCATCTCCTCGGCCACTGTCTTGAAGGGCGCGAAGGGCAAGGCAATGCTTTATGTCTCCCTTGACGTAGACGTTGGCGAAGAACTGATTGTTAGCCAGGGCCAGAAGCTAGTCAAGGAAGAACCCTCCCTAGTGTGCGTCAGCCTAGCGCCCCGCGGCAACTCGACGAGACTGATATGTTTCGTCGGGCCGAAGGCGAGGGAGGCCGGCGTCGCAGCCGACGCCCTAGTCAAGGAGCTAGCAAAGGCCGCCGGTGGCTCGGGAGGAGGTACCAAGGAGTTCGCCATGGGGGGCGGCCCGAAGCCTATCGAGCTCGGCGCAGCAAAGGCCCTTCTTACCAAAACAATCACTGGGGCACTCGGGAGTTAGAGCGAGGCCTTGGCGCAATACGAGAAGTACTGGCTCAAGGTATGGAATGACAAGCGCATCTTCGAGTCGGAGGCGGTCCCGGGCAGGAAAAAGGCGTTCGTCACCTTCCCGTTCCCCTACATGAACGGGCCTCTCCACATAGGGCACTGCTTCACGGCGACGCGCGTCGACATCTACGCCCGCTTCAAGAGGATGCAGGGATACAACGTGCTCTTCCCCTGGGCCTGGCACTGGACCGGCGAGAGCATCCCAGGGATGAGCTACCGCCTCTCTCTCGGCGACGAAGGAGTGCGCAAGGCCTTCCTAGAGATCGACGGTGTCCCCGAGAGTGAGGTGGAGCGGTTCGTCGACCCGGAATACCTCGCTTCCTACTACACCCGGGTGAGCCGCGAGGCCGTAAAGGACACGGGCTTCTCCGTCGACTGGAGGCGCGAGTTCCGGACCGTCGACCCCGCCTTCAAGAAGTTCATCGACTGGCAATACCTCAGGCTGCGAGAGCTGGGCTACGTCGTCCAGGGGACGCACCCGGTCGTCTGGTGCCCGCACGACGAGAGCCCCACGGGCGACCACGACAGAATGGAGGGAGAGGGCGTCTCCCCAGAGGAGTTCAACCTGCTCAAGTTCGAGGTCGAGGGCGGGAAGAAGAGGTGGCTGGTAGCGGGCACACTCCGCCCGGAGACCATCTTCGGGGCGACCAACGTCTGGGTGCACCCGGAGGGGAAATACGTCGAGGCAAACGTCGACGGGGAGGCGTGGGTGGTCAGCCAATCCGCGGTCACGAAGCTTTCGGAGCAGCTCCATGACGCGAAGATCACGGACGAGTTCAAGGGCTCGGACCTCGTGGGCCTGAAGGTCAAAGCACCCATCACAGGGAAGAGCCTGCCGGTGCTTCCCGCGACCTTCGTCGACACGGAGATCGTCACGGGAGTGGTCTACAGCGTCCCCGCTCACGCGCCATACGACTACATGGGCCTCTTGGACTTGCAGGAGGGAAGGGCGAAGGCGCCTCCTGCTGCGGTGTTGCTCGCAAAGGAGCTTAAGCCGATTTCCCTGATCTCGATCAAGGGATACTCAGACATCCCCGCGGAGGACGAGGTCAAGAAGCGCGGCATCAAAGACTCGAACGACCCCAAGCTCGAGGACGCAACGGCGGAGCTCTACAAGGCGGAGTTCCATCGCGGCGTGATGAAGGAGAACACGGACCGCTTCAAGGGGATGAAGGTCAGCGACGCAAAGGAGAAGGTCATCGAGGAGATGAAACGCAAGAACCTGCTCTCCATCATGCAAGAGCTGCCAGAGAGGGTGGTATGCAAGTGCGGCACGAGGTGCTACGTGAAGATACTCGAGAACCAGTGGTTCCTGAACTACTCCGACCCGGCATGGAAGGAACTCACTAAGACGGTCATCAGGGCTGCGAACGTCTACCCTGAGCAGTCGCTCGAGTGGTATTTCTCGACGATCGACTGGCTGCGCAACTGGCCCTGCGCTAGGAAGTCGGGGATGGGGACTAAGCTCCCGTGGGACAAGGAATGGATAGTGGAGACACTCTCGGACTCGACCATCTACATGGCCTTCTACACCATCTGCCAGTTCGTCAACGGGGAGAAGCTCCAGTTCGGCCAGCTGCTCCCCGAGGTCTTCGACTACCTGCTCATGGGGAAGGGCTCGGATGCGCACGTCTCGAAGCTCTCTGGCATAGAAATGAAGGTCCTGAAGGCGATGAGGAACGAGTTCCTCTACTGGTATCCAGTCGACATGAGGAACTCCGCGAAGGAGCTCATCCCCAACCACCTCACCTTCTACGCTTTCCACCACGCGGCGCTCTTCGAGCAGAAGCACTGGCCACGGGGGTTCAGCGTCAACGGGATGATCCAGATCGAGGGCCAGAAGATGAGCAAGTCGAGGAACGTCTTCATCACCTGGAGGCACGCGCTCGAGCAATATGGGGCGGACGGGCTTCGCGCCACGCTCGCCCTCGCGGCGGACGGGATGGACGACGCCGACTGGAAGGCCAAGAACGCCGAGGACATCAGCTCGAAGATAGACTCCCTCTTCCCCTTCATCGAGAAGGGGCTCGCGAACTCGACGGAGAGGGAGAAGGAGCTCTCAGACCGCTGGCTCCTATCCGTCGTCCACGGCCGCATAGACGTGGTCACGAAATCTCTCGAGGAGATGAAGATCAGAAAGGCGCTCTCGGTGGCCCTCCTAGACGTCTGGAACGACATCCGCTGGTACCTGAGGAGGGCGGAGAAGCCGAGATACGAGACGCTCAAGATGGTCTTCGAGACGTGGATTCGGCTCGTCGCGCCGTTCATCCCCTTCACTTCGGAGGAGCTCAACAGCAAGATGGGCAACAAGGGCCTGATCACGACCGCGGACTGGCCTTCTGTGGTGGACTTCCCCCTCGACGAGGCCGCCGAGGTCTCGGAGCTGCTCGTCGCCAAGGTGATCGAGGACGCGAGGAACCTGCTGAAGATAATCAAGGAGCAGAAGAAGCGACTGACTATCTACGTCTCGTCGGACGTCGCCTCGGAGTACTTCCGCGAGCTTGCGAAGAGCGAGAAGGGCGGCTCAGACCGGGGCGAGGTCATAAGGAAGTTCGCCTCCTCGGGCATAAAGCCAGAGAGGGTGATCAAGCTGCAATACGAGCTCGGCGAGGAGCTGGTCCGGAGGATTTCCGCACTCGGGAGATTCGACGAGTTCGCCGTCCTCAGCAGTGCGGCGCCCTTCCTCTCGAACGAGATCGGGATCGAGGTCAGAGTCTTCAAGGCCGGCGACAAGAAGACCGAGGACCCTGCCAACAAGGCGAAGGATGCGCTTCCGTTCAAGCCATCATTCTATCTCGAGTGAAAGACTGCCATCAGAAAAAAGAGGAGAGGAGGTGAGGCGCGGACCCCGGTCCGGACTCAACCACCGATTTTGAATATTTTGGTCCCGCAGACCGGGCAGGTACCCTGCGTCGCCTTCCGCCCGTTCTTCATTACGATGCTCTTAGGGTCCTTCATTTCCCTCTTCGCTTTGCATTTCACACAGTATCCGCTTGTCGCCATTTTGATTTGCCTATGGCCAGCTCGATCAAATCCGTATAAAGCGAGCCAGTCCAACACGCTTCGCACGCCGGTCCACCAGATTAGACAACGACTTGGGCGTGGCAGGAAGAACCCGGAGCTTAATTACGGAGTCCTCTTCCGGAGTCAGTTCGTGAGCTGTCGCTGCCAGTGATTCTTTACGGCGTCAGCCCTATCGGCTTCGGGCACGCCTCACGCGCAGTGGCAATCGGGCTCAAGTTGAGGGAAAAGTCGCTGGAGCCTGAGTTCGCGACGGGCGGCCCTGCTGTCGAGTTCCTCAAGTCTTACGGCTTCAAGGTCCATGACGTCGTCCACGAGCCCGTGCCCGTGGAGTCGGATGGAGAGATGAAGGGGGCCACGCTGTGGTATCTCAGGTACTCTCTTGGATACAGGTCGACCCGGAGGAGGATGGCCGAAATCGTGGATAAGCTCGCGCCGAAACTTGTGGTAGGGGACGAGGAGTTCGCCTCCGTCTCCCTCGCGATGCAGAAAGGAATCCAGCACGCCCTGATATCAGACGAGCTCCAGCTCGGTTTCGCAAAGAGCGCAGTCGCGAAGTGGGTCGAGGCGTTCGCGAGCAGATGGTATGCAGACTTCCAGCTCAAGGTTTTCCACCTCCTCATCCCGAGCTTCGGGACCGACACCGGGAACATCCACTACATGACGCCGGTCACGCGCGATGTCACAGAGTCAAGCGGGGCGACCAGGGTGGAGCACGGCCTGCCAGTAGACTCCCCGATGATCCTACTGAGTTCCAGCGGAAGCGGAAGGAAGCCGTTCCTCCTTCACAAGTCCGTGGAGGCCTTCAGAAAGGTATGCACGCACTCAGAGGTCCTCGTGACGACCGGGGTCGGAGGCCCGCCGATTGGCGACGAGAGGGTGCGCGAGCTCGGGATAGTCCGCGACAACCAGAACCTGGTGGCCGCGTCCGACCTTGTTATCTCGACCGCGGGGAGGAGCACGATCGACGAGGCCGTCGGCAGCGGCACTCCGATAATCGCGATCCCAATCAGGAACCACGCCGAGCAGGAGAGGAACGCAGCAGAGCTTGGTTTCACCTTCCGAGACCTGGACAGGCTCGAAGAGCTGATCCGGAAGCTCCTAGGAAAGAGGACCGAGCCCGCGAACTACGCCGGAGCTCAGAAGACCGCGGACTACCTAGCCTCCCTTCTCCCGGCGAGTTAGCTCCCTACGCGCCAGCTCGTTTGGCCGTCCGCACCAACTTCGTCTTCTTCCCGTCGCGAGACAACTCGCGCACGACCTTCTTCACGGCATCTTCCGGGTCCGATGCCTCGATTATCAACCGCGTCCGCCTGTGGTCGAGGTACCTACCTGCCCAACCATCGGCAACTCCCCCGGTCCCTTTCACGGCGACGATGGGCTTGTCAGCCTGGTAGGCCGCGGTCACCTCGGTGAGGGTGCCCGCGCCGCCTCCCACGACGATCATGGCGTCGCCCGAGTATGCGACCAAAAAGTCTCTTGACTTGCCCAGGCCTGTCGCGACGACGACGTCGCAGTATTTGTTGGCCTGGTAGGGATCATCAGAGGGAATGATGCCCACCGAAGTGCCTCCCGCTTCGTTAGCTCCCTTGCTTGCGGCCTCCATCACCCCGCCGAGGCCCCCGCACACGACCGTCGCGCCTTCCCGCGCTATCGCCCTCCCGACCTGGTAGGCCGCGCCTCGGGCGACCTCCGTGCACGAATCTTCGTTGAATCCGACGACCGAAATCTGAAGGCGCCTTGCCATGACCAGCTTGGTCCGCCTCAAGCCCTTAAAGACTCCACAGGCCCTCAGCGCAGACGCGTGCCTGCCTGTGCCAAGAAGACTCTTCGCCGACCGCATGGAAGCGGGCAAGGCGCTCGCCGCTGCGGTGAAGCGCGAGTTGGGCGAGCAAGCGATTTCGGTGAGGCCGCTCGTCTTGGCGATACCGCGGGGAGGGGTCACGATAGGTCTCGAGGTCGCGATGGCGCTCAACGCGGAATTTGACCTGGTGATCCCGAGGAAGATCGGGGCGGAGGGAAACCCAGAGTACGCGATAGGAGCGGTGATGCACGACGGCACGGCCTATCTCAACTCCGAGGCGGTCAGCCTCACCGGTGCCAGCGCCGACTACATCGAAGCCGAGAAGACGAAGGAGATGCATGAGGCTGCCCGGCGCCTCGAGGCATACCGAGGTGGGCGGAAGGAGCCGGCCCTTTCAGACAGGGTCGTGGTGGTCGTCGACGACGGGATTGCGACGGGGGCGACGATGATAGCCGCCCTGAGGTGGCTGAGGTCGCGCGGGGCCAAGATGGTCGTCGCCGCGGCTCCGGTCGCGCCTGCGAGCACCATCGCGGAGTTGAGGCAAGAGGCGGACTTGGTGGTCTGCCCCCAATCTCCGGAGCCCTTCTACGCCATAGGCGAGTTCTACGAGGATTTCGGGCAGGTTAGCGACGAAGAAGTCAAGGAGATGCTGAAAGGCTACTGGAGCCTCGCCTAGCAAGCGCTCACTTTTTCTCCCTTGCGCGGGAGGGGCGGTTTTGTGTCGTGCGGCAGTAGGTCGGGGTCCTAGTCGATGGTCGCCATCGCCGTAATCCTTGGGCTAGTCGTGGCCTTCTGCTTCGGGACCTCTGACTTCCTCTCAAAGGGCCTGAGTCAGAAGGTCGGGTTCTACCGAGCGACGGTCTACACTCTGGGGATGAGCGGGGCGATTGTCGTGCTGCCGGCACTCCTCCTCGGGACTCGCAAGCAGCCTTCCTTCGTCGACATCGCCGTCCTCGGCCTCATCGCCGTCGCGACCTTCACCGCGTTCGTCTTCATGTATCGGGGCTATCAGAAAGGGCACCTCTCCATCGTCTCTCCGACGGTGAACTCGTTCCCAGTGTTCTTGGTGCTCATCTCGATATTCATCCTGAAGCTGAGCATCTCGACCACGGTGCTGCTGGCACTCGCGGGCGTCATACTGGGGGTCGTCTTGGTCTCCACGAACTTCTCCTCCCTGCGCTCCTCCAAGAGGGTCAGCCTCACGGTCGGGGTACCAGAGGCAATCCTGGCGGCGTTCTTCTTCGCGGTCACCTTCTCCTCGATAGGATACGCCTACGAGACAATCGGTTACTTCTGGCCCGTCTTGGCCGCGAGGTTCGGGGCAGCCTTCGTAGGGCTGCTCGTAGGCCTTGCCCTAAGGATAGACGTGAGGCCGTTCGGGGGCAAGCTGCTCCCCCGTCTGCTTGTGATGGGGGTCCTCGAGGCCGCGGGGATTCTCGTCTTCAGCCTCGCGATTCTCTACTCCTCGATTGCCATGCTGCCGGTAACTACGACGCTCATGGGGATGGGAGTCGTGTTCACGGTCGGGTTCGCCCTCATCTTCCTGAAGGAGAGGGTCGCGGCGAGCTACGCGGTCGGAGTGATGATCCTCGTCGTGAGCGTGGCGGCCCTTCTCTACTTCACGGCTTGAGCGAGAAGTAGAGCCGCCTGTTGCTCTTGCCCTTGTTCTCGATGCGGTTCACGACGATCTCGCCAATCTCTGACGTGTTCTTGACGTGGACTCCGCCGTCTGCCTGTGTGTCTATCTCGCCGATCTGGACTATCCTCAGCTCGTCGACGGCGGGAGGGAGCGCGCCGGCCAGCTTCACGAACCCGGGAGTCTTCAGCGCCTCTTCCCTCTTCATGAAGAACGACTTGACCTCCGCGCCGCTCCGCGCAGCCTCGTTTGCCATCTTAACGTAGTCGCCGAACTTCTCCCTGTCGAAGGCCTCTAGCGAAAAGTCGATCCTCGACTCGACGGGCGAGATCTGGTTACCTGTTATCAGCGCCCCAGTCTCGCGGTTTACCACCGCGCTCAGGATGTGCGCCGTCGTGTGCATCCTCATCACTCGGTGCCTCTTCTCCCAATCGATGACCCCGTGGACGCTCTCCCCCGGATTCAATGACGCCCCGGGTGCCAATACGTGATAAATCGCTTCGTCCTTCTTGGTCACCTCGACCACGTCCGCGCCATTGAGCTTCCCGACGTCGGAGACCAGGCCCCCTCCCCGGGGGTTGAACGCGGTCCTGTCGAGCTTCACCCCGTTCTCGTCGACGGACTCGACCTTGGCGTCGAACTCACGCAGGTACATGTCCTTCCAGAAGAGCCGCTCGGTCATCTTGCGCACCTCTCGGAGTCGGTCGTCTCTGCCCGGGGTTTCGAATAAATATCCGGATTAGCGCGAGCGCTCGAAGACAGGTTGCAGGTGAACCGTGTCAGGCTGTTGATAATGGCCGTCGTCCTCGTCCCACTCGTAATCATCGCCGCCAACGTCCTTCTATATGATTCTACTCCGATAGCGAGCTCACCCGGCGGGTACTCGAGCTTCACCGCGGGCGGAAAGACATTCCACCTGACCTACGTGGCCACCAACGATACCACGCGCGCGAAGGGCCTAATGGACACGAAGGTGACCGACTCTACCACGGAGCTCTTCGTCTTCCCGAGTTCCGACTACTACTCGTTCTGGATGTATGGCGTCAACTCGAGCCTTGACATAATGTGGGTCGATACTCCTACCAGCGGCAACTCAGGTTCGGTGGTCTACCTCGCCCCCGACTCGCCTCCTTGCCACGTGACCGTCGTGTGCACCAACTACCAGCCGACCGCGAAGGCGAACTTTGTGATAGAGGCGAAGGGCGGGTTCGCCGCGGCGAACGGGATCAAGCTCGGGACGACCGTCACCATCAACTAGCCGCCGGACGCACGGGATCCTCAGTAGCTCGTGATCTTCGCCTGCGTCAGCTCCCTCGAGATGAGGACCGAGGACGCCTTCCACTTCTTGGACGGGATCCTCATCTTGGCCAGGGCCGCCGCTAGGGCAGAGCCGAACGACTCGTGGATTGTGGGCCGCTGCCGCATCAGCTCCCTTATGCTCTCCCTCACGTTCCAGACGCCGAGCGGCATTATGTATCCAGGGTAGGTCTCGCGAAGGACTATCGCGGACGCCTGCCTCCTCTCGGCCTCGAGCGCCTCAGTGACGGCAAGACGCGTGGAGTAGTAGCAACCTCCGACCTTCGCATAGGTGCGCCGTCCAAAGTACTCCTCGTAGTCGCCGATGACGTAGGGCTCCTTCGTGAACTGGTTCCACGTCGTGTTGGGGAACCACGCCTCTATCCACTCGAACCTCCACGGCTCGGGCAGCAGTATAGCGACATACTGGTTGTCGTAGACGCTGTAGCTGTAGACGCGGTACTTGTCGATGGTCTGGAACCCCTTGACCTTCTCGATGAGCCTCGCGCTTATCGTGCTGTCCACGGCGGTGATGCTCCACCTCGTCGGCACGAGCCTTCTCCTCGCGCCCTCCCCGAACATCCCGATGCTGAGGGACCTCTGGAGCCTCGTGACCATGATGCCGTCCCTGTAGAGGGAGAAGATGGCCTCCGCAGCCTTTAGGTCCCTGTCGTAGTAGGACTTCTCGATCTTCCTTTCCACCGAGACGTTCGAAGTCTTGAACCTCTCCATCGGCGCGGACGGCCCGAACGGTTGAGTGTCCTCGCTTAGGGTGAGGGTCTTCCGCGGGGCCTTTGTGAGCTGTAACTCGGAGTCTACTGGCCTAGCGGCCATAGAGAGCTCCTGCAGCTGCTGGAGCGTCCTCCCGGGGTTGGCCGCGTCCTCCACGTTCGCCCTCGTGTTCCCCCTCACAAGCGAGTACCTGTAGTCGATTATCGTCTCAAGCGGCCTCCCGAGCCAGAACTCGGGCGTGTCCAAGATCGACGTGTCCCCGTATTGGGGAGGGACCATCGGGCCTATCGAGACCTTCGGGTAGCCTATCCTCCCGACGAAGACTCCCGGAGGGGACGACCCGGAGATCTTGTCGGAGTACGAGAAGTTTGAGCGACCTATCGCCTGGGCCTTTACGATTATCGGGCAGCGGGGCTTGCCGCAGAGCAGCTTCGCGCCCCTGCAGCTGAGGCACATCCATGCCGGGGGCGTCTCCGTCACCTCTATCGAGCGCGCGACCTCCTCGAACCCTATCTTCTCTGAGGAAATCACGTTCGAGAGCCATGTAATCCGTCGCGGCAGAGAAACCATGCGGAATCTCATCCCGAAGCTCTTAAACTATTGGCGAACAAAACGGGTGCACCGGTGACGTCCTCCCGCGGCTAAAGGCCGTGGGCTTCCAGCCCTTTCGGGCGTGTAGTTCCTGCTTCACTGACAGAGCTTGCTCGCCCAGTTGTCTGGACGGGTAGGGGTTCCATCTCCACAGGCTTGAGCTCGGGCATGTCCTGCCCTACCTTTGCGAGTCCTCGCTTCAGCACGATGCACGACGCGTTGTGGTCGCGTCTTAGGTGACGACCGCAACTGACGCAATCGAACTCTCTGATATCGAGAGCGATCTTGTTGAGAGCGCCACAGTGGAAGCACTCCTGTGTCGAATATGCTGGGTCGACCCTGACGACACGCTTACCCTTCGAGAGGGCCTTGTACTCTGTAAGTGTGACAAGCTCGCTCCAACCTGCGTCTAGGATTGACTTCGCGAGAGCATGATTCCTCACCATGTTCCTGACGCGCAAATCCTCGAAGGCGATGAGGTCGTGCCGTCTCACGAGCTCCGTCGAGAGCTTGTGGTTGAAATCTGTGCGCTGCCTCCTGACTTTGGCGTGCCCTGACGCGACCCTCTGACGTGCCTTGAACCTGTTCTTCGAACCCTTCATCTTGTGTGAGAGCGACCGCTGAAGGCGTTTGAGTTTCTTCTCCGCCTTTCTGAGAAATCGAGGATGTGGGACCTCAACTCAGTCGCTCGTGACTATCAAGGACCTGAGGCCGAGATCGATGCCTACAGGTGACACGAACTTCATCACGACGACATTCTGGAGCGGCACGACGTCCTCGAAGACGAGCGACGCGAACCACTTTCCGTCGGACTCTCTCATGACAGTGCACGTCTTCAGGAGCGCGTCTTTTGGGAGCGGCCTGTGGAAGGCCGTTCTGACATTGCCGATCTTTGATAGGTAGAGCCTTCGCCTCATTACGTCGGGTTTGACGGAGCCGTTGTAAGCCTGGGGGTACGTGAAAGACCCCGCAGTGGAGCGCTTCTTGAACCTCGGATATTTTGCGCGATGTGCGAAGAACGATTTGAAGGCCTTATCCAGCCTCCTCAGGACGTCCTGGGAGACCTGAGAGTGGACTGAGCCCAATCCTGCGTCTTGCTTGCGCTCAAATGTGAGGATTGCCGCCTGCATGTTGTACGACGTCGATCTCCTGTCTGACTCCCATCTTGTCTTCCTGTGCGCCAAAGCATCGTTCCAGAGAACCCTCGTCGCCTCGATGGTGTGGAGCATCATGGCCTCCTGCTTCGACGAAGGATAGAGGCGAAAGCGGAAAGCGACGACAGGCATCATCATATTGTCGTCTTACAATACTTAAGCCTCCATGCTCGCTTTCATCCCACCCTAATGCACATGGGTCTTCTCGCTCACATATGATAAATAGCGACCGCCAATCTCGTCGGATAGATGCCCAAGTTCGCCCACATGTCTGACATCCACATCGGGGCCTTCGGCAGGAATCCGGAGCTCAAGGCGCTCGTCCTCCAGGCCTTCGACCTGGCGATAGACAAGTGCATCGACGCGGGCGTGGACTTTGTGGTAATCGCCGGCGACACCTTCGACTCTAACATCCCAGACCTCTCGTCGGTCAGGCACGCGGCAGCGAAAATATTGAAGGCGAAAGAGCAGGGGATCTCGTTCTATGTCGTCTACGGCAGCCACGACTTCAGTCCCAACTACTCGTCGATCGTGGACGTGCTGGAGGGCGCAGGCCTCCTCACGAAGCTCGAGAAGGTTACCAGGAGGGAGGACGGAAAGCTGGACCTCGAGTTCACGACCGACGACTCGGGCGCCAAGCTCTGCGGCATCTCCGGGAAGAAGCTCGGCCTTGACAGGCTCGACTACGAGCTCCTCGACAAGGAGAGGCTCGAGAAGGAGGAAGGCTTCAAGATATTCGTCTTCCACGGGGCCCTAGAGGAATACAAGCCGCACGACCTCTCAATGATGGAGGCCATGTCTGTAGACAGCCTGCCAAAGGACTTCAACTATTACGCGGGAGGGCACATTCACCAGAGGTCGGTCAACTCTCTCAAAGGCCGGCGCAACCTGGCGTACCCAGGCCCGCTCTTCGGGACGGACTTTCGGGACCTGGAGTCCATCGCCAAGGGCAACGAGAGCGGCTTCTACATCGTCGACTTTGACAAGGACGTCAAGCGCGTGGAATTCGTGGAGGTGACTCCCTGCCGTATCCTCGAGCTCGAGCTCTCCGCCCAAGGGAGGACCTCGAGCCAGACCTACGCGGCGCTGCAGGACATCGTGAGGAGGGCGACGGTCGAAGACCAGGTCGTGCTGCTCAAGGTCCACGGCGAGCTCTCCCAAGGAAAGACCTCCGACATCGACTTCGGCTCGATAAGGAAGCAGATCCAGGCCAAGAAGCCAACAAGCTTCTTGCTGAGCTATAGTCAACTCACGTCGCGGGAGCAATCGGCCCAGGCTGGCGCCAAGCCGATCTCGCAATCGCTGACGGAGAAGGAGACGTTCGAACAACGAATCTCGACGGTCGCAAGCCCCGAACCTCGACTCCGGGGTGCCAGCGGAGTGCAAGTCTCGCTTTCCCTTCTCAAGGCCCTGAAGGACGAGAGGAGGGAGAACGAACTAAAGCCCGACTACCAGTCGAGGATCGAGAAGGCCGGCGCGAACATCCTTGGGCTGGAGAAGAATTCCTGATGCTGCTCAAAGAGATCGACCTCAAGAACATCCGGAGCTACAACGAGGATGTCGAGTCAACGGTGGAATTCCCGGAGGGCGTCGTGCTCTTCGTGGGAGACGTGGGCTCGGGCAAGTCGACGATCCTCTACGCCGTGGAATTCGCGCTCTTCGGGACCGCTGAGGTCAGCGGCAGTCATCTCCTGAGCGAAGGAAAGCAGAGCGGCCACGTGAAGCTGAAGTTCAGCGTCGACGGCAAGGAGCTCGAGGTCCGGCGCGGCCTCGTGAGGAGGAAGGAGACCGTGGCGCAGGAGAAGTGCTACATCGTCGAAGACGGGAAGCGGACCGACTTGTCGCCCGCCGACTTGAAGGAGCGAGTCATCGGCCTGTTGAAGTTCAACGAGCCTTCCAACCCGCGGGCCGAGAGCCTTGTCTACAGGTTCGCCGTCTTCACTCCGCAGGAGCAGATGAAGGACATAATCCAGAAGGACAGCGAGGACAGGCTCAGAGTCCTCCGACGAGTCCTCGGCATCTCCGAGTATCAGTTGGCCGCCGAGAACTCGGACGTCGTCGAACAGCGGATAAAGAAGGACGCGTACGGGTTGAAGAGAGCGAGCGAAGACCTAGAAGAGAAAGAGGCGCTGGCGGGCGCTCTCTCCGGTGAGATAGCCCAACTCGGGAAGAGGCTGCCGATTCTCGAGGGCGCCCTGTCTTCCGCCGAGGAGGAGCTCCAGGAGCTCGAGTCAAAGTCGAAGGAACTTCTCTCGAACAGGCAGACCGTGAGCAACGTCGCCAGCAAGGTCCCCACCCTCGAGAAGAACGTGAAGATGGTCACGACCGCCTCGAAGGAGGCTCTCAGCAAGGCTGACCGGCTCGAGGCGAGGCTGGCCGACCAATACGTGCCCTTCATGGAGGAGTTCGAGAGAAAGAAACCGCCGACCGACAAGAGCTCAGACGCACTTGACGAAATGCTTGCCGAAAAGAGAAAGGAGCGCGAAGAAAAGATGGGAACCCTGCGCGTGATGCAGAGCCAGCTCAAGGGGACCGAAGAGCTGCTTCAGGATGGCAGATGCCCGCGATGCGGCCAGGAGATCGACCATGACGAGTATGGCGACAAGGCGGCGCACCTGGCGTCGGAGATCGAGAAAGCCCAGGCAGAGCTCCTCGCCCTGAAGGGCAAGGTCGACTCCCTGGATTCCCTCCAGAGACAGATGGCGTCCTACGAGAAAGACGGCGAGAAGTACGCGACCTACTCGAAGGAGAAAGCCAACATCAACCGCGACATCGCCGAATCAAAGCAGCAAGCTTGGGCGTACCAGGCCGACTTGCTAAAGTCTACTCGCGACTTGGAGCTCGCGAAGAAGGAGGAGGAGAAGCTGAAGGGACTCGCCCTCGAGATCGCCGAGCTTGAGCGGGACCTGCAGGCTGGTCGGAAGAAGAGGGATGAGGCGAGCCTCAGCCTCCAACGGGCAGTCGCCCAGAGGGACGCCAAGAGAGAGTCCCTCGACAACACTAGCCTGGAGGTAGCAAAGAAGAAGTCCATGAGAGCCGAGGCGCAAAGGCTGGGAGGATACCAGTCCTGGCTCTCGGACTACTTCAGGCCGGCCGTCGAGCAGATCGAGCAGCAGACGTTCATGCAGATGAACGCCAGGTTCAACCACCACTTCCAGAGGCTCTTCGCATCGATGGTCGACGACGCCGACCTCGGTGTCCGCGTCAACGAGAACTTCTCCCCCATCCTGGAGAGGCAGGGGTACGAGCAGGAGTACGAGGCCTTGAGTGGCGGGGAGAGGACCAGCGTGGCCCTCGCCTACAGGCTGGCCCTGAACTCGATTGTGCAAGAGACCGCCGCGTCAGGCACGGGCGAGCTCGTGATACTCGACGAGCCGACCGAAGGATTCAGCAAGGAGCAGATCCACAAGATGAGAGACATCCTCGCCGAGCTCCGTTCCAAGCAGGTGGTGATAGTCTCCCACGAGACCGAGCTGGAGGCCATGGCCCAGAACGTCTTCCGGGTCCAGAAGGTCAACGGGACTTCTACGGTTCGAATGGCGTAGACGCGCACGAATCCCTCACACCTAGATACGCTTAACTCTCCGCGGGATGCGCACGAATCGCGCCCTCGTGAGAAAATGGTCCACGTAACTCCCTCGACGATACCGCTTCTCGAGGCATTCGAAAGGGACGAGGGGTGCCTCCTTTGCTACCTCTGGCTGAAAGACGAGTTCCAGAGCATGGAGTTCGTCGAGGACAACGAGGTCTCGATGGACGAGGCCTTCCGCAGGGACGTGACCGCCGCCTCTGGCTTTTGCAACAGGCACATGCACGTCTTGCACAAGGTGGTGTTCTCGGGCGGGATACCAGACGGCCTCGGGTACGCCATGTACGCGGACGACACCGTCGAGATGTTCCGGGAGAGCGTCCAGGCCTTGCAGACCGCGCTCCACGGGTCGCGCAAAAAGTCCTGGAACGTGCTCTCCAAGGACAGGACCCCGGGAGCGGTGATAGAGGCCTCTGCGGAGAAGCTCGACCTCACGCTGCAGGGCACAAGGATCTGCGAGATATGCAGGAGGATGCTGCTCGCCGACGCGAGGCGCACGAGGACGCTAGTCGACATGCTGGGGCATGCGGACTTTGCAGGAAGGTTCGCCACCTCCGGCCGCTTGTGCTTCCCACACTTCGTCACATCGATCCAGATGGTCCCGACGCGGCGGGTGAACAAGACGGCCGTCGCGGCCCTCCTGCTTGAGACGGAGCTGCGGTGCCTAAAAGACGTCAGCCGCCTCCTTGCCGAGGGTGGCAACGCCTCGCCCGAGATGGCCGCGGCGATCATCGCCGGCGTCGAAGGCCTATACTGCGTCACGAAGAAAACCCCGAACTCCGTCATCGCTCTCGCTCTGGCCGAGACCGAAAGGAGGAACCCCAGACGGTGATTCCAATGGCGAGCGTGACAACCATGTCGAGCGAGATCCTGGACGCGTTCAGCAAGGTCAGGCAAGCCTGCGCGCTCTGCTCGCTATGGGTGCGGGAGGAAGCATCGATCGCTGACGAGATCAAAAAAGAAGGCCCATCGATGAACCAAGGTCTCCGAGATGGGATCTTGGCGGCCTCGGGCTTTTGCAACAGGCACACTCACGCCATCCACGACGCGAGGGCCAGCGGAGAGGCGGACTACGGCCTGGCCTGCCCTGCCTGCGCCCGGACCGTGCTGAAGAAGTTCGAGGACGGCCTCACGCCCCTCCTCGCCAACCTCCAAGCGGCGAAAGGACACGCCGAGCGCGGGGGGAAGAAGGGCGAGCAGCTCCTCGC
Organism: Nitrososphaerota archaeon; assembly: GCA_003135575.1. Classification (GTDB taxonomy): domain Archaea; phylum Thermoproteota; class Nitrososphaeria; order Nitrososphaerales; family Gagatemarchaeaceae; genus Gagatemarchaeum. The sequence continues at coordinate 110,194 of PLCG01000068.1, forward strand.
GAAGACCATCTCTGCGCTCGAGACGACCATCAGCGGCGACGCCGTGTGCCCCGTCTGCAAGCGGCTGCTCGAGTCCGACAGGGACAGGATCGCCAGCCTGCTGCAGATGCTCGAGAGCAAGGACTTCGCTGACCTCTACGTCAAGTCCGACGCCATCTGCATGCCCCACTTCGTCTCGGCGATGGAGCTCCTGCCCTGGTCCGGGTCAAAGAACGCGGAGGGCGTGTGGAGCGTCCTCGTGAGGGCGGAACTAGGGCGACTCGAGGCCGTCGACTATCTGCTCAACGAACGCATGAAGAGGTACTCCTGGGACTTTCGAAACGACGCGATGACTCCCGAGGAGGCGAACGCCCAGAAGATAGCCATGCTCGCGATCGCCGGCGTCGAGGGCCTATACTGCAGGCCGCGGAAGACCTCGCTGCGTCCCGCGCGGCAATGACAGGTGGACGATTCGCCTGACTCATGAGTCCCCGGTGGACGGCATGCCCAAGCTGAGGATAAGGATAGAGACCCTCTCTGACCTCGTCTTCGGCCTAGCCCTCTCCATCGGCTCGATCGTCCTGGTCCAGCACATCCCGCAGAGCTCTGCCGACCTCACCACCGACATCGTCCAGTTCGGCTTCAGCTTCCTCATCATCGTGGGGATTTGGCTGGGATACACGCGGATAATCGGCATTCTTCCCGTCGAGACGCAGGGGACGGTGTACCTCAACCTCGCGCTGCTATTCTGCGTGGCGCTCGAGCCGTTCCTCTACTACGTCCTTTTTTCTACCTCCGACCCGACCTTCCTGGATTTCGCCTCTTCCGCGTTCGCACTCGACACCGGGGCGATGATGGCCTTGCTCTCGAGCATGATGTACCTGGTCGTCCGCCAGGAGGAGCACGGAGGGGTCCGAAGGTTGCGTCCGATCGGCCTCAGGAACTTCAAGGTCTCCATGGTCTCCCAGATCGTGGGAGCGGCGATCTTCCTTGCGTCGACCCTCGAAGTCTTCTGGGTCCAGGTCCCGAACCTCGGGTATCTCAGGTTCCTATTGTGGTATGTCGCGCTCGGCACCTTCTTCGCAAGCAGGGCCTTTGCGAGGAAAGGCGCGCAAAGCATCGAGACGGCAAAGCACTAGGCTTGGTCAGCCCAGCGCTATCGCCGCCAGCGTCGAGAAGCTGGAGAGGTCGCTCGCCATGACCTCGTTCTGGGAGACTGTGTAGATCGTGTTCCCGATGATGACGCTCCGGTCGATGGTGTGGCCGCTGCTGCCGCCCCAGTAGGTCTGGACGCCAGTGCCTGGGGGGTTCTGGCTCACGGTCCCCATGAGGTTGAATCCGCTCGCCGTCACGTTGATGACGTAGACTCCCTGCCAGACGACCTGGCCGTAGGGCGGTGGGCTCCCGGGGGAACTCGTCTGGCTGCCTTGCACCTTGGCGAGGTTCACTGGCAACACCATGATGCCCCTAGTCGCATCAAAGGTGAAGGCCAGATGGTCGTTTAGCACAGCAGAGTCCGTCCCGCGGTCCCCGATCATGTATCTAGAGACCTCCGTCGAGGTCCCGTCAGCCGCGACGTGGAAGAGCGAGAGCTTCAGGCCCAGATACCATGCGAAGTTCCCCGTCGAGGACTGCATGGCGTCCTTCCCGACCCCGATCAGGTAGCCGTTCCCGAAGGGATGGAGGTAGTCCGAGAACCCGGCGACCTGTAGCGCGCTCTGGATTACGGGGTTCGTCGGGTCCTTGAAAGAGATTGCGAAGAGCGGGTCGATCTGCTCGAATGTCACCACGTATCCGGTGTCTCCCATGAACCTGACCGCGTAGATGTTCTCCCCGGGCGCGATGTTGCGGAGGGCTCCCACCTGGGTGAAGTTCTGGTTGAGGACGTAGACGTCGTCGCTCCGCGAGCCCGTGCCGTTGGCAGAGACCGCGCGGCTCGTCGCGACCCTGAAGTACCCGTTGTATTCGTCCATAGAGAACTGGTTCAGGACCACTCCTGGGAACGCGCCGGCCGACTTCACGGCGATGTCGCCATTCAGGTACGCGACCCGGAATACCGTGCTGTTTTGCGGCTGCCCGACCTGCATGAATGTCGGTCCTGCCCCGCCGCCGAAGACGTCGCCAGGGATGCCGTCCGCGTAGTAGGATGGGTAGTTGGGATAGACCACGTAGATGTTCGAGGTCGAGGCGTAGACCGTCGAAGCCTGCCCCGTAAGGACCGCGACGGAATGCTGTGACCCTGTTGACATGGACATGCTCACAATCATCGTGTAGACGCTCACCTGGCTCTTGTTGGGCGTGTAGTAGGTCGACCCTGGCGACAGGGCGGAAGTCACCCCGTCCTCGACCATGGTCGGATACTTGGCGGTCACGTTCCCGTTCCCGCTTACAATGTAGGAGGGCTGCTGGATTATCTCGTAGAGATATCCTTGAGAGACCCTCGCCGCGACGTGGCTGCCGTTCACGCCGATCGAGTTCAGTAGGCTGGGGGCGCTCGGGTTGGAAACGTCGTAAAGGCGGAGACTGATCGAGGCGCCACCGCTGCCAGAGACGATCACGGCGAGCCTCTGCGGCACCATCGCAATGCCCATGACGCTGCCAAGTGGAAATTTGAGACTCGAGACGATCGAAGTCGAGCTATCCTGCGCCTTGATTATGGAGACCGACTGCGACGTCGCTACGTAGAGGTAGGACCCATCCGTCTTCACCTTGTCGAGCTCGTCGACGCCTTGGACTTGGTTGTTGGTCGTAGTGAAATCTGAATTCGCCGCTGCACCGGCTCCCGCCACCGTCGCCGAAGAAGCCATTGTCATCGTCGCGGTCGTGGTCATACCCGCCGCGTTCATGACGCCTGGGACGGCTACACCGAGGAACTTTCCGTTGATAGTTTGGTATTGCTGCGAACTCTTGGCGTTCGCGGTGATGAACTGGTGGAGCTCTTGGTATGTCTGGAACGCGTTCAGGGTCCCTGGCGCGCCGCTTGTGGCATTGCCAGTCCCCGATGGACTTTGAGTCGTGGTTGTCGTCGTAATCGTCGTCGTATTCAGCGGAAACGAGATGACGGCCATCGCCGCCACTATCAACACTATTACGCCCGCGAAAGCTAGCTCTTGTCGCCCCGCGCTGCGGCCTTGGACGGTTTGCATACCCAATGGGTAGTCGGCTCCGCCTCAAGATACCACGCTTGAGAACGAGCGTTCTGGTCATGAGAACAGGGTAGATTGGTCCCCGGCGGAGGGCCTTTCCCCTCCACCGGAGTCATGACACGTCTCGGCCATAGTCCTCCTTTTGTTCTAGGTGCGATTCAGCTTAGCGGCCTACCTTGGTCATTGGTGCAGGCGCGTCGTCGACCATGTTCGGCCTTGCTCTGCACGGGTCAGCCGTTTCATCCCCGTTCCCCGCCGACCTCGGGATTTCTCCGTCATCGCCCTTGACGAGGCGGGTCTCGTTTCTGTTCTGGTGCCAGCCGTCTCCAGCTACGTCTCTCGACGTCGTGCATCCTGCATAGAGGGAGGAACTTCCCCAGGAGATCCCCGTGGCACACCCACCGACTCGTGTCAATTTGGAAGCGTCCTATTCGGAGTTAAACGTTCCTACTGCTTGTATCCTCCGTGGATTGCTTTGACTATGGTCCTTTCACTAACCTTGTAATCCGCCGCCATGTTTCTGGCAGTTTCCCCCGCAAGATGTCTGCGTTGAATCTCAGACTGAAGTTCCAGAGTCAACTTTGACATTTTCTTCCTGGTGGCCTCGCCACACCTACGGGAGCACTCTTTCAGGGCTTGAGTGCGAAAATATGGCATATCCACCTTGCGAATCTTTCCTGTCCTTTCCCCACTGGTAACCAAGTGATTGAATACGCCAATAGCTGTATCAGCAGTTATCCTGTCACCCATGTAGTCTATCACTGTCTTAAGTTCCAGTTTCTTCTTGCTGCAAAAAGGGAGCAATGCTTTTGCAATTTTCAAAACCGAGGCATCATTATGGATTTCCAAGACATACATCATCTCTCTCACATTTTTGCAGATTGATCCAGGCCTTGCTCCATTGATTTCAAGAAAATTGCGGAGCTGTTCAAGTTGAGGCCGATAATTATCCACAAACTGTAGGTCGAAATCAAGTGTTATCTTGTTGAGATGGACTGTGACCGATCCGTCGCCGTCAAAGTAACCACCTACCTGTTTCCAGCTTGCGTAACCTGAAGCACTATTGGCTTCTGAAGATAGATACTTGACAAGCATGTTGTTTTGGCCGGCGTAATCTAGGACCAATGAATTGAGAGTTTCAATTCAGATTTAAGCCCCTCTCAGAATTATTCGAAGATTCTGAAAAGTCAGCTCATGAAGAGATGAGGAAAGTAGGCCCTCTCGATAGCGTGTGCTTCAATTTCGTCTCGAGCGGCCGCGTAGGCCACAAGCAACTCCGAATTCAACGTCTCGAACGTCGGACCCCACTTATACAGCGCCAGGTACCTTTCCGCTTCTGCTGTCTCGCCTAAGATGAACATGGTCGCGGCAACGGCCTCCAAAGAACTCAGGATTCCCGCTCTCGAGTAGTTGGTCGGATTCCCAGCAAGAAGTATCGGAAGCCTCCGGTGCTTTCCCCCCATCTTCCTGAAGAATATCTCCTGTGCGAGGTTCCAGGAGCAGTCGATCGCAAGGATCGACTTGCATCCTTTGTCGATGGGGGTGAGGAGCTGGCCCGAGAAGGGGTTTAGGACTATGGTGGNNTCGAGGCGTGGAACTTCCTCGTGACCTCGGTCGCCAGGCCCATATGCACCATCTTCTTCGCCGTGCACTTGGTCGGGTCGTCCTGGCCGTAGTCAATCACGAAGACGTTCATCGGGGAGCCCTGCGATGAAACAGGTGGGTAATATGTTCTGGGGAGGGGTCTCGCTGGTCCTTCCCGCTTCAGGGAATTGTTACAGAACTATGTTCGGTAACCCATTTGGTAGGCGTCCCCTCCATCAGCTTTGGTACTTGGTAAAACTCGCTTATGCCGGCGAAACACCTGCAAAGCGTCGCGCGCTCCGCTCCTCGCTCTTCGCGCTGTCGCTTCTTGCCCTCGGAGCCGTCGGGGGGCTGCTTTCCGTCAGCTTCCCGTCCGCCATGGCGATGGGGGCTGCCCCTTCGACCTGCAACAACAGGTACGACGGGACGATCACCTCATTTCTGGTGTCCTATCCGGGCGGCACGCTTGACCCGATAGCTCATCCCAACGGCACTTTCACTCTCTATGGGGACGCGACCTACAGCGTCACGTTCACGATTCACAACCAGGGGCAAAGCTCCAGCGGCAACACCTTGGGCGGGACCTCCTGGTATAACGAGAACCTATACGGCTACTACTTCGGAAACTGCTATCCTAGCCAGACAGGGACGAGCGTCGGCCCCAACCAGGACGTGAGCGTGACGATGGCCGGCATAACGCACCCGTGCTGCGAGAGTTACACGGTGTATCAGATCGTCTTTAGCACGCTTACAGGTTCTCAACAAACCGTCGCCTTCAAGATCAATTGGCAGCCGGCAGCAACAACGTCTACGATTTCTGCGACCCCGACCACGGCGACCACCGCAGCGTCCGTCATCAGCACAACCTCCCCGAGCACCATTTCTACCGTTCCGGCCGCAACGACAATCTTGAACACCTCTCAGACTGCTCTCGCGACGTCCAGTCCCGCCTCTTCATCCTCGTCGTCAAACCGCCCTGACCCGACTAGCTCCCTAACCACCGCTGCCGGAGCCAATCCGCTCCCGGCGCCATCTCTGACTGTCACGGACGTCCTTGCGATGACCGGCCTCGGCATCGCGGGTGCATTCGCGTTTGGCTGGGCCATGTTGAGAAGGCTCAGGTAAATGCAATCCTAATGGGTGGTCCGTTCCAGGTGTTAGGAATCCTTGGCGAGACCATCATTCTTCTCCGCCTCCGAAGCGAGGCCGACCATCACCGAGCCGTAGAATTCCCTGGTTATCGCCGGCATTAGGGTAAGGCTGTCCTGAATCGCCGTGAGCAGCCGCACTATCGCATCGGGATTCGGAGCATCCACATCTAGTGCGAATCGTCCCTCATCGTTGACCGTTCCCTTGAACTTGACGCGTCCTCCGTTCAAGTCGCTGGAGCCCTCGTTTGCCTTTCTTTCAATGATGTCAGACCATTCGACGAGGACGTTCGGGTCGGCCCCGCGTGGGATCTCCCTGAGCTGGTCATAGAGCCAGCCTGCTCCTGCAGACATCTCAAGTGTTGGAATCCAAGCCACCTAAAGAACTCTCAGGTCATTTGACGCGGCCGGACAGACTCTCTACGGAGCCATCCAATGCAGCCTCACATCGACCGTGAAATGAAGTCTTTTATACCGAGCACGGCCAAATGGTGGTGAACAAGTATGCCGATGGCTTTCGTACTTATCAACGCGGACTTGGGAGCAGAGGAGGAACTGCTAAAGTCGCTCAGAGGATTAGAGTTCGTCAAAGACGTCTACGTTGTGTATGGCGTATACGATATCATAGCTCGTGTGGAAGCCGACACCATGGAGAAGGTCAAGGAGACCATCACGTGGAAGATCCGTAGGCTAGACCGCGTCAGGAGCACCCTGACCATGATCGTCGTCGAGGGCTAGTCTCTCCAGTAGGCCGCAAACCTAGTTCCCGCCGGAGCTCAGAGCTTCGAGAGGAACAAGACGTTTGCGAAGCCCAGCGCGAAGATCAACAGAATCAGGAGAAAGTCCCTGACGCTTCTGCTGCGAGAGGCGCTCAAAGCTAGTCAGCATATTGAATGGCTAGGTCGTAGTTTCTATGGCCAAGCCAACTTTCTTCTACTAAATGGTGTCCGCGCGGAACACCACTAGGAGTAGATCCTTGCGATCGCCCTGAGCTGGGCCCTAGAGACCTGGACGGCAGGAGTCCCTAGGGACTGGACGAGGACCTCCTGTGGGCTTCCCGAGCTGCCCGCCTCGCTGACTCGCCCTCCGATAGCCTCGCCTTCGGTCGCGAACATGCCTGCGAGGAATGTCGTGTATCCGTCGGGCTTGGGCCACTGGACCTTTTTGCCAAGTTCTTGGAATACCTCCCAAACGAGCGATGGCCTAGACAGCTCCTGCGACGCTCGAGGAAGAATCGAGCTGGCCTCAGCCTTACTGGCATCCGTCTTCCTGTAGGCACCGACAGCGTGCACGAACCCTCCTCTCCTCGCCTCGATGACCAGCTGGTCGTAGTCGGTGGTCGAGAGCGACGAGGGCCATCCACTCGAATCGAGCTGGGTCGGTTCCCCAGAGCCCGGGAGCAGTTTGGCCACCGCCCCAGAGTCAACCGGCAGGAGGTAGGCTCCAAGCGGGGCGGAGACCCGGGCCAACTCGCGGAACCTTGCAAGCAGGGATTCCTCCGCCCCGCCCAAAGTGGCCGAGGTCGTTCTTGCGACGACGAATATCGACGGTCCGTCCTCCGCGATCGTTACGAGCAACGTCTCGTCAATTCCGCCCAGAGCCTTCCCTACGTGCCTCGTGGCGAGCTTCATTTCCGCCACTGCAAACCAGTGAAAAGGGTCGAGACTCCTCTTCAGCAGAATCGACTCGCCCACAGGTTGGAGGGACCCGAAATTCCCCAGCCTGAATAGCGGCATCCCCCAGAGAAGCAGGATGACCCCGACGCCTCCAAAGAGAAGAGGCGAGAATGTCCCACCTTGGGAGAAGGCCACCACGGATACGCCTAGGAAGACCACCGCTGAGATTCGGCGCACCGGGTGGGCGAGACCGCGTTTGAAACCAATTGCCGTAGCTGCCTGAGCGCCTTGGTCTTGCGGGGTTGCGGCGCCCGACACTGACTTTGGCCGCCCCCTCCGGAGGCCGCGGAGAAACAGGCCGCTGGTCGCGTATAGGAACAGGATCGCCGAGAGGGGCCACTGGCCGAGCGGCAAGAGCATCAAGCCGATTACGACCGCCAGGGCCTTGAGCTTGGTCCCCATGGCTAGTGGAACCCCTCGCTGTCGACCCTCGAGTAGCCGTACTTCGCGTATTCGCCCATGGCCGGGTGCCTCTGGACCCAAATCCGCCTGAGCTCCTTGTCCTCGTCGTCAGCCTCCTCCGGGTTGATCTCCTGCGCCGTCTTGTTTCTCTTCGAAGTGCCCTTCGTCAGCTCGAAGCTGAACTTTGCCTCGTGCCCCAGCATCACGCCCCCGTAGGGCCTCCTGTCCCACTCGTGCATGGGGTCGATGGAGACGTGGCTCACGACGACCACCGCGATCCCGAACTCGACGCAGAGCCTCTGGGCGTGGGAGAGGATCATCGCCATCCCTGCGCTCCTCGCGGGGAGGTCCTGCGTGTTCGGGAAGGTCGACTTGAACGGCGCGGAGATGGAGTCGTAGACGAGCAGCTTCGCCTTCGTCTCCTTGATGACCTGCCTGAGCGCCGACTCGTAAACCGGGGTCCGCTTCAGGCGCAGGGTGACCCGCCCTCCCTCGGAGACCTCTTTGTCCGCGACGTTCCCGTGCAGGCTGAGAAGGTCGATCACGTCGGGCATCTGGATGACCATCGCCGTCGGCCCCTTCACGTCGTCGAGCTGGAGCTGGAACTCGGGGCAGACCATGTCCGCCATCGAGCCTATCTCCGACTCGCTGTAGACGATCCCTAGCTGGTTCAGGGCGCTGCCTAGCGTCGTGATGACCTGGCTCCTGCTCGCGGGCTCCTTCTTCTTGTCGCCCCGCCCCGACGCCACCCTCTTGGGGATCTTCTCGAGCTTGAGGTGCTTGAGCTGGAAGTCCTGCCCGAGCTTCATGCTGAGGCGAGGGACCCAATACGGTGCGAGGTAGCTGAAGTAGGACTGCTCGGTGTCCAGGATTAGCGCGCTGTGGCCGCTGGAGACGGTGGACAGGGCTGCCTGCAGCGAGAGAATGCTCTTCCCAAGGGCCTTTTCCCCGAAGATCTGCGTGATGGTCCCGGTCGCCAAGCCGCCGTCCGTGAGTGTGTCGAGGACCTTGCAGTTGGTGCGAAGCCTCTCCAGGCCTCCCACCGGGCCCATCGGCGTCGCGGAGCGCTTCCCCTGGCTCTCTTCTGATGCGACTTCGGTCATCTCACTTGCTCATCTCCATGAGCGTCTTTCCCTTCTCCGTGAGCGCCAGCACGCTCATCGGGCGACCCGACTTCATGTCCTTCTGGACGGCCGTCACGTATCCCTCGCTCTGCAGCTTGTCCAGCGTCCTCTCGACGAGGCCCTGCTCGTAGGCCTGCGACAGGAACGCGACGACGGACTGCCTCGTCGGCGCCTCGTACGAGTCGATGTCGACCAGCATCTGTGAGATGAGGTCGGCGGTCTCGGGCTCCGGCTGGGTGGCTTCCCCGCCCTTAGGAGGCCCGCTCCTCGGCTCGAACTCCCGGGGGATGAACGCGAGGTCGTGCCCGTACGGGTGGTTGCGCACCATGAACATGTTCGGGAGCAAGGTCTCATCGTTGGGCCCGTGACCATTCCAAACGGCGCTCGACATTATCTTGATGAAGCCCGTCTCGTCGAAGTGCTCGTCCAGGCCGTAGGAGGTCTCGGAGGAGAGTATCTTTGAGATCGGGGAGGAGACGAAGGACGTCAGGAGCCTCTCCGTCTTCCTGAAGACGGGCCTGACCCTGAAGAGCCTCCCCGCTTGAGGGATGATGACCAAGTCGGGAAGGCCCTCGTTCCCGCTTTCGGCGTGCGCCAGAATCTTCGCTACGAAGAGCGTCGCAGCTGTCTCGACGGCCTCGGGCTGACCCGCCCCTGAGAAGCTCAGCACGGCGCTCCGCTTTAGCAGCTCGGCGACCGTGCCAGCCTCCCCGGTCATGTTGAGCGACGAAAGAGACGCGAGCCTCGCGATCAGCCTGTCCGCAGGCCGGCCCCTGAACTTGTCGTTCTTCTCGACCATGAGGTCGTTGACCGCGGCAGGGCTCGCGACGCCCCGCTCGGCTGCAAGTATCTGCATCGCCGCGTTGATTATCCCCTCCTGCTCGAAAGAGAGGTCGAGCGCGCAGGAGTAGGCAGAGGCGGCGAGCTGCCCGTGCACGTTGGCCGCCAGGCCTTCCTCGTCGATCCGGAGCGTATCGTAGAGGAAGTGCGGTAGCTCGTAGCAGTCCATGTATCCGGAGAGCTTCTGCGAGACCCGCCCGCTCAGGTCGATCACGAGCGTCCTGAGCCCTGCCTCGTCGCACGCGTATGCTATCAGGGTCGCAAGTTGGTCTGCTCCTTGCCCGAGTATCGAAATTCCCCGCCGCAAGTCTTCGCGGCTGAGCTCGAACTTTCCGCTTGCGCCCCTATATCCGAGCCGCACCGGCCTTCCGCTTGTCTCAGAAATCATGCGTAGAACGGCAGGTCCCGGCTTAAAGAGAATTCCTCACCTAAGATACTAATCTTAGGTAAGTAAACACAGGGTTTGACTTTGCGCTAGACGGCCCGAATATCAGGAACCCATTGAGGAATTTGCGTCATCGTGGCCTCTTGGTGTTGGAACCGCTTCGACATAACCGCCATCTTCTTCTTCGTCGTCAGTCGGAAGGTCGCTCTGCCTAAGGAGCAATGCGATCGTCAACACCGATACCCCCAGGAACGTCAGCAATGCCGCTTCGAGGACCGAAGTCACGACGCTCTGCGCGTTTATGGCATACAACTGAGAGAGAGACGCTACCGCTGAGGCGGACGAGGAATTAGGGGGAGGATTGAAGAAGACCTTGAGGAAAGCGCCCAACGGCGTACCGATAACGTAGCCGATGGATCCCCCTGCAAAGAGAAACAGGAAGACCTGACGGACCTTGCGATGAAAGTCGACCTCTCTCCCCATGTAGTAGAGGAAGACCATGAAGAGACCCGGATAGATGATGTAGTTTACGAAGAGAGGGTCGCCGCCGTAGTAGTAGTTGAGGAAGGCGAACTGGTCCTCACGAAACAGCCCTTCCTGGAATAGGAGGGCCGCGATGAACCCGGAGAGGACATGCGACGCGAAGCTGGTGGAAAAGGCGACGAGGCCGACCAACGCTGGCTTCCTGTAGGCCATGAGCTCCAAAGGTGGAGAATCCGAGGATGGAAGTTGGGTCCTCACGAACGCGAGGCTCATCGCCCCGAAGAGCAAGCCGAAACCCGCCACGGCGGAGACGAGGTTGCTGATGTCTTGCCGCACCAGCTGGGAGGAAAGTCCTCCACCAGCACCGAATGCCAATTCAAAGAGAAAGTAGGAAGCCAGGATTCCTCCGTAGATCAGGATTCCCAGATTGCCATAGTCCCTCCGGAAGTCCACCCGCTTGCCGATGAGGTAGAAGATCGGGAAGAAGAATACCCACAGGCCAACGGTGACAGCCGTGCCGACAGTAACGTCGTTTAGGGCGATGACGACCGGGTTCTGGGAGGCGTTCGATCCATACACTAAGAACGACGTCAGGTAGATCAAGGGGGTCGCGCCCCCGTATACGAAGGCTCCAGCGAACGCGAGAACGAAGTACGGGTATCGCCTCTTCGTGGTCAGTGGCGGAGCGGCTGGCAGGGGAGTTGACGACAATGTGCTGGCTGCTCCCCCTGGCCTCCATCGTCACCGGATATATCCTAGTTCCGAGTGGAAACCCGCCTCGCCGCGGCAACGAGTGTCTTGCCCAATAGAGCCAAATATCTCAGAGCCCTCAAAACGTCGGCGTGCCTTGGACACCAAGAACTTGTTTCTGGGCGTCTTTGTCATACTTACCGTGCTCTTCGCTTCACTGACTCTCGGCGAATACTTTCAGGTCAGCACTCTCAACGCACAACTTCAGAGCAAGTCGACCCAGGCGCTGACTTCGACAATAACTATTACGTCGACAGCTCAGTGCCCATCGAACACGGCATGTGGGACTTTCACCTACACTCCAAGAGGCCAGGTGCAGGTGGATTCAGTCCAAGCGATCATAGCATTTCCATTGGGTAGCGGTCAGCAGGACATCACATTCGCTGTCACACTGGAGAACACGGGTAACTCCCCAATCCACTTTCCTTCCTATGCACTCTCCTCGTCTATCGCCACGAATTCTACGGTCGCTCGGGAGGTTTGTAATTGTGGCCTGAGCGTGTCCGAGGACGTCGTCCTCAATCACGGCCAAAACTTCACCTTATACGACCCGAGCAGCGGTAACGGCTACTTCTACGCACTACTCAAAGGGGGAACGGTCGACGTGACTTTCAGTTTCGATTGGACGCCAGGCATCCCGGCGAACACTCCCTCAAGCTCTACGACGGTTTCCGCGCAATTCATCTTCACACCCCCTGCTGCCGCTTGAACGCCGTACGACGAGTAAAACGAATGCATCAGGTAGGGTCGGGTGTCCTCGACCTTATGGTCGACTTGGTCGGGGTTTGCTTAATTACTCTCGGCTCCGCATTTTCTGAGAGTTGAAGAGGAGGCCCAACATCCTCATCTACATGGAGATCCTCGACCTGCTCCTGGACGGGCCGAAGGGCCCCTCAAGGCTGTCGCAGGCGATGGGCCTCAACTTCAACAAGTTCCTCGAGTTCGCCTCTTTTCTAAAGTCCAAGCAACTGATACGGAGCGAAGACGAGGAAGGGCACGAGATGTATTTCATCACGCCCCAGGGCAACGAGCTGAACCAGGACTGGAAGAAGGTCTGGAGCAAGCTCGGCTAGCGAAAGCACTTACCTTAGGTGAGGAAGGGTTTTATGCGGAAAGCCGCGTTTTGCCCTTCGTGTCGGGGAACGAGAGGGACAAGGCGAAGGTAGTGATACTTGATGCCCACGAGGAGTTCGTCCAGCACATCGAAAGCGGGCAGGCCCGGATTCGGACTTTGTCGGTGATCACTGTCCTCGTCGCCTTCATCCTGATTGCCTCTTATGCGTCGCAGCTTCTGATTCCCTTCACCGGTGGAAGCAGATACCAGACCGTCGACCTGCTCAACCCTGCGCTCATAGCGCTCCAGGTGGTCTTGGTGATCCTCACAGGGGCGTGGCTCTACGTCGGGGTCGTGAACTACCTCTTCGCGTCGCGACTTGGAAAGCAAATCAGAGAGGCGCGTGCAAAGGAGAAGGAGATCGAAGGAAGGCTCGGCGGACCGGATACTTGACGACATCCATCACGAAACGGGCCTCCACTGCAGACTTCACAACTCCATTATCCTGACGTTCTGAAATGTCACCGTCCCGTTGTGATTCTGCAAGCCCACGTAGCCCTTCGTCGACCTGTCGCCGGTGAAGTCAGTCACCTCGCTCCCGTTGAGGATGACCTTGTAGCTTTGACCCACGGCATGGATCTCATAGAAGTTCCATTCGCCGACAGGGTTGGTGGCCACCTTCGTGGGCGCCGCAAAGTTGTAAATCCCGCCCGTCTTGTGAATCATGCCGCCGTCAGGGGCCCCAACGTCGTCTATCTGGACCTCGTAGCCGTTGTTGACCGCGACATAGGGGTCGTTCCTAGGGTCGGGGAACCGCAGGAAGACACCCGAGTTGTCGTCAATGTGGAGGACCTTCCAATCCATCTTGAGGATGAAATCGCCGAACTGCTTCTTGGTATACCACAGCAGGCCCATCCCCCCGGACGACTGCAGCATTCCGTCGACGACACTGAAGCCGCTCGGACCAGCCTGCCGCCAGCCGTCTAGCGTAGCGCCATCGAAGAGCGACGCGAAGCCCACCTCGACTGTAGTTGATGAGGATGCGAGCGACACTGAAGAAGACGACACCGATGATTGCGTCCTCCGCGAAGCCGCCGATTCCGCTTCGTAGTATCCGCCAAGACCCACTGCCGCGACCACCGCGATTACCCCGACCCCGGCCGCTGCCTTTCCAACCGCGACTAGGGCCTTACGTCGAGATATCGTCTCTCCACTCAATATGGAAACGCACCCGTTGCCCTTCGTTGACTCACTTCATTCGGGCCAGTTGGCACGAGTTATCAAATTAAGAGGAAAGTTATAGAGCTAACCCCCCAACGAAGCGTAAGACGGCCAAGAACTGGACGAGTCCCTACTCTCGGTTCTGGTGAAGAAGCGAACGTCTAGCCAAGTACTCTCCGAGAATCTTCTTCTGTCCCCTCCTCAAGATCTCGGCTAGGGTCGACGTCTTCACATCCGCCAAGGATGCCAGTTCCTCAAGACCAACTTTCTTCGGAAAGTCGAAATAGCCCCTCTCGAACGCGATAGACAGAAGCTGCTCCTGCCTCGCAGTCAGCAGCTCGCTGTCCTCAAGATTCCTCTTCATTTTTACTTCGAAGGGGATCTTGTCCTTCTCCAATGCCGCGAGAAGTTCCCTGAATGAGTCGTTGTTTCCGATGATCGTCCACCGCGCTCCCTCCGAGGTCACATCAACAGACGCGAGGAAGCACTTTGATTTTGCTAGGTTTTTGCAGACCGTGCACCTGAGGGAACTCGCGGAACCGTAGATGTGCCCGCTCTTCGACTTCATGATCTCGATGTTGATGAGGTCTCCATCCCGCTTGAGTGCGGTCAAGAGATCCTCTGTGAGTGCGGGTTTGACTTGGATGTCGAAAAGATGCTGGACGGAATCGTTTGGCAACATCTTGGAATCCAGGATCTCAACCGTGGCGGAGAACCTGTTCGCAGCGATCTCGATCCAGCTGTGGGGCTGTGGACATTGGAGGACTGCCTCTAGCATCTGTCGCGAAATCTGCCGCGGTCCTATTTAGGATATATAGGCTGCCCCAGGTTCAGAGCTTGAGATCGGCTAGCCAGAAAAGGACCTTCTCCTCGGTTTCCATGTGCGCGCTGATCTGTTCTTGAAGGGAGGCGAGGCGCGACCGCGACTCTTCGATTCGAGCATCGTTGACTTCTTGCTCGCCCAAGGCAGAAGCGAGACGCGCAAGGCCCTGCCGAATCGACCTGTGTTCTCTCGCCATCATGTCGGTCGGGCTATGCCTTCCCATGGTGAGGCTGAGCGGCTTGTAGACGGTGGACTCTTCGTTTTCAAGGTGCCTCTGTATTAGAGACGCCAAACGCCTGGCTGCCCTACCCAACTCTCGGCTCGATGGGCGCGGCGACTGCGCCATTGCCTTCCGCAGGATGTCAAGCTGACGCGCTATTTCCTTGTGGTCGTTCTTGAGGGGTGTTATTCTGTCATCCCGCGCAACCGTCATTCTGATGACAGCATTCGGCGACAGGTAAAGCATTACTCCCTAACCCTATTGGGATGAGCTGGCCACAGGTTACCAATTCACGTCATCCCTGAGCTATTAGGGGTAACTCTTAACCAAAATCCTCGACANNCGACAATAAGTTGTCCGAGTGAAGATTGATGCATGAATTCGTAGGAAGAAGAGGCAAATCGGAATGAAGTTTAGCTCTTCGAGGAGGGCCATCTCTGACGCGCGGTTCGCCGCCGTCTTGGTGGCATTCACCTTCGTGATTATCGTCCTGGGGACAGCATTCAGCGGTGTGGCGTCGTCCCAGCTCGACCAGATTCATGGACTGCAGACTCAGCTCGCTTCTATTTCCAAGTCTGGAACCGTTCAGACTGCTAGCGCCGCGCCCGCCGCGGCCGTGACACCGACGACCAGGCATATCATCCTCTATGCCGAAGAAACGAAGGTCACGATAGCGAACAACGTGACCTACGACGCCTGGACCTTCAACGGCACCGTCCCCGCGCCCAACATCATCATAAATCAGGGAGACACCGTCGTCTTCACGCTCTTCAACAAAGTCGCAACAATGGCCCACTCCATCGACTTCCACGCTGCTGAGATAGACTGGTCAACGGCTTACGCTACCGTAGCCCCCGGGCAGTCAAAGTCGTTCAACTTCACCGCAAACTACCCAGGCGTGTTCATGTATCACTGCGGCACTCCTCCAGTCCTGCAGCACATCAGCAATGGCATGTATGGCGCGATCATCGTCAACCCATCCATTCCCTGGCCGGCGGCTCCGGGTGGAGAGTATGTCCTCGTGCAAAGTGAGTTCTATGTTAACGACAAGCCTGGCACGGATGGAAGCTTTGCCGGAAACTACACCAAGATGCTTGCAGCAACGCCTGACTATATCGTGTTCAACGGACGAGCCGCGCAGTACCAGAAGTCCCCTCTCACAGTCCAACCCAATCAGCTGGTGAGGCTCTACATCCTCAACGTCGGGCCCAGCCACTGGAGCGCATTCCACGTGATTGGGGCGCTAATGGACAAGGTGTACATTGACGGCAACCCCTCCAACCTGCAAAGCGGCCTCCAAACGCTGAACATAGCGCCGTCGGGTGGCGCGGTAGTTGAGATGTACTTCCGCGACCCAGGGGGGTTGAACCCATTCGTCACGCACGCTTTCGCTGACGAAGCGAAGGGCGCTGTCGGTGTATTCTCAGTCACGGGCGGCTCCCACCCAAGCGTCACGACGGTCTCGACTACGGGCACAAAGCTCGGAACGCCCGTCCAAATCCTGAAGAACTCGGGGGTTGACACGACGTCGCCCGGCTACTCGCCGGCAACAATTCACCTGAAGATGGGGGTCAACAACACGGTGACTTGGACCAACTATGACACGGCCCCGCACACGGTAACCTCCACCGACAAGACGTTCGACTCAGGGAACATCAACCCAGGTGAATCGTTCACGTACACCTTCACGGGAGCAGGCACCTATCAGTACTACTGCGTCTACCACACATGGATGAGGGGCACTGTCGTGGTGTCGGGCTAGGCGGGAGCGGGACATGAGATGGATTCTTCAGAGGGAACTCGTGGGGAGGTAACATCGCGCCGGCGAGTGCTACGGTTGATCGCGCTCTCGGCCGTCGGGGCCGGCATCGTCTTGGTCACCGGTAAACTTGCTAGCGCGACTTCTCCCGCACGCAACGAACCGTCTGCAAGAGTTAGCTCCGCGACGTCACAAAATACCGGCGACAGGATGGGACCCGCGTCCCTGCGAGTAAAGGCGACGTACTTCCAGATGCCGCAGGAAGTCAGCGTAAGACAAGACTACTTCGTCTTGCAAAGCCCAGCTTACTTCAGCGACCTTCTGACCGGAGTCCTCGTTAAGCACCCATCGCTCTCGTCGATGATCCCTAGCATGATGATTCTGATAGACGGAGTGCGTGCGCTGCCGGATACGGCCTTGAGGGATGGAGACGAAGTTGACTTCATACCTGCCGTTGCCGGCGGCTAGCCAGCCGGAATCGAAGGGTGAGTAATAGGAAGAACATGCCGTGCTTGCCCTGGTGGATGAGCTGACAAGGCCACCGGAAGACGACTTATGTAGAGCTGACACGGCGTTGCTACGTTCGGAGAAATGAAAGCGAAACTCATCTACACAGGCATTAGGGTGAGGAACATGGAAAGGTCCGTAGAGTTCTACACGAGGCTCCTCGGGATGAAGGTCACGGGGAGGACAAAAATCGAGGCCACCAAAGGGGAGACTGTCGGCCTCGTCAGCGAAGACGGAGGGCATCTCCTCGAGCTCAACTACTACGGGAAAGGGAGCGAGTTTGACACGAAATACGGCGTCGGGGAGGGCCTCGACCACCTCGCGTTCCAGGTGGACGACCTGAAGAAGGCCATCGCGGAGGCCGAGAAGGCCGGGTATCCAGTCGTGCTGGACATGAAAACCAAGACCAGCAGGTGGACCTACATCAAGGACCCAAACGGAATCTACATCGAGCTCTTCGGGATGTAGCCCAGCTCAGACGCTGGCCTCCGCTCCTCTTCCGTAGCCTTATTTGCAGGCCTCCCGAATCCAAACTAACGTACGATGAGCTACCTCATAGGGATAGATGACACCGATTCCCGTTTCGGCCATTGCACGACCCACCTGGGGTACCTCATCGTCTGCGAGCTGGCCAGAATTGGATGCACGTTCTCTGCCTATCCACGGTTGGTGAGGCTCAATCCCAACGTCCCATTCAAGACAAGGGGCAATGCGGCCGTCTGCATCCAGTTCGAAGCCAACACAAACGAATTGCGCGACGAGGCCTTCGAGGCCGCCGAGAGACTTCTCGAGGCAGAGGCAGACGTAGCGAACGGGGCGAACTCGGCGCTCGTAATGGTCTCTAAAGACGCCGACGAACTTGCGTTCTTCAGGCGGGTGTATCAAAGCGCCATTAGCGGTGTCGTCAACTACAAGAGAATCATCGCAGAAGTCTCCGAAAGGGGAATCCGTCACAGGCTGCTCGGAAACGGTATGGGAATCGTCGGGGCGGCCGCGAGCCTTGGATTCTCATGCGCCGAGGACGACCACACCTACGAGCTCATCGCATATCGCAAGCCAGAGAATTGTGGGACGCCGAGGGCCGTCGACGCCCAGTCCGTGAAGGCGATGGAGAAAGAGACGTTCCCTCACACCTTCAACAGCTTCGACCATCAGTCAGGGCGAGTGCTCATCGCGCCAACCGGCCCCGATCCCGTCCTGGCGGGAATCAGGGGGGACTCTCCCCACGCAGTCCTCGACGCCTACCAGCGGATCCGAATCGGGGAGGAGCCGTTGGGGCACGTCATCTATGCGACGAACCAGTGCACCGACGCGCACCTGAAGAAGCGGATGTCCAACCCCCTCAAGACTTTCTCGGCCGGGTGGCTGGAGGGTGAGATCGCCTCGACGCGGCCCTATCAGGGGGGACACCTTATGATCCAGTTGCGTGACGATTCCTCCACTGTGAGCTGCATGGTCTACGAGCCCTCGGGAGACCTCAGGCGTGTCGCGCGCCTCTTGGTGCCCGGCGATTCGGTGAGGGTCTCAGGAGGAGTGAGGAGGGCGTCCTCCAAGAACCCGGTCGTCATCAACGTCGAGAAGATCGAACTCCTCGCAGTCTCGAGCAGGGCCGTTACGAACAATCCCGAGTGCGTCGCCTGCGGCTCAAGGATGAAATCGGAGGGCAGAGGCAAAGGATACCAGTGCAAAAAGTGCGGCCACAAGAGCGCCGGGATTCCTCATCCAAGGAGTTCGCCCAGCGCGGACGGCGGGCGAATCTACCCGGGCGCCTACCTTCCCTCCCCGCGAGCGCAGAGACACCTCACGAAGCAGCTCATTCGCTACGGGAGAGAACGGACAGGGATGAAAGAACTAATCAAGGGTTGGGTTGAGGAGCCGTCGCGGCTTGAGCTCCTGCATCGATCTGTCATTCGAAGGCCTTGATTCCACTTCCAACAGGATCGAAACCTCAGAGAGATGAATAGCATGAAGTATGACCTGCTGTATCTGGCTGCCGGAGCGCTCCTTGGAGCATTCTTGCGCTACAAGATCACGGGCGACAATCTCTTCGCGGGAACGCTTCCAATCTCGGTCCTGCTGATCAACATCGTCGGCAGCTTCATCCTGGGGATGAGCTCGACCGCGGTCTCGAGCCTGGGGCTCGACGAACGCTACACCTTGTTCGTCGGCATAGGCTTCTGCGGCACCCTCACGACCATGTCGTCATTCGCTCTCGAGACCGTGAACCTGATAACCGTCGGAAAGCTCGCGACGGCGTTCGTGAACGTAATCCTGAATGTCAGCGGGTCGCTCGGCGCGATTCTGCTGGGCAGGGCGGTCATATCCCTCATCCTCGGCCTTGTGTAGAGTGCTCACACGGCACTAGGAATTCCTCGCGGTCGGCCTCGTTCTTAGGCGCGCTACTTCTGCTCAGTCGTGAAACGGGTTTACGGGGCCTACCTCGTAGGACCACCATCTCTCGAAACCGAAAAGAGCGCCGAGCCCGGCCATCAATGGATAAAATTTCAGCACGGACGAATCGAACCAAAATCCTCCGATGACCCCTATTGCCGTCAAGAAAACGAATAGACCCGCAACGAAGATGAATGCTCCTCCAAATAGAAAGAGCGCCAGGATCCTGAAGGGGTGCTCGTCAACGACCTCTTGGCTCAATCCCTTCGCACCGAGAAATCCAAACGGGAGAGTCGCCTAATCGATTTAAGCGTGATTCTAGGCTCGTGGCGCGGACGCGCAGCAAAGGGCCTAGGAGTGTAGAATAATAGCGAGGGATGGAGTTTCAGAGGGATATCCCTCCTTTGAACTTACGGCCGGATTTTACTCCAATCACCGCCTAACGCTTGATTACTGAGATTACCGCTTTGACAGCGTGACTGCCTGGGTCCAAGTACGAAAGAATCGCATAGCCTGTGGAGGCCGATGAATTATACCTGAAATCTTGGTGGAGTTTCCTCACGAGGCGATTAAGTTGAGTCTTCAGGGTCCTTCTCAAATTCTCCCCCAGCGGATTGGGGTCTGTCAACAGCCTCGCCTGAATGATATGCTTGCCGTCCGTCGTGTAGAGATCTCTGCCTCCAGTCGAAGGTTCACGTAGAATTACATCTTCAAGGCCGAGACGCTCCTTGGAGATTGTGTAAGCAATCTCAGCGCCTAGCCTACCATGGGCGTAGGTGCTCTTCGACAAGAGCATTTTCTGCTCGATTTGTCTTTGAACCACTATGCTGTCAATTTGATATGTCTTCGACGCGCCCTTGACCGAGTAATCTTCACTGCCAAGAACGAGCTTGTTAGGCTCATACAACCCAGCCGGGTCCCTTACATTGAGCGTAGCCGCGGAGAACTCCTTCCCGGCCGAGGCAATCATTCTCAATTTCACCCCGTCGAATGATGCAAGAATCACTTTCTCGAAGCCGATTGACCCCTTCATCGTTAGCCGCGATGGATTGAGACCGTCATGATATATCCTCAAAATCCGTTTCTGACCGAAGAGGTCGAATGTGCGAAACTCTAGATAGGTTCCGAAGGAATTATTTCCGAGAACTCCGGAGCTGTTGCCTCCAAGTTCAAAGTTCGATAGTCCCTCAACTTCTGGACTCTGCGAAAGACTTAGTGTGACTTCAGTCCCCTTCAGGAATGCCTCACTCATTGAGACCAACGAAGGCATCCAACGCAGCCCGCGGAATTGACAAAATTGAGTTGGGTCAAGCCATCCAAGAAATCATCGGTTGTCAGTCTCTCGAGTGACATGGACAGCTCCCTTGTCGGTAGAGGAGCTTTCGATGGAAGGCCAGGATACCAAAACCTCCCTCCTCTATAGCAGCTGTAGAAGGTTGTGCCCGTCTCTAGACATCTGGCTCTGATAACCACTTTCTTCCCAATGGTGACACCTGGGACATTTTTCGTCAGAAAGTCCGATGTGATACTCGTTGATGATCCATTTTCAAGACGCAAACGAACTTCGTTGTTTGCTCGGATTTTCACTCTTGTGACGTGGCTATCTGGGTCCTTCGAGGCCGAGTTAGGTTGATTGGCTGGATTGCTAAGGTCGTCAGAACGCCGCTGTGTGGGCACAATGACATATTTTGATGCTGCTAATAACCGCCCGGCCTACTTTCCAGACGAAGACTTGGATTGGTAGCGAGGGGTGGATTTGAACCACCGCTCTGCGGGTCCCTCTGTCAAAGACCTATGAGCCCGCCGGGATAACAACCAACGCCTTTTGGGCGCACCTGGCTTCCCCACCTCGCTGCGGCGAGACGGATTTCTGACTCTTATATCCTTCTCGGAGTTTCCTTGGCCGTCAATCTTTGCGAGAACCACTCAGCGTAAGGACAAGACCAGCGATTCTGCGTCGACCCCGAGGGCCGCGTCCACGTCTTCCTTGAGCTTCTTCAGCCTCTGCACGTCGTGTCCCTTCTTGACGAACCTCTTGACCTCCTGCTCGAATGGCCTCGCCTTGTCCCCGTCCAGCATCTTGTCAGCGAAGCACACGATCTTCTGCTCCAGCGTCCTCGGGGTGTATTCCCCCGGTGGGAAGCCAAGCTTGGTCGCTTCCCCCGCGGAAATCCCTGTGCCTACATGCCTCCTGACGATCTCGACGACGATGCCGTCGACTCCCTCCTTCTCCAAGATCTCCGCCCCGACATATCCGTGGTTGACTAGCTGCGTCTGGCTCCTCCCGATGTCGTGCAAGAGCGCTCCCGCATCCACTGCCGCTTGGTTCACCATGTTGCCCCGCTCGGCTGCCTTCTCCGTTAGGAGCCTCGAGATCCTTGCGCAGCCTTGGCAGTGCGCCACAGTCCGCTCATTGCTCCCGTACTTCCTGTGGAGGGCCATCGCCTCTNNGGCTTAGGAGCGTCAGGCACCGGTGGGACGGATGTCTTCTTCGAGCTGGTTGATCTTCCACTTCAAGGCCTCCTTCAGGTCGGTGTTGTCGATCCTGTTGAGCGGCCTCTGGCACGTGGAGCACTTGAAGAAAGTCTCCATCGCTTCCTCGAAGGTCCTGATGACGCAGGTAGGCGTCCCGCAGTAGTAGAACTCGCGCGTCTCCTCGTGGTCGAGGCGCTGCTTGAGCCTGTTGAGTATCTTCTTCTTCTGGGTCTGGATGAACCCGTCGGTCTGGTCGCGCTGCGCCTTCCACCGGTAGACAAACCAGCCCCGCTTCGGGTCCCTGACCCTGATTCCCGAGATGAGGCTCCTCCCGAAGAGGTCGTAGAGGGCCTTCCTGACCGTCTTTATCTTGAGGCCGGTCGCCGACGCGATCTCCTCGTCGGTGGCGTTCTCGTTGTTGAGGAGAGCCCGCGCTACCCTGACGTAGTCAGGACCGCCTATAAGGCCGGCGACCTTTACAAAAGTGTCTTCGTATTCTATTTTCACGATTTCTGTTCGACCTGCTTGCCTTTGGCAGAAGGAACTATCCTTAGCTTATAATCGCCGAACACCTTCTTAAGCTCTTCCCCCTTTTGCAGGTCGTGGACCGTTATCGCGAGGGCGGCGATCTCAGAATGGGGCTGGGAGGTAACCGCGATGTTGTAGTCCGAGAGCTTGTAGACCTCCCCGGGCACCTTGGGGCCGCCCACGACCAGCAGGAAGCTGTCGCGCTTCCTTAGCTCGGCTATCTTCTCCTGCAGCGGCGTCCCGTACATGGTGAGGTGGACTATCGCCCTCCCCTCCGCCTTGGCGTCCTGGAAGACCTTCTTCCACCTCTCCTCGATGACCGCAAAGTCGCCTCCCCAGGTCCGGTTCACGTCCGCCACCGTGTCCTTGAGCTCCTTCTCCACCTCCTCGAGGTAGATCGCCTCCGCCCCGAGAGCCCTTGACACCAGGCACAGGTGGGTGAGGGTGCGGTAGTCGCGCACGTATCTGTGGCCGACCCTCACGACCTTGACGCTCTTCAAGCCGACTCAGAGGGGGACCTTGCCCTCTATCCCCTCTTCCTCGGCAACCAGGTTGAGCTTCGCGTCGGCGAGCGCCAGCAGGTTCTCTATCCCCTGCCCAGTCTTCGCGGAGACCTCTGCGATGTCGACCGGCCCGAGCATCCGCTTCCTTTCCTCGATCAGCTCCGCCGGCGCGAGGTCGCACTTGTTGAGCACTATGATCGCCCTTGCAGGCTTCACCATGAGCTCCCCCAGAGCCTGCGCCGAGCTCTCGTAGCTCCTGATGAACTTCTCCGCGGTCTGGCTCACGTCCAGGAGGAGGAACACGACACTGGCGTACGATATCTCCTCCAGGGTCGACTTGAACGACTCGACTAGATACGCCGGGAGGTTGCTGATGAAGCCGACCGTGTCGGTGAGCAGCGTCTTCCTCTCCCCGACCATGACCGCCCTGGTGGTGGGCGCGAGCGTCGTGAAGACCCCCGCGTCGACGCTCTTGGACTCCCCCGTGAGCAGGTTGAAGAGGCTGGTCTTCCCCGCGGCGGTGTACCCTGCGAGTGCGATGGTCGGGAACGCGAGCTCCCTCCTGTGCTCCCGGAAGAGCTCCCTCCGCTTCGATATGCCCTCGACCTTCTTCTTCAAGGTGGAGACGCGGCTCTTCATCATCCGCGTGTATACGTCGGCCTCGTACTTGCCCAGCCCGAAGAACCCGGGCTGCTCTCGCTGCCTTGCCATGTTGACGCTCTCCCTGGCCCTGGGCAGCTCGTACTCCAGCTCAGCGAGCTGGACCTGCAGCTTTGCCTCGCCTGTCGAGGCGCGCATCGCGAATATCTCCAGGATGACCTTCTCTCTGTCCTTCACCTCAACCTTGCAGAGCTTTGCGAGGGCGTAGGCCTGGGAGGCCCTGAGCGCCGAGTCGAAGATTACCAGGTCCGCCCCCTTCTCGCGGACCGCCCGCGCGAGCTCCTCCGCCTTGCCCGTCCCGACCCCGTACTTGGCGTGGTGAAGGAAGGCTTGGGTCACGATGCCTATCGGCTCGTAGCCCGCGGCCCTCGCGAGCGCGTCCGCCTCCTCGATTGTGTCCCTGTCGGGACGCGTTACCATGACTGCTTTGTTCGTTTTCAGATTCCGCTCGGCCTGCCGCCCTCGAGCTCGGAGAGGGAGACTAACAGATTGATCTTCAGCTCGTGCATCAGCTTCCTCGTGAGCGTGATGTCGGGCTTCAGCTTCTTCGACTCGACCATCCTGATCACGGAGGGCTTTTCGTTGAGAAGGTTCCCCAGCTGGTCCTGCGAGAGGCCCATCTTCTCCCTTGCCTGCTTGATGAGCAGGTTGTATTCGGGATCCACCTCGAATTCCTCCTCCGTCGGCCTCTGCGCCATGGTCCTCAGGGCGCTCTGCATCGGGTTGGCGCGCATCGGATTTGAGCGCACCACCCTATTGGAGATGACCGAGACGACAGGTGCGCGCGGCCCTATCGGCTTGCCCAGCCGCGCACAGTTGTTGCACACCACCATGATTGCCCCGTCTATCTCCACCCTGTTGGGAGACGCGCGAAGCGGAGCACCGCAGACCTCGCAGGCTGCCTTCATGATTGTAAGTGCCTTGGAGCTCGTCTTAAAACCTTCGCCCGGAAATCTTCGGTCTATTGCGTGTGGAGGTGATGCCAAGAGGAGAGCTGAAGTCCGTAACTCGTATTAGTCCCGAGCCTTCTGAATATCTCGTTGAGACGCAGGCTGCTCGCGCTCACTGGGGTCACGCTTCTCTTAGCCTTGACCATTCCCGGTGCTTACGCCGTCAATTCGCCGTATGGTCTTGGAGAACAGGCGTTCACTGCCATCATGCAACCGACGATTCCTCCCATATGCACTGGTCTCTGCATGCAAGTGACCTACACGAACAACCTTAATTTCACTGAAACAGGAATCGTCTACACTGTCATCCACAACTCCTTGGGTCAGACCGTTTCCATTCGGACAGCCACGATAATTCCCGCGGCAGGACAGGCCGCAACAGGCAGTCTTTGACTTGGGAGGTGGTCTCCCACTAGGAACCTATAACGCGACTGTATTCGTCGTGACCCTTGGCGGCGGAGCAATCTCGACTACGTCTACACTCGGCTTCATTATCCATTAGCGCCCAAAGTCCGTACGGGGAGAGTTCACCCGCTAAAGCAACAGCGCCAGACTTTCATGTCGCAGATTTTTAGATAGGCCCAAACAAGCGAGGCCAAGGCGAAATGAGACTACTAGAGGGCAGGAAGCAGTTCTCGGTCATGCTAGACTATGAGTTCGGGGTCGGGACGAGCAAGGCCCTTCCCAAGGACGGGCTGAAGTTCGTCTACTCGAAAAAGTCCGACAGGCTGAAGCAGGTGATCCACGACGACAAACTCTTCGCGACCATCAGGCCGAACGGGGTCATCTCTCCGACGCACTACGGCGCCACGGTGCTCATCAAGTCGAAGGCCTACGCCCAGAACACAGTGGTCGTCGAGCAGGACGCCGTCAAGTTCGTGAGCGAGGGGAAGTCGGTCTTCTGCAAGTTCGTGAAGAACGTCGGGAGGCACGTCCTCCCGTNNAGTCGGGCGAGGTCGCCGTCCTGGACCCGGCGGGCAAAGTAATTGCGGTCGGAAACGCGAGGGTCCACGGAGACTTCATGCGCCAGTTCAAGCACGGGGTCGCGGTGAAGACGAGGGGGACCGCCGAGTGACGCTTCGGGTCCAAGCAACGATGACTTTAAGGCTGGACTCGTCGTCGAGGTAAGAGGAGCCCTTCACGATGAAGATCAACGACAGGAACGCGCGCCGCATGATGGACAAGATGGGGATCGCTCAGAAAGAAATCCCGGACGTGGAGGAGGTAATCATACGGACGCGCACGAAAGACCTGGTGATCGCTGGGGCCACAGTCTCCGAGGTCAACTTCCAAGGGAACCGGATTTTCCAGGTCGCCGGGGAGGTCGAAGAAGTGGCCAAGGAGCAGAAAAAGTTCTCCGACGAGGACATACTCCTCGTCCAGCAGCAGGCAAACGTCACCCGAGAGAAGGCGGTCGCGGCCTTGGACCAATCCGACGGCGAGGTCGCGAAGGCAATCTTGCGCCTGACATCCTGAGTCGCGAGACTTGAGGCCGGCCCGCGATTCCTGCAACCGCGCCCCGAGGTTTACATTTGCAGAGATATGCATAAATACGCTTCACCAAAGGAACTGAAATCGCAGAATCTCAATGGCAGTAGTCGATCCTCAACTCGCAATCGCAGCAGCTCTCGTGATGGCCGGCGGTCTCATCGGGACCGGAATCGCCCAACAGGGCATCGGCGCCGCGGGCATGGGAATCATAGCCGAGAAACCCGAGAAGTTCGGCCAGGTTCTCTTCTTCTTCGTCATCCCAGAGACGCTGTGGATCATCGGTTTCGTTCTCGGAGTAATCCTACTCCTCAACATCCTCTAAGGGCTGTCTATTCCCATGATGGGCGTAGACGCTTTACTCAAGGAGGTCGAGGATAGAAGGAAAAAGGCACTCGAGGCCCTCGAAGCCGAGTATAGCGCCAAGCGGGAGGAGGTCAAGAAGAGGACCGCAGAGCAAGTGGCCTACATCATGGAGTCGGCCAAGAGGGAGGCCGTCGTCCTCGCCCAGAAGGAAGTCACGAGGATCGAGGGCGCCGCGAAGCTCCAGTCGAAGAAGCTCCTCTTCGACGCGACGGAGAAGCTCCTGGAGAACAACATCGCCGCATTGAAGGACTCCTTGGCAGAGCTCGCGAACTCGCCTGCCTATTCTGAGCTCCTCGGCCGGATGGCCAAGTACGCCTCCAAGAGGCTCGGTGGGAAGATTTCGGTCACATGCCGCAAACAAGACGAGGAGACGCTGAAGGCGGCGGGAGCGAAGATAACCTCTACAAACCTCAACGCGATAGGCGGTTTCAGGGCGGACTCCGAGGACGGGACCCTCGAGCTCGACCTCACCTTCGAGGAGCTACTCCGCAGCCGCGAAGACGAAGTGCGCGCTTCTATCCTTGGAAAGGAGTGATTGCCGATGGGCTCCTCGCAGTTCGCGGGACTCGGAAGGCTAAGGGCGCTCTCGCTCTCGTTCCTGAGCAAGGACAAGCTCTACGAACTCTCGAGGGCGAAGAGCACCGCGGAGATAGCCCAGCAACTCGAGTCCACCTGGTACGGGCCTGAGATCGAGGCGGCCGCGGCGCAATACAAGCCGCCAGAGCTCATCGAGATAGCGCTCAACCGCCATCTCGTCAACGTCAACAGGATAGCGATCCAATCCGTGCCGCTCTCCGGCAAGGCAGCGCTAATGTCCTACCTCTCAAAGTGGGACATCGAGAACATCGAGCTGATCCTCGCGGCGAAGAGCCTCGGGAAGGGCATCGAAGAGACAGAGGCCTTCCTCGTCTCCTCGCGCAACCTCCCAGTTGGCCTGTCGTTCAACACCATCCCCCTCGGCGAGCTCCAGGTCCTCCTGCAGCAGCCCGATGTCGAGGCGGTCATCAACTACCTAGTGAAGTACGGGTACGGGGCCATCCTGCTCCAGCAGCTGGGCGACTTTAGGAAGACGGGCGACCTCGGGGTGTTCACGGGCGCGCTCCAGAACTACTACTACCAGAAGCTTCTCTGGGACCTCAGGTTCCTGAAGGGGGACGAGGGAGTCCTGAGAGAGTACTTCAAGTCGGAGATCTCGAAGAGGAACATCCTCAACTTCCTAAAGTCCCGGGAGTCGAAACTCGACAGGGATACTTTCGCCAAGCACCTCATCGACGGCAGCCTCGTCCCAAGCGCGAGCCTCCTCGAGGCCTACGCGTCCTCGGACGTAAGCGACATGATCAAGAGGTTCGAGGCCTGGTTCGACCTGACGGCCCCGCTCGAGAAGTACCTGAAGACGGGGAACCTCACCGAGTTCGAGGTCTCGATGGACCAGATGATAGTCGCAAAGTACCTCCCGAGGTTCCGCAGCCTCGTGATCTCGCTTACCGCTGTCTTCGGTTTCGTCATCCAGACGGAGGTCGAGAGGCAGAACATCAGGCGCATAACCTACGCGAAACAATACGGGATGACCGAAGAATACATAAAGACGGTAATTCTGGCGGCATAAACAATTGAGTGCGAGAACTGCAGCTCAAGTCGGGAAGATTGCAGTGGTCGGGGAGAAGGAGCTCGTCCTCGGATATCGCCTCCTCGGGGTCGAAGACGCCTTCCCAGCGGGCAGGGCAGATGCGCAGAAGACGATAATGGAGCTTTTCAACTCTGGAAAATACAACCTGATAATCGTGGGGAACGAGGCGCGGAAGGGCATTTCCCCCCAGACCATGGAGAAGCTAGAATCCTCCATCGTCCCTCTGGTGGTCTTCATGCCCTCGACGGAGGCAGAGGTCGCGGAGGAGTCGCTCTCGAGGCTCGCGAAGCGGGTCCTCGGCGTGGACATCAAGGTGGCCAATTGAGATGAGCAACGGCGTAGTCTACAGGGTAACCGGTCCGGTCGTAGCAGCAAAGGGACTTGAAGGCGCGAAGATGTTCGACGTCGTCCGAGTCGGAGAGCTAGGCCTCGTGGGGGAGGTCATCAGGCTGCAGGGCGACACTGCGACCCTCCAGATCTACGAGGACACCACAGGCCTCCGGCCAGGAGAGAAGGTGGTCAACACAGGCCAGGCCCTCTCGGTCGAGCTAGGACCCGGGCTCCTAACGTCAATCTACGACGGAATCCAGCGCCCTCTCAACGTGCTCAGGGAGCAGAGCGGCGACTTCATCAGCAGGGGCCTCGTAATCCCCGCGCTCGACGAGAAGAAGAAGTGGGACTTTAAGACGCTGAAGAAGGCGGGAGACAAGGTCGTCCCCGGAGAGATCCTCGGCACGGTCCAGGAGACTCCTCTGATCTCCCACAAGATCATGGTCCCTCCTGGAGTGAGCGGAGAGCTCAAGGAACTAAAGGCGGGAAGCTTCACGATCAGAGAGAAGGTCGGCACCATCAAGACGGCGGAAGGCGACGTCCCGGTCTTCCTCGCCACCAAGTGGAGGGTCAGGATCCCAAGGCCGCTCACAAGGAAGCTCCCCCCCGACACCCCGCTGCTCACAGGCCAGCGAGTCTTCGACACCTTCTTCCCGTTGGCAAAGGGCGGGACCGCTGCAATCCCCGGGCCGTTCGGCTCTGGAAAGACGGTCTCCCAGCAGCAGCTCGCAAAGTGGTCGGACGCGAGCATCATCGTCTACGTCGGGTGCGGAGAGAGAGGGAACGAGATGACCGAGGTGCTCGCTACCTTCCCCGAACTCGAGGACCCACGCTCGAAGAGGCCGCTGATGGAGAGGACCATATTGGTCGCCAACACATCGAACATGCCCGTCGCGGCGAGAGAGGCCAGCATCTACACGGGAATCACGATAGCCGAATACTACAGGGACATGGGATACGACGTCGCCCTGATGGCAGACAGCACCTCGCGTTGGGCAGAGGCCCTCAGGGAGATCTCCGGCAGGCTAGAGGAGATGCCAGGAGAGGAGGGCTATCCCGCCTACCTCGGGCGTAGGCTTGCAGAGTTCTACGAGAGGGCCGGCAGGGCAGTCGTCCTTGGACCCGGCGAGAAGACGGGCTCGGTATCGGTGGTCGGCGCGGTCTCGCCTCCGGGCGGAGACTTCTCAGAGCCCGTCTCGCAGAACACGCTCCGCGTCACGAGGGTCTTCTGGGCGCTCGACGCCAGCTTGGCGGCGCGCAGGCACTTCCCCTCGATCAACTGGCTCAACAGCTACTCGCTCTACACAGAGGACCTCCGCAACTGGTACGTCGCCAACATCGGGAAGGACTGGCCTGGCTTCCGCAGCGAGGCCCTAGAGATCCTGCAGAAGGAGGCCGAGCTCCAAGACATCGTCCAGCTCGTCGGCTACGACGCGCTCCCAGAGTCCGAGAAGGGGACCATGGACGTCGCCAAGATGATCAGGGAGGACTACCTGCAGCAGAGCGCCTACGACCCGGTGGACACCTACTCGTCGATCAGGAAACAATACCTCATGATCAAGACGATACTTGACTTTGGGCACATGGAGGCCGAGGCGCTCAAGACGGGCGCCACAGCGACCCAGGTCGCCGCCTTCCCGGTCAAGTCCAAGATATCGAAGATCAAGTGGACCCCGGAGGACCAGGTGGAGGCCTTCATCAAGGAGGTCGAGGGAGACATGGCCCAGCAGTTCGCCGGCCTGAGACAGGAGATCAAGGTGCAACAGTAAATGCAGCCAGTTTCACACAAGACCGTAAACCAGGTAGCCGGCCCCCTGATCTTCGTCGACAAGGTCGAGAACGCGGCATACGGCGAGATGGTCGAGATCACGAACGCCATGGGCGAGCGCGTCCGCGGACAGGTGCTCGACTCGCGCGCGGGGCTCGCAATCGTCCAGGTTTTCGGTTCGACCATGGGCCTCAACGTCGGTCAGACGTCGGTCCGCTTCCTAGGGGAGACGGCGAGGATCTCAGTCTCCGACGAGATGCTCGGGCGGGTCTTCGACGGGCTGGGCAACCCCCGAGACAAGGGCCCCACGATCGTCTCAAAGCAAAAGGTCGAGATAGTCGGCTCAGCCATGAACCCCTACAGCAGGGAGGAGCCCTCAGAGTTCATCCAGACGAGCATCTCCACCATAGACGGCATGAACACCCTCGTCAGGGGGCAAAAGCTTCCCATCTTCTCCGGGAGCGGGCTCCCGCACAACGCGCTCGCCGCGCAGATCGCGAGGCAGGCGAAAGTGCTCAGCGCCTCCGAGAGCTTCTCGGTGGTCTTCGCCGCGATGGGGATCACCAGCGAGGAGGCCAACTACTTCATCCGCCAGTTCGAGGAGACCGGCGCGCTCGAGAGGACCGTCCTCTTCCTCAACCTCTCCTCCGACCCCTCGATGGAGAGGATCCTCACCCCAAGATTGGCGCTCACCACCGCGGAGTTCCTCGCCTACGAACGTGAGACCCATGTCCTCGTCATCCTCACCGACATGACCAACTACTGCGAGGCGCTGAGAGAGATCTCCGCAGCCAGAGACGAGGTCCCCGGCAGGAGAGGCTTCCCCGGGTACACGTACACGGACCTCTCCACCTTGTACGAGAGGGCCGGCAAGATAAAGGGCCGGAAGGGCTCCATCACCCAGATCCCGATACTCACGATGCCCGCGGACGACAAGACCCACCCCATCCCGGACCTCACCGGCTACATCACGGAGGGCCAGGTCTACGTCAGCAGGGACCTCGACAGGGCAGGCATCTACCCCCCCATCGACGTCCTCGAGAGCCTCTCCAGGCTGATGAACCAGGGCATCGGCAAGGGCAGGACCAGGGAGGACCACAGGGGCCTCGCGGACCAGCTCTACGCCTGCTACGCTCAGGGCAAGGACAACCGCGCGCTCTCTGCCATCGTCGGCGAGGAGGCGCTGAGCGAGACCGACAGGAAGTTCCTCAAGGTCGCAGAACGATTCGAGAAGATGTTCGTGAAGCAGGGCATCAACGAGGACAGGAGCATCGAGCAGACGCTCGACCTCGGCTGGGAGGTCATCGCCCCGCTCGCGGACTCCGAGATCAAGAGGATCAAGCCGGAGATGATCGAAAAGTACCGGCACCGGGCGACAGTCACTCCTACCCGCTAGGTGGCCAAAGGACTTGCCAAGCGCTGTCAACGTTCGCCCGACGCGGATGGAATACCTCCGGACGATACGCAGGATAGCGGTCTCCCGCAAAGGGTTGAAGCTCCTCAAGCTGAAGAGGTCCGCGCTGATCTTCGAGTTCTTCGCGGTGAGCAAGACGGTTGCAAGCCTCAGGAGCGGGCTCCAGTCCAAGCTAATCAGCGGCTACGAGGGGATCCACAACACCGAGATGTTCGTGGGCACGCTCAGGCTGGAGTACGAGTCCATGCGGATCCCCAAGATGCACGAGCTCACCCTCAAGAGCAAGAACATCATGGGCGTCAAGATCCCGGAGCTCACCTCCACCAGCTCGGGAGGCGCGGGCCAGGAATACCTGCTCGAGGTGCCCACCTCAATCAACCAGGCGATAAAGTCATTCGAGGAGGTCCACAAGCTAGTCCTCGACATCGCGGAGAAGGAGACCGCGCTGAGAAAGCTGCTCCTCGAGATCGAGAAGACGAAGCGCAGGTCCAACGCCATCGAGAACGTCCTCATCCCGAGGCTCCAGGCCAACGCGAGGTTCATCAAGTTCAGGTTCGACGAGATGGAGAGGGAGAGCTTCACCAAGCTGAAGACCGTGAAGCGCAAGATCGCGCAGAGGGAGGCCGAGTAGAGTGGCCGAGAAGGAAGAGAAGAAGCGCCCCGGCGTCCCGAAGTACTTCTACTGGGGCAAGAAGGCCCCGAAGCCCAAGAAGGCGCAGACCGGCTTCGTCAACTTCCAGCAGAAGAGGTTCTACCTCGTCCAGCTGGCGTTCAGGACCGCCAAGGTAACCGCGCTCGTAGTGGTCTTCCTGATGTTCTTCACGAAGATTTGAGCTGACAACCATGTCCACAGACTATACCGAGACCCTGAAGAAGATCAAGGAGACCGAGGAGGCCACCAGCAGGGAGATCCTCGAGCGGAGGAAGCAACTCGAGGAGGACCTGCGCAAGCTGGGGGAGGATTCAGCGGCTCAGATCGCCGAGGCGAGGCAGCAGGCCGAGTTCCACATCGCCAGCGAGGTCGAAAAGGCGCGCAAGGCAGCCCAGGAGAAGGCCGACAAGCTCCTCGCGACCACCCACAAGGAGGCGAAGGAGATCTCCGCAAGGAAGCTCGACAAGGTCGCTCTCAGGAAGATAATCGACAAGACGATCCTCTCTGAGTTCAAGTGAGACTGGCGAATGCTAAAGCCCGCCCATATGCAGAAGGTAGCCGTAGTAGGCACAAAGAGCGAAAGGCCGAAGGTCGTCTCTACCCTCTACGACATGGGCGTCATTCACATCGAGCCCCTCTCGAAGGAGGCGGCCTCGGTCCTCAAGCCTGAGGCGGACGCCGGCGGGTCAAAAGAGATCTCCGAGGAGCTCCTCCGCATCAAGGCGTTGAGGGCGGCCCTCCCGCCGACGCCGGTGCAGGGGACCAGGAAGTTCTCCTCCCTCAAAGACGTAATCGACACTTCGAGGTCAGTAAGCATCGACCACGAGGTCTTGAAGCTCAAGGACCGCCACGAGAAACTGGCAACCCAGCTCGACGAGCTCAAGAACAACATCGCACTCGCCCAGAACCTCCAGTTCGTCAAGGAGGACCTGAACATCTTCGACCTCGAGAGCGCAGTATCGTTCTTCGGAATCGTCCCCGCGGCGAACTACGCCGTCCTGGTCCAGAACCTCCCCTCGGCGGAGGCCTCCGTCGCCTACTCGGCGGGTACTGACCCGGTCAAGGTCATCGTGATGGTCCCGAAGGCGGGCATGGAGAAGTTCGGCTCTGTGATCCAAAAGGCTGACGTGAGGCTCCAGCGGGTGCCCCCGCTCAAGGGGAGCGCGCCCGAGGTCCTCGCAAAGCTGCAGCAGGACCAAAAGTCCAAGGAGGCGGAACTCGCAGACATCAACGCCCAGCTCCTCGCCCTGTCGCAGAAACACTACGGGACCATCTCGCAGGTGGAGGAGCAGCTCTCAATCGAGGCGAGAAAGCTCGAGGTCCTGAACAACTTCGGATTCACGGAAAGCGCGTTCGCAGTGGAAGGGTGGGTCCCAGAAAAGCGCCTAGAGGGCGTAAAACAGACGCTCAGCCACAATTCGCCATCTACGAGGATGTTCGAGATAGCCTCCGAGGAGCACGACAAGCCCCCGACGCTCCTCGAGAACCCCAAGAGGCTGAGGTTCTTCGAGTCCTTCATCAGGTTCTACGCGACACCCGACTCCCACGAGGTCGATCCCAGCTTGATCTTCGGCCTGGTCTTCCCGATCTTCTTCGGGTTGATGCTGGGCGACTTTGGATATGGGGTCCTCATCCTTCTCATCGCCATCTGGATCATTCGGAGGGTGAACCACCCGGAGCGGAAGACCCTCATACCCGAAGCGCTGCGCTCCTTCGCAGCGAAGATTCTCAAGCCGGTCCAGTTCAAGAAGCTCGCGAAGGCGCTGATCCTAGGCTCGATCGCGGGCATGGTGATGGGATTCACGCTCAACGCGTACTTTGGGTTCCCCTTCAACCAATACCTGTTCGCTTACCTCAACACAAACTTCCACTTGGGTCTCCCTGCCAACGGGACCTTCCTCGACCCATTGTCGCCCAAGGGGTTGAAGACGCTGCTCCTCTACTCAGGCTACATCGGGCTCTTCATGGTCTCGCTGGGCCTCGGACTAGGGATGCTCAACGCCTACTACATGCACGAGAGGAAGCACATCATCGGAAAGTTCGGATGGCTGCTCACCGGATGGGGGATAGCCCTCACGGGCCTTGGGCTCTTGCATCACGGGAGCATCAACACGCTTGCGAATCCCATCTCCAACCCGCTCATCATAGTGATCATCGCCGGAATCGGGCTGATAATCTACGGGGAGGGAGCACAACAGATGGCCGAGCTCCCAACTATCGTCAGCAACATCATCTCATACACGAGACTCCTTGGGATACTCCTGGCCTCGTACGTCCTCGCGTACCTGATAGACAACCAGGTGGTCGGCCCTACCACTTCCGGAACTCCCGGCCTCCTTTATGGCGGAATCCCGCTCGCGATTCTAGGGGTCGTGCTCTTCGTGATGGTCCACGCCTTCAACCTCATCCTGGGAATCCTCGAGCCAGGCATCCAGGGAGCGAGGCTCCTCTACGTCGAGACGTTCTCCAAGTTCCTCCACGGCGGCGGCAAGCCGTTCGCGCCCTTCAAGGGTCCTAGGACGTTCACCCTGAGCGAGACGACGATTCCCGAGACGAAGAAGTAGGCTACTTCTCCGCTTTCATCGCTTTTTCTTGGAGGAGGTCTATCTGTTTCTGCCTGATCTCTTTGTAGAGGTTGCACCAGTCGCGACCCGAGACGATGAGGTTGAACTCCTTGAGCTTGGGGTGTATGCAGAGGCCCCTTTCCAGGATGTCGGCGTTGATCGGGTCGTTCGGAGAGAACCACACGCACGCTAGGCAGTTCTCATATTGCCATGTCAGCCGCTTCAGGCTCTTCTGAGGTTCGGGCTCGTCCTTTCCACTCATGGTAGACAGAGAGCCCGGCGGATTATTTATGCGTGAGTCTGCCCTGCTCCGGAATCGTCACGCCGTCGCGCAACCTCTCGAGCGCGTGGACCGTCCCGCTCTTGAAGTGTCCAGCGGTCCTTCCCGAGCCTATCTTGAAGATCCCGTGGAAGGTGATGTCCCACTTCGCCTCGAGCTTCTTGCCGGTTATCCTCACCGTCTGGCTCCCGGTGAACGGGCCGGAGAGATACTCAAGGAGCAGCGTCTTCGTTGCCGCGTCGCTCGTAATCCTGACTTTCCCGGTTCCGCCGAAAGCGAACTTCGCGGCTGTGATGAGCTTCGTCCCGTCGATCGTCTCGAGGACCTTGAGGGACTTGGTCCCGTGCCAGTACTCGGGGATCCTCTCGACGTCAGAGACCCTCTTCCACACGACCTCGGAGTCCCCCTCAAAGTCCAGGCTCGCTTCGATGAGCACGATTCTCGCTTCGCAGTCTCCGGATATATGAGTGCCGCTCCACGGCTGGGACCAGCCCACAAGCGTACGCCTGCAAAATCCTTAAGTCGGAAAACCGCCCCACCAACCGTTGCTTTGGTCGCCGTCACAATCCGGTATGAATTCTCGCAGCACTTCCGCGTCCCTGCCGATGAGGCGTTCGCGTGGGCCACGGACTATTCTCCGAACGACCACGCGCTCATGGGGCTCAAGGGAAACCGGAGATTCAAGCGCCTGGCTGACGGCACGCTGCTCCTCGACGACACCATCCACTCTGCGGGCAAGGCCGTCCGCAAGAGGAAGCTTGTCAGACTCGACTCAAAGAGGATGACCTACTACAACATCCATCTCACGGGCCCTACAAAGCACTCGCTATACTTCTACCAGATAGTCCCCGACGGCGAGGGCGAGTCCAGGCTCGACTACACGGGGTATGAGGTCTACTATCCCAGGAAGGCCCCGAGCAAGAAAGAGCTGGCGGAGATCGCCGAGGCAGAGTCGGTGGCGTGGCGCCAGGATTGGGGCAACCTAGCCAAGGCGATGGAGAAAGAGCTGCGCGGAAAAGGAAAGTAGCATGGTCCTCACCTCCGTAGGATACTCCTTCACCCAGAAGTTCTCCGTCCCTGCAGAAGACGCCTTCGTATGGTCCATCGACTACGACCCGGCCGACTGGTCGCTCATGGGGCTCGAAGGCAAGCGGAAGATCAGCAGGCTCTCCAAGGACGCCATTATCCTTGAGGACACGAGGAGAATCGAGGGCGACCTCGTCACCAAGACCCGGCTCATCAGGATAAACCCAAAGCGCCTCTCTTTCACCAACACGCACATCTCTGGTCCTACCCTCCACTCGCAATTCTGGTACGAGTTCTTCCCCGAGGGGAAAGAAGGCTCGAGGTTGGAGTTCACCGGACTGCTCTTGATACCAAGCGGACGCGAACTAACGCCAAAGGAGGTCTCAGGAATCGCGTCAAGAGAGAAGAAGGGCGACTCGAGGATCTGGGTGAACTTGGCGAAGGCCATGGAGTCAGACTATGCGAAGGCGAAGAAAGGGGGCCGCCCCTCGCGAACCCCCGCCCGGTCCTAGTTTACTCGCACTTGCTATAGCCGCAGTTCGTCCACGTGGTCGTTAAATATCCAAATGCTCTGCAACTGCGTTGGCTTCTCTAAGACTTTGCAACAGATGCAAGAGAGAGCTACCGATTTCTGAATTCTATAATCCGCCATCTGGAATGCGTTACAGTTGCAAGAAGTGCGACTACGATTACTCAAGAAACTATAGCCAAACACATCGCGAATTTGTAAGAAGGCGCGACAGGGATTATGCGCGAAAGAATCCTAAGAGAAGATGGGCAACTGCTTGCCTGTCAGGCCACCGCAGAAGAGGGTATGCTATCCAAATGACATCTGAGGAACTCTACCAGATGGCTTCCAAAACAGAAGTCTGCTTCATCTGTGGGTGTCAGATAGACTGGCAGCTTGGAAACAAAGGTCACATGCATAACAAGAGCCCGACCCTTGACAGGTTGGATAACGAGGACGTGATAAGAAGCGACAACATCCTCATCCTCTGCTACCAGTGCAACGCCACCAAGCGCGACCGGACCCTGAAAGAGTTCGTAGACTATTGCAGGGGTGTCGCTGCTAGGTTTCACTCACACTTTGAGTATCCGCAGTTGGTGCACTTATAACACCCTGATTCAAAGATTATTGCATTCTCGTTGCAATCGGGGCACGTCCCTCCGCTCCTCACGGGAATCGACGACTCCTTGTTCACCTTGCCGGCGGTGAGCACCTCGAGCGCCTTGGCGACCGCGTCGGGTATCGAGAGCAGCTGGACTCCCTCCTCCCACGAGACGTACTTGCCGCGGATTCCCTTTAGCATCTTCACGACGCTCTGGATGTCCCCCCCGTTCTGGAGGTAGAGGCTGATGAGCCTGCCTATCGCCTCCGCGTCCGCCTTTTCGTCGCCTCCAAGCTTGCCCAGCGTCACGAAGACCTCCTTCAGCGCGCCGGCCTCGTCTGAGTTGGCCGTGACGTAGAGCCCTCCCTGCGGCAGCTTGAGCTTCAGCGTCCTCCCGATCATCACCTTGGGCCTCTCGAAGGCCGCGGGGGCCTCCTGCCTCTGTCCGGTTCTCGGTGCGCTCGCGGCGCCGGACACGCCTGCTTCCTTCTTCTTGTCGACGTTCTCGGTCTCCAGGATGCCCTCCCTGCTGCCCTCCCTGTAGACCGTGATGCCCTTGCACCCGAGCTTCCAGGCCTGGAAGTAGATGTTCGCGACCTCCTCCGGGGAGATGTCCTGCGCGAGGTTCACCGTGCTCGAGATGGCCGTGTCGATGTGTTTCTGGATGGCCGCCTGCATCTTCACCCTCATCTCCGGCTTGATCTGGTGCGCCGTCACGAAGTACGCGGGCAGTGATTTCTCGTCGGTGATGCGGAAGACCCTCATGTACTCCTTCACGAGCGGGTGCCACACCTTGAACTCGCCCTCGCTCAGCGACTTGCTCCTCCTAGTGTAGTTGAGCGCGAAGACCGGCTCGACGCCGCTCGACGAGCCCACGAAGATGGAGCCTGACCCCACCGGGGGCACTGTCGTCAGCGCGGAGTTCCTGATCCCCTGCTCGCGGATCTTGTCCTTGACCCTGTTGTCGAGCCTCTTGACGAACGGCTGGGCCAGGTGCTTCTCGGCCTCGAAGGCGGGCGCCGGGCCCTTCTCCTTCGCAAGGTCAGTGGAGTAGTCGTAGATGATGTTCGTCATCCTCTCGAAGAGCTTGTCGACGAACTCGACCGTGGCCTCGTCGTCGTACTTCATGCCGAGCTTGATGAGCATGTCTCCCAAGCCGGTCGTCCCGACGCCTATCCTCCTCGACCACATTGACGCCGTCTTCTGCTGAGGGAGCGGGTGCTTGTCAGCGTTGTAGTCCAGGACGTTGTCCAGGAACCTCGTCGCGTGCTGGGCGGCCTTCGCCAGGCTCCCCCAGTCTATGCTCGCGCGGTCGGTGAACGCGTCCTTCACGAAGGAGCTCAGGTTGATGGAGCCGAGGCAGCAGCAGCCGTAGTTCTCCAGGGTCTGCTCGCTGCAGGGGTTGACCCCCTCGACCGCCATGCCGTTGTACTCGGTCGTCGAGTCCCTCTTGATCGTGTCCCAGAAGATGAGGCCGGGCTCGTCGCTCTGCCACGCCGCCTTGACCAGCTGGTTCCAGATCTCCCTCGCCTTTACGGTCCTCTCCATCTTCGCCTTCTCGTTCTGGAACCTGAGCGTGAACTCGCCGTCCTTCTCGACCGCGTTCATGAACTCGTCCGTGATCTTGACGGAGATGTTCGCATNNTCACCTTCTTGAGGTCCTTCTTGACGTTGATGAAATCGAATATGTCCGGGTGGTCGACGCGTATTGTGATCATCAGCGCGCCTCTCCTCCCCGCCTGCCCTATCGTGCCAGTCGTCGTCGAGAGGAGCTCCATGAACGAGACGGAGCCCGTGCTGATTATCGCGGAGTTGTTTACCGGAGTGCCGCGCGGCCTCAGCACGGAGATGTCGGTGCCGACCCCTCCGCCGAAGCTGTAGGTCCTCGCCGCCTCCTTGCACCAGTCGAAGATCCCTTCGATTGAGTCCTCTCTTATCTTGAAGAAGTAGCAGTTGAGCAACGTCGACCTCCTTGGCTGACCTGCGCCGCACATGATCCTGCCGCCCGGTACAAACTTGAAATCATCAAGCAACCAGTAGAACTTCTCCGTCCACTCTGCCCTCTTCTCGTCATTGACCTCCACGGACGCCAGCTCGCGAGCGACCCTCTGCCAGAGCTGTTTGGGGACCGTCTCCACCTGCTTCCCTGACTCGTCCCTGAGCGCATACTTCTCGTAGAAGACCCGCGCCCTGAGCTCGTCGCCGCCGAATGCCTCCAGCGTCTCCTTTGGAAGAATTATCTCGGTCTTATGGAGCTGCTGCTCCATCATCTCTCCTTCTTTTTTTGTTGATTCAACTTCAGCAGTCAAATATTAAGCACACCCTGACAACATTTGGCCTTTATCTGCTCTTTGTGGAATAATTATTCACCAATAACGGGTTCTAAAAGTTTTCGTGGACGGGCCCTCAGGACACGCAGATTATTTGCTCAAATTTCGCGCTCAGTCTGCGAAAAACGTAGACGGGTCCGGCTTGAACGGTTCGCAATTCGTAAAGTCGGGAGAGGACTCATCTGTCAACTGGAATTGACAAGAAGTCAAACGGTTTTGTCAGAGTCACTGGGCCGTCGAATATTGCGCGGTCGCCGTCGATTTGCACTTGTTGCATCTCTCAGTCTTTGCAGGAAGTTTCGACCCGCAGTTGCGGCAGAATGACACGAGCCTGTCAATCCCGAAGAAATCCAGCTTCGGAGACGCGTTCGCCACAAGGGCGTAGATGCCGCGGAGGTCCAGCGACGTTGCGTCGAGGTAGACTGAGAAACCCCCTGTCGCAACCTGGCCGACCTTGGTGACGTAGTTCAAGGTGTCGGAGTTGTTGAGGTCCTCCATCGTGAGCTTGGCCGCCTGCGAATACCCGCGCTTCTCCAGGCTCTGGAGGTTCGCCCTCCCATATCTCTCGGAGTCTAGGGCCGCGAGCCTCGCCGCTCCCTCCTCCTCGATGAGCGCGATGCCCAGCCGCTCGCCCTTCCCCGACTTCTCCGATGCGGACTGCGCGGCCGTCTGCAGGACCTTCGCTGCGAGGTCGGCCCTCGCGCCCGGCGTCGCCTCCTTGCTCAAGCCGAAGAGCGCCTCGTCGAGTCCGACCAGGTTCATCACCAGAGGCATCGAGTCGGAGCTCACGTTGTCGGAGCCGAAGCTCAGCGCCGGGAGGAGCCCCTTGTTCATGACCCTCTCCAGCAGACGCCTCCGCGTGATCAGCGCGTCCGACGCGACCCCCATGAGCATCGCGAGCTTCGCCCTGAAGTAAGTCTCATCCTGGTTCGACTCGTAGGAGAGCCTTGGCAGGTTGATGCTAAGGTTGTGGAGGACGCTCACGTTGTCGGCCTGGTGGTCCGCTGGTAGGACGTCCAGGCTAATCCCAAGGGAGCTCCTCTTCTGCCCCGACTGGAAGAATGCGACCTTCCCTCCGTGGAAGATTATCGCCGCCGCGTCCTTCAGGTACGACGTGTCCTCCGACTTGTTCGGCTTTGCGATGAGCAGGCGCAGCTCGGGCCTCGGGACCTGCTCGACGTGGTCCCTGTATGCGTCGAGCGTCGCCGCGAGCGTCTTCTCCATCAAGTCCCGCCCGGCGTCGTCCCTCACGTAGAGGTCAAGCTGCAATGTGACCTCCGGCCTCTGCATTGGCTGGAGGACCGACGATATCTGGTCGAAGAGCTTCGCTAGAGCGTCCGCGACCTCCTTCTTGGTCCGCGACCGCGTGAACTGCGCGAGGTACTGGAGGAAGTTCCTGAAGACTATCTCCTGGTTCGCCTCCTTCTTGATGAGCGGCGTGATGTTAGCGATGATGTTGATGGCCTCCTCGAGGTTACCGGGGCTGTGGAGCATCGGGACGCCCGGCAGCCTTCCCTTTGGGTTGAAGCCCGACGCGCGGACCGACAGCAGGTCGAGGAATATCGTGTCGGGTATGAGCGCCCAAGTCCCCGCATCGGAGATGTGGATGTCCCCGTTGAGGTGCGCGTCCGAGACGTCCCTCGGGAGCTGCTCCAACAAGAGATACTCTGAGAAGACCGACTTGCCCGTCTGGTGGAGCAAGGACTCCGCGTCGCTCCCGTCCCCTCCCGCCTTTGCGAGCAATTGGGTGACGTCGAATACCGGGAGGCCGAGCCGCGTGAGCTTGTGCCTGTACTCCTCGAGGTTCTGCTCGATGAGGAGAGAGTTGACCATCTCCCTGATGAGCGGCGCGGTCAGGTACTGGGTCTGGAACTTGTAGAGGCGCGACTCGGTCTCGCTTGTGATTTTCTGCGCTAGCTCGACGGGCATCCCCGCCTCCTTGACGAGCGACTGGAGGATCTTGTCCGCGTTGAACTCTTCCATCGCCTGACGCGTCGTCCTGACGTAGAGCTTCCCGCTCTCGATGAGCGACTGCTCCTCTATCTGCCGCGTGAGGTTGAGCACGAGCCTACCGAGGTTCGTGACCGTGTACTTCCTCTCCTGCCTGTTGAGCTGGATGAGGAGCTGTCGCACGAGCTTCCTCAGATGGTAGGCGAACTTGCCGGACTCCTTCTTCGACTTGAACCCGGCAAGCGATTTCAGCGCACTGTAGGTTAGCGGTCCTTTCACGTTGAGGATCTTCAGGATCTCCAGCCTCTGTGGAGAGGCGATCACGCTGTAAATTGTTCTGACTCGGCGAGGAGCGGCTTGCATGCCTACGCACGCTT
Organism: Nitrososphaerota archaeon; assembly: GCA_003135575.1. Lineage (GTDB taxonomy): Archaea > Thermoproteota > Nitrososphaeria > Nitrososphaerales > Gagatemarchaeaceae > Gagatemarchaeum. Next base: position 152,083 of record PLCG01000068.1, read on the forward strand.
CGAGGTCGAAACTATTTAATGATGACATCCCTCAAAGTCAAATAAAATCCACTGCGCATGAGGGGATTTCCGACCAAATTGTGGGCGGGAACGAGGTGTAAATTTCGCTCTTTTTTGCAGGTCACGCGCTGAAGTTCTTCCTCAGCTCTCCAAAGTCCCGCAGTCTCTCAACTAGCTCCCAGAACTCCTCGTAGCTTGTGCCTCTCCGATAGACTTCTAGAAGCTCTGTCGCTAGGTCACTTTCGATTTCCGTGAGCTCTGCTTGCAGAGCGCTTCTTTCTCTTCGACTTACCAATTATCGCTTCTACCGCTTTCTTCGCGAGCTTCCGTCTCTCCGATTCGGGAAGGTTGGAGATCTTTTCATCTTCGCTCAGCACTTGGATTTCCCTTGCTATCGATTTCTATTGCACCCAGATATTTAAGCGGCTCTTGACTCTGGAAGGGAGTGATTTGGTGGGGTCGCCCGGATTTGAACCGGGGGTCTCAAGCGCCCAAGGCGACTTCTCCTTGTGATTTGAAGCCTAGACCAGACTCGCCCTGCAGCCCAGAAGGCCACAGCCTAGCCGACGACCCCTATGCCTCCGCTCTCCACCCCAATCGATAGTTATGCGTTCCTCTTCGCGGGTTCTGTCTTGTTTTAGTTTGGTGATTCTCTACAACTTTGCTAATAGATGCAGAGAAGAAGAGCTCCATTATCCGTAATGGAGCAGCCCTTCTGCAAGATTTCAAAATGGCCAGCCCAACCTCCGCCAATTCCAAATAGCAGGTATGTCAGGGATCCAAATCCAGGCACGTTCGCCACACCGTCGCCAATGCTACAGAGTCCGACCGTTTTGGGAGGGCAGATGGCTGAGTGATTCTCGATGATGTTGATTGGGGCTAGAGGAGCAAGAATGGATAGTGAGAGAGCAATCCCAAGGACCAGGACTGCGGCAATCGCCCTTCGTTTCATCTGCCGGTTAGTTTTCGGACCTCCTAATACGCGCTGTGAACGATGCGTCTATGCGTTCCTCTTCGAGACGAAGGGGTTGCCTTCGACGAAGTAGCGCCATTCGTGCTCCCGCCCCTTGCTGATGCCAATCCTCGCCGAGGCCTTGATTCGGACGCCCTCCTCTCTGCCCAAGACGTAGATTCTCTTTGACTTGATTAGGTCCTCGCCGTTGAATGCCCCGTCAATTGCGAGCGCATTGGTGAGCTTCCCCGGTCCGTTGGTGAGCCTGCCCACCTTCGATACTTGCCGGTTCTCCACCATCTGCTCGATCCCTTCGACCGGCTCTAGCGACCTAACTAGGACCGCGCCGGGCTGGCCCTCTTTCTCAGTGGTGAAGTTCAGGCACCAGTGGTTGCCGTACGAGAAGAAGACGTAGACATGACCAGCTTCCCCGAACATGATGGCGCTCCTCTTCGTGGCTCCGCGAAAAGAGTGGCTGGCCGGATCGTCGCTCCCGCGGTAGGCCTCCACTTCCACGATTCTCCCTGAAAGAGTCTTGCCGCCGATTCTCCTGACAAGCAAGCATCCAAGGAGGTCTTGCGCCACGTCTGGCGTAAATCGGGAGAAGAAAGAGCGACTGAGCCGTGACAAGGCTAGACCTAGTCCAGCCCTGATGAAAAAAGATGGTGGGGACGGTGAGACTTGAACTCACGATCCACAGGTATCGCCGCTCCGATGGGAAATCATCCACGCAAGCGTGTCATCAAACCTTTTGTCGTTTGACCACTGGAGCCTGTTGCCATGCCTGTCTAGGCTACGTCCCCCCATCAAGACGGCCGAACCAGAGCGGGGATTAAAAGCTCATCAGATTAGCCGAGAGCCGCAGTTGGAGCAGACCCCTTCCAACCGAGCGGTGCACCCGGGGCAAAAGTGCATCCCGCAACCTCTGCAGGTAGAATAGCCGATCCCCTGCCTGCACCAGAAACATCCGGCGGGAACGTTGACCATTCCCATGAGCACGGGTCGGCACCCCGTATCTGAAAATGCTTTCCCTATCCGGCTCGGCTACGGGAGATAGCTCGGCGCGAGGTTCGGAGTGATCACGATGATGGAATCCAGAGTGTGGCTGGCCACATACATGTTGCCGTTGTCGGGGTCGATCGCGAGGCCAGCAGGCTCAGACTGGAACCCGGTGGTGACGGTGTTGACGAGGGTGTTCGTGGTGCCGTTGATCACGTTGACTCCGCTGCTATAGTCGTTGGTCACCATGATGTAGCCGTTCGCAGAGTCGAAGGCGACGAGGTACGGGATCGAGTGCACCGAGGAGGCGCTGACGTCGATGGTCGCTATGACGGTGTTGCTCGAACCCGATATCACGGAGACGGTGCCCGACAGTGTGTTCGCCACGTAGAGGTTCCCGTTGGTCGGGTCGTAAGCGATCCCTTCTGGATTGTTCCCGACCTGTATCTGTGAGGTAATCTTGTTCGTCGCAGGGTTGACCACCAAGACGCTGACGCCTCCGTTAGTGACGTAGACCTGACCGTTGGCCGGGTCGAAGGCTACGCCGGTAGGGTGGTAGATGCCATTTATCTCGAGCAAGTCGATGTTGCTGGTCGCGTTCACTACTGAGATCGCGTTCCCGCCCCCTGAGACCGTGCCGTGGTCGGCGACGTAGAGGCAGTTGTTGGCCGAATCAAATGCCATCCCATCTGGGTGAACCCCTCCCACGGTGATGGTCTTCAAGACGCTGTTCGAGGCCCCGTCTATCACGGAGATGGAGTCAGAGTCGTTGTTTGTGACGAAGAGGTGCCCGTTGACGGGGTCGAGCACGACGGCGGCCGGCGCAAGGCCCACAGGGATTGTCTTGACCAGTTTGTTGCTGGCCACGTTGATTACCGAGACCGTGTTCGTCTTGTTGTTGGTGACGTAGAGATTCCCGTTGGCCTGGTCGAAAGCCACCCCAATGGGCTGGGAGAGGTTGTATTTTCCGAGGCTACCGCTAATGGTCGAAGCCACCGTGCTCTGAGAAGTCGTCGATGGCGGATTAGAACTCGAGGACTGGTTTGCTGTCGAAGTGGAACTCGATCTTGTGCCTGAGAGCGACAAGGCAAGGACTCCTCCTATCACGATGACAAGGACCACCACGGCGACCGCGAGGTAGGCGGACCGCGCAAGCCCGTCTCGACGCTTCAAAATGGCTTCAGCCTCAGTGGACTTCCGCCGAGAGCATGTCGATCTTCGTGATGATGCCCTCGACCTTGTCTCCCGTCGCCACGAGGACGGCGGGGACGAACTTGAAGAGGGAGAAGAGCGCCTCGATGGGCGTGTCGGTGCTCACTATGGGGAAGCTCGGCTGCATCTGGCTGGATATCGGCTTCGAGAGTATGCCCCGCGGGTCGTCCATCCCGCTGAGGAGGGCGACGATCTGGTTCTCTGTTATCGAGCCGACGAGCTTGGTCCCAGAGTAGACTGGTATCTGCGAAATGTTGCTCTTCCTCATCAGGTTGACGCTCTCGGAGATCGAGAGCGAGGACTGGACGGAGACGACCGGCGAGGACATCACGTCCGCGGCTTTCTTCCCCTCCATCCTGATGTGAGACCTGAGAGCCTCTGAGATGGCCTTCATGGTGCTGAAGGACGGGTCTACGAGGCCGGACTCCAGCTTGGCGATCAGCGACTGGCTCACTCCGGCGGCCTTTGCGAGCTCCGACTGCGTTATCCCGAGCTGGACTCGTATCTTCTTGAGCTGCTTCGGGTCGATTGTGGAGACGGACACAGAGGAGCCCGTCGAGATATTCGTATATGAATTTTCCGAGGTATGTTTTAGGAGAGGTTAACGGGCTTGCCCGCCGTCACGGTCTCCTTGGGGAGGCGTTCTTTCCACTTTGTGAGGAACTCCATGTCCTCCTTCTTGTTCCTGAGGTCGTCGGGGAGCATGACGGGGATCTCGTCGAGGATCGGGTAGAACCTGCCACAGCTGTCGCAGATCAAGACCCCGTCGACTATGACGTCGGGGTCCTTCGTGGAGAACTCCATCAGACGGAGAGGATAGTGCTTGTCGATCGGGCATGCAAGGATGTCGAGGAGCTTTCTGCGCATCGACAGGCAGCGCTCCGCAGTTTGATATAACGATTCTTACTGGCTCGACCGATATCGGAGGATGGCATCGGGACTCCATCCCTACCCTAACATCTCCTAGGGTTCTATCCTAGACGCCGAAAATGGCCTTGAACGTGTCGCTCCATGCCCCGGTGTTCTGGAAGAGCGCAGTCTGTGAGTATGTGGAGTACGCGTCCACGAGTTTGTAGCCAGATGGGAGGTACGACGTCAGGGCAGAGCCGACCGAGGTCGTGTATGGGAGGTGGTTGGTTTCGTACACGCCTGTCTGTCCTTGGGGGGAGATGAACCACGCCTCGACGAGCTTGGCCATGTTGGGGTGCGGCGCGCCCGTCATTATGGCGACCACGCCCGGGGTATAGACCGTCGGTTCTATGTCGATTAGTTTGAGCGGCACGGTCGGGCTCCCCTTGAGCGCCGTCACGTAGCTGTCGAGGGTGTCGACCCCGATGGCCGCCTGCCCGTTCAGGATATCGGACTCTGCGGCTCCGGCGGTGGCCGTGACCATCGGGTGGTTCGCCGCGATCCCTTTCATCAGATTGGTCCACTGTCCGGAAGAGTTGCCCATCACCGTGTAAAGGTAGTAGAATTCCGCGGCCGTTATCGACAGCGAAGAGGGGCTCTGGAAGGCTAGCTTCCCGTTGTAGATCGGATTCGCAAGGTCTGCCCAGCTCTTCGGGACCTGGTTGGCAGGGAGAAGAGTCGGGTTGTAGACCATGTCGACGGGGGCGAGGTCCTCCACGACCCAGGCTGGACCTACGTCGTTGGACGAGTAGCCCATCACCTTCGTCTCCGGGCTCGTGTAGTTCAGAAACACGCCTCCCTGGTACACAGGNNTACACAGGGATCAGCGGGGCCAAAGTGCCCGTCGCGATGTCTGCCTGGACATTCTTCGTCTGGTAATCGGACAAGAGATGCGTGGCTTCGTCGGAGGCGGACCAGCTGACGTAGTTGACCTTGCCTTGCGCCCAGGGGAACTGCTGGTAGAAAAGCGGGCCATAGTACTCGGCCCAGTTCCCAGAGTCCTGGCTGGTGTAGATCGTCAAGCACGTGGATGTCTGCAGGGCGCATTCCGCCTGTGCGGCCGCCCCGAGGTCTTGCATGACGGTCGCGCCGGCCGATAGGGATGCGCTCGTGGTGGTGCTCGAGCCGCTGCTGGCGACGGTAGTGGTTGTAGCAGGGCCGGAGTTCGTGAGAAAGTAACCGCCGAAAGCTGAAGCTACCAAAGCGACAACCAGGACAAGAGCGGCCACGGTGCCTGAGACCCCGACACTCGAGCGGCGCACGATGAAGAACTCCTCCATCGGAACTCATGCAAGTAATTAACCATTGGGTTGGGACGGCTCGACTTTCAAAAGGAGCATGGTGACGCAATTGGAAACGCACCGGCGTCAAAGATCGATAGTCGTCGGCTCAATTCGAAAAGCGTCGCCGGCTGGCACGGCGTACTCTTCTAGCAGGATTGGGAGCCTGTGACTCTCAGTTGATGAGACCGCTTGCCTCAAAAGAGGCAACGCCGTTAGGAGATGCGAGCGGTATCCGATTCAATTCGTGACTGTGATGGTCCCGGTCATGGGGGACGCAGTAAGGCTGCTGGAGTACGAATAGGTGCCTGGAGTCGCGAACGTGTAGCTGAATGACTCGTATCGGTTGCCGTCGAGACTTGGAGATTTGACTTGGATCGTGTTGAAGACAACGTCGACGTAATTCTCCGGCGCTCCGTTGCCTCCGAGGTTTAGCCAGTAGACCGTCGATCCCACTTTGACGGTAATATTGGCCGGGCTGAAGGCGTTCGCGTAAGCGATGACCAGGTACTGGGCAACCCGAACCGTGAAGGAAAATTCCGTCGTGTAATTGCCCGACGCCCCCGCAATAGAGATCGTGTAGTCTCCGGGCGCGACGCCCTTGTCTGCGACCAAGTTCAACGCCACGCCCTTCTGCGAGGACACCGGGACCTCCACGTATGCTCTATTCAGGAGGTTGCTCCCGAGATAGACGAGATGCAGACCGCTCGGCACCGTAGCGATCAGGACGACCAGCTCGGCGCCAACGTCCAATGGCTGCCCCGCGAGTTCGTGGGAACTGGGGAGCGGGATAACGGAGAGGGTGGCGAAGGTCAGGTTGGCTCCCGGAGCGAGGACTATCGTTACCGGCTGGGTGCCGAGCACGAAATTGAAGAGCGGCGCCGACGCCGTGAGTGAAGATGCGGTCGCAATCGAGCTGACCGAGCTAGAAGGCGTCGAGGAAGAGTTCGTGGATGCTGAGGTGCTTGTCGCGGCGGGCGCGCCCTGTCCGGCCTTTGGATAGGAGACCCCGATCGCACCTCCAATTACCACGACGACAATGACCAGCACGGCCAGGGCCATCTTACCTATGGCCGGACGGTCCTTCCCCGGGAGCATCATTCCCCATCCTCCCCGATTCTGCCGTTACTCTTAATCATTGCCGGGTTGGGCATGGGGTGCCATTGGAAGGGCTTGAAGACTCTCGGTGATCGATGGCAAGGGGCGCAACCGCGTCTCGGCTCTCATTGGCTGAGTGGCGGGGCTGGCCAGCAGAGCCGTCCGACGCATCAAAAGAGTTAAATCGCCTCAAGCTGGAGCAGTTTCCAGCCGGCCATAGCGTGTGGGTCCGACCTGGACTCGTTCCGATCCCAGAAGTCAAACCACATGTCGTCACCATGTTAGTGAGGTGCGAAAGCTCTCGTGAAGTGGTGATGTCGGCACCTTTTCCTCTAAACGTCTCTGGTTTTTACTCCGAACGACGCAAGTAATTCGCGTTTGTAGATTTCCTTGCCGAGATGTATTGTGCCAGAAGTGATCGGTCCTGCCCTTAGAGCGATATTTGCTTGGAATGCTTTCTGCCCCGTCAGGTACGGCTGCGTGAGCTGCAGGACCCTGAATGCCCTGTATCCCTCGACATTCACCAACCAAATGGGAACCTCGACTCCACTCTTGGCTTTTCGGAAACCCATCCTCCAGGGTATTCCGACCAGACGCGCTATCTCCTCTACTGGTGGAAAGTCATACATCACTAGGGTCAGCTTCAAGACATAGCGTTGCCATGAATAGCATCTCTTGAAGACGTAACGGATATTGAATTCGTCGACTATGGCTCTTGCCAGGAGTTTCCGGTCCCCTACGTCCTGCAATGTGACATCCAGAGCAGCATCGACCCTTTTCCTTCTCCCTCTCCTGGCTGAATCCTCCACCATTCTCTTCAAACGAGCTATGTGGCCTGTTTCCTTGAGGGAGTCACCTAGTCCGCACTCCAGGATCCATTTCTTTGCCGTGGTGAAACCTACTCTGTAGTGCTTGGCAAGAGCGGTGATGCTGCCAATACTCTGAAATGCCTCACGGACGGCATCGCAATCGGGACGCTGAACCCGCCGTGGCATGCTCTTGTAGCGCAAGAGGGTATTTCAGCGCAAAGGACTATCTCAAGCGCGTGTTGGCTCTGCCTCGATTTTCAACGAAGTAACATTCGGTAAAATGTTTAAGTCCCTCCCCCGAAGGCACAGGAATAGTAATGCCCACGCTGGCTAACATGACCCTTCAATTGGGGACGGATTTCAATAGCATCCTCAACATAGTGTGGCTTCTTTCGTTCTTTGTCTTCATAGTCTACGGCCAGAGGATTCAGATTTACATCGTCGCAAACGACATTTCCAGGGCGCTCAACCGCTTGAAACTCATGAAGGACAAGTCGAGGAAGGAGGCGGTCGACTACTTCGTGGCCTCGGGCAAGACGACGGCAGACCCGGCGGCGAAGATCGACGAGTTCCTCGAGTACGTCACCATCATGCCGGTAGACCTCGACCCGAACGGCATCGTCGGAAAGATAGAGCACATCACCCAAACGAGAGACGAGAGGGTCAGGTCCGAGGTGAAGAGGATCCTCCCAGGCGCCGAGCCCGTCAAGGTCTCGGTCGCGGAGAACATCCTAGAGATAGCCAGCTCCCTCAACATGATCCACAAGATCGTCAGGCACTACTACCTGCTCGGGAAGAAGACCAACTCATACATCCTGCTAGTGCAACTTCAGATGATAATGCCCCAAGTCCTCCTGGAGGCCGACGCGCTCATCAACGCGGTCGACACCTTCAAGCTCGGGCAGCCAGTCGGCGACGGCATCGGGCCTATCATCGCCTCCAAGTACATGTATGGCCTCCCTAAGCAGACGGTCGCCAAGGACACGGTGATGTCCGTCACCGAGTACAAGGGCAGGACCCTCTACGTGCTAAAGGCCGAAGGCCCCATGGGATACGTGGGCGAGCCCGGCATCGGCATCCAGAAGGTCATCGAGGAGATGAAGATCCCTCTCAACGCGATAATCATGGTGGACGCGGCCTTGAAGCTCGAGGGCGAGAAGACGGGAGACGTCGCGGAGGGCATCGGCGCGGCGATAGGGGGAATCGGCACCGACAAGTTCAGGATCGAGCAGGTCTCGTCCGCTCACAAGGTGCCCGTCTACGCGATACTGGTCAAGCAGAGCATACTCGAGGCGATCACGGTCATGCGCAAGGACATCACCGACGCGAGCGACAAGGTGCACAAGCTCATCGGCGACCTCATCGAGGAGCAGACTAAGGAAGGCGACAAGGTCCTCCTCGCAGGTATCGGCAACTCGCTAGGAGTGGGCCAGTGACATGAGCACCCCGCCAGCACCCGCCCAGTCGCCCTCGCAGACGACGCAAGGCAAGTCAAAGTTCTCGGTGTTCACCATCGAGGAGTGCCCGGCATGCGGCCAGAAGACAAAGCGCGCGTTCCAGGTTGGCGACTACATCACGAAGGACGGCGCCAAGTGCACAAAGTGCGGCAACACGACCAGGATGACCCTGATCTACGCCGAGCCTACGGTCAAGGCTAAGTAAGGATAACCAGCGAATTCCCTTCCAGCTTCATCGTGTGCTCGAACTGCGCCACCGGTGCGTTCGACGCCTCCACGAGGGTCGGATACCCGCGGACCATCCTCCTCCGCTCCAGCTCCGCCAGAAGCTTGGGGAGCCTCTCCAGCCCGAATTGCTTGGTGAACCATCGGGGCGTGAAGGGCAGGCTCTTCCTGACGTTCCAGATGTGGTCGACCAGGTCGTCGAGTTCCTTGACACCTGTCCTTTTCCGCATGATCAGCGAGAATATCGTGACCCCCGACTCCCGCGGCGCGTCGACCACGTAACCCGCGGCGTCGCCTAGGGTGAGGAAGGGCTCTATCGCGAACACGTCGTCGCGCTTCAGCGTCGGCTGGTTCGGCGCGTAGACGTTGGGGATGCTCTTTCCAGCGTGGACCGTGTATTGCTCGAGTGTGTGCCCGCTCAGGTTGCTTATCGTCTTGAAGCCCTCCGCGCGAGCGGTGGCCTCTATCGCCTTCCCGATCTCTCCCGTCCTGGGGTCCTTCTTTGCGACGTTGATCGCCGCCTCGAGCGCCCTCTTCGTGGTCTCCATCAACACCTGGTACCTCGGGCTCTCGGTCGTCGTCACCGCCGTGTCCGCGATGTAGCCGTCGAAGTGCACCCCGTAGTCTATCTTCACGAGGTCGTCGCCCCCGATCCGCGTCTGGTCTCCCTCCTGCGGGGAGTAGTGCGCGGTCACGGCGTTGATCCCTATGCCCGTCGGGAAGGCGGGCTGTCCCCCTCTCCTAGCTATCTCCGCCTCCACGGCGTTGGCGATCTCCAGGCAGGTCTGGGGAACAGACACGTTCTCGAGGATCCATTCGCGCATGTCCCGCGCGATCTTCCCCGCCCTCTCATACTGCTCCGGCACGCGCATCTCGAAAAATCGGTCCTCCAGCGCCCCTCCACCGGAGTGATTATTATCTCCGACCCGTCTGGACGGACCGAAAGAGCCATGTCCGAGAAGAGGTACTCGAAGGTCGCGACCGGGGGGACCTTCGACCAGTTCCACGCCGGGCACAAGCGGCTCCTCGAGAGGAGCTTCGAGCTCGGGGACGAGGTCGTCATAGGCCTGACCTCGGACAGGTTCGCGCGCAAGGAGGGCAAGGTCCCCAAGCAGCGCTACAAGGTGAGGATGGCCGAGCTCCTCGCGTTCATCAAGAGGAGCTTCCCCGGGAGGCGCTACACCATCGCGAAGCTCGACGACTTTTTCGGGCCGGGGATCGCGAGCAAGGAGGTGCAGGCCCTCGTCGCGAGCCGAGAGACGGGGAAGAGGGTAGAGCTCGCGAACAAGCTGAGGGCGGAGCGAGGGTTCCCGCCCCTAGACCTCGTCGTCGTGGATTGGGTCATCGCCGAGGACGGGAAGCCCATCTCTTCCACGAGGATCAGGAACGGCGAGATATACGAGGACGGGAGGCTGGTCGACCAACGGCCAGGACGGAGAGCAGGACGATAGGCCGCGAAGCGCTCTCGCTCTACGTCATCAGGATCTCCATGGGGCTCGGAGGGGGCCTGTTGGCAGCGATCTTCGCCGCCGAGGCTTTCGTCTACGGAGGGTTCCTCATCGCGTTCGCGGTCGGCGCCTTTGTCATGATCGGCCTCACCGCCCGCACGTTCGGGAAGGTGAAGCTCTGGGAATTCTGCCTGGCCACTCTTGGGCTTACCCTGCTGCTACTTCTCCTCGGCTTCGTCTGAGGCGAGGCCCGAAGCCGCGGGGGCCGGGAAGCGGACAGGGGAATTTATAATCCGACCCGGCGAGTCACCTCATTGTGGAGAAAGACAGACTCGACCCCTGGGGAGAGACATTCATCGGGAACTACGAGCGCCTCCACAAGGAGTTCGGCATCGAGCGGATCGAGACCGTCCTGCCCAGGTTCAAGAAGCCGAGCCTCCACCTCCGGCGGGGGATAGACTTTGGGCACAGGGACCTTGGAAGGGTCCTCGACGCCGTGGACAACGACAAGCCATTTGCGGTGATGAGCGGCATCAAGCCGAGCGGGGTCTTCCACCTCGGGACGAAGATGACCGCCGACGACATGATCTACTTCCAGTCGCTCTCGAAGCGGGCCACAGTCTACTACTGCATCGCGGACGTGGAGGCCTACAACGACAACGGGCTCTCCTTCGCCGAGAGCTCGAAGATAGCCGTCCAGAACGTGGCCGACATCCTCGCGCTGGGCCTCGACCCGGAGAAGGCCGTCGTCTACAAGCAGAGCGAGGAGCTCAGGGTCATGAGGCTCTCCGCGATATTCTCGAGCAGCGTCACGAACAACATGCTGAGGGCCATCTACGGGGAGAGGCAGATAGGCCTCTACCTTTCCGCGCTCATCCAGGTGGGGGACATCCTCATGCCCCAGCTCAAGGAGTTCGGCGGGCCGAAGCCGGTCCTCGTGCCCGTGGGCGCGGACCAGGACCCGCACATCAGGCTCACGCGCGACATCGCCAACGCCTACCACACGGACTTTGGGTTCATCCCTCCCTCGGCGGTCTACCACAAGCTCATCAGGAGCCTCGACGGGAGCACGAAGATGTCGAAGAGGAGCGCCGCGTCGTCCTTCACCCTCGACGAGCCGCCGTCGTCAGCGGTGAAGAAGGTGATGTCGGGGTTCACCGGAGGGAGGGCCAGCGTCGAAGAGCAGAGGAAGCTCGGCGGCGAGGCCGACAAGTGCCCCATCTACGACCTCTACCTGTTCCACTTTGCGATGGAAGACGAGTACGCCAAGAGGGTCCGCGACGAGTGCTACAAGGGCATCAGGATGTGCGGCGACTGCAAGGGAGAGCTCGCAGTGATCGTCAAGCGTTATCTAGAGGNNCACTGATGAAGGACGCCGAGGAGCTTCTTAAGACGAGCAGGAAGAAGCTTGCCACAATAGCGAGTTAGCCACCATGGAGAAGACACCGCTTCACCCCATCGAGCGCAAGGTGCTCGCCTCTCTGACGGAGGGCCCCAAGGTCTTCGACGCGCTCGTAATCTCGTCAGGCCTCCTGCCCGACCAGGTCCGCCGCTCGATCTCCTGGCTCTCCTCGAAGGGCCTCGTCACGACGACAGAAGTCAGCAGCGCCGAGCTCTCGCTGAAGGCCACTCCCCCCGAGCTGAAATTCCTCGAGATCTTGCGGGAAGGAGGCGGGGAGGCGTCGGTAGCGCGCGTCAAGAACGCCCTCGGAGACGACCGGGGTTTCTCGGCAGCGATGGGGCGCGCCATCTCGCAAGGTTGGGTCGAGATGAAGGAAGGAATGATGGGCCAGATCGTCCAGCTGAAGGACAAGCAGGCGGGGAAGGAACTAGAGGCTCTCGCTACACTACTCAAGAAAGACATCAACGAGGTGAGCATCCCGGAGGGACAGAGGGACTCGGTCGCCGACCTCGTCAAGAGGGGCCTGGTCGAAAGGAAGGAGACTAAGACCGTCAGCGTAACGATCACCGACGACGGGAGGGAGGCGCTAAAGTCCGCCGAGGATCTGGGCTTTGAGAAGCTCACTCCCGAGCTCCTCTCCTCCATCAGGGCGACGGGGCTCGACGTTAAGCTCAGGGAGATCGACGTGACCGCGAGCGCACCAGTGTTCCACCCGGGCCGGAGGCACCCCGTCAAGGAGCTCATCGCGGAGGTCAAGGAGGTCTACCTCTCGATGGGCTTCAAGGAGATAGTGGGCGACGCGGTCCAGCCCGCGTTCTGGAACTTCGACGCGCTCTTCACGCCGCAGGACCACCCCGCCAGGGAGCTTCAAGACACCTTCTACGTCAAGGGCCTGCGCGACCAGAAAATCGCAAGGTCGGGCGTAGTCGCGAACGTCGCAGCAGCGCACGAGTCCGGATGGCAGACGGGGAGCAAGGGGTGGCGCTACAGGTGGGACGTCGAGGAGGCGCGGCGCCTCGTCCTGAGGACGCACAACACCGCGGTCACCATACAGGCCACAAAGGACTCGGGCGGGGCCGAGACACGGGTCTTCAGCGTCGCGAGGGTATACCGGAACGAGAGCCTCGACTACAAACACCTTGCGGAGCTCCACCAGATGGAGGGCATAGTCATCGGCGAGGGCCTCAACCTCCGCCACCTCATGGGCATCCTCACGAAGTTCTACGGGAAGCTGGGGATGAGCGGGGTGAAGCTCTGGCCATCGTACTTCCCCTACACCGAGCCCTCCATGCAGGTCATGGTCTACTACGACAAGGTGGGCAAGTGGCTCGAGATGGGGGGCTCCGGGATATTCAGGCCGGAGGTCACCTGGCCGCTCGGCGTGAAGAAGCCCGTGATCGCGTGGGGGTGCGGGCTGGAGCGCCTGCTCATGCTCAGGCTGGGGATGGAGGACATCAGGGACCTCTACAACAACGACCTAGGATGGCTGAGGGAGAGGAGCGAGATTGCCAGTCCTCAAGATTAATTTCAGTCGGTTCGAGCGGATGACTGGCCTCTCCAAAGAGAGGATTCTCGACAGGCTCCCGTTCATCGGGCTCGACATCGAAGGCACCGACGCAGAGTCCGTCAGGATCGAATACAACCCCAACAGGCCCGACTTTTCCACAGACTACGGCATCGCGCGGGCCCTAAGAGGACTCGTCGGCAAGGAGCTCGGGGTGAAAAGCTACCGCGCGGCCTCGGGGAAGATCCATGTCTTCGCGGACAAGGGCCTGCCGAAGGTCAGGCCCTTCATCGCGTGCGCGGTCGCCAGGAAGCTCAAGCTCGACGAGGAGACCATCAGGCAGCTCATCTCCATGCAGGAGGACCTCCACAACGGCCTGGGCAGGAAGAGGCGCAAGGTGGCGATCGGGCTCCACAACCTTCAGGCCATAGCGCCGCCCGTCCACTACGGCGGCAAGGACGCGCGCTTCGCCTTCATACCGCTGGGCGAGTCGGAGGAGATGACCATCGAGGACATCCTCAAGCGGACGGAGACCGGGCAGGAGTACGGCCCGATTCTCGCAGGCGCTCCTGCCTACCCGATGCTCTACGACTCCAAGGGCACGGTCCTCTCTTTCCCGCCGATAATCAACGGCGACAAGACGAAGATCGACACCGCCACGCACGACCTCTTCGTTGACGTGACCTCGACAGACGCCAGGCTTGGCAAAGAGGCTCTCGCGATAATCTCGTGCGCCCTAGCGGACGCGGGAGGGGCGCTCGAGACGGTGACGGTGAAGTACGCAAAGAGGAGCGAGGCGACCCCCGACCTATCCCCGTCGAAGATGAAGTTCGACAGCAAGCTTGCAGAGTCGCTCACTGGCCTATCGCNNCCTCGACGCCAAGGGCTTCGCGATAATCCCCAGCTACCGGGTCGACATCCTGCATCCGGTCGACCTCACGGAGGAGGTCGTCATAGGCTACGGGCTCGACAGGATGTCCCCGGTCTACCCTCCAAGCACCGACGCGGGCCAGTTCGACCCGACGGGCTCCTTCGCGGAGCGACTCTGCCTGACCATGGCGGAAGCCGGTTACAACGAGGCCATGAACTACGACCTGCTCGACGAACCCACCCTCTACGGCAAGTTCGGGAGGAGCGCGGAATCGAGGGNNGCGCCGACCACTATTTGCTCAGGGACTCGATCCTCCCGTCCCTCATCGCGGTCCTCGGCCGCAACACGAAGAACGAGTACCCCCAACGCATCTTCGAGGCCGGGAAGGTCTTCTCCAGGGAAGGCTCTGGATTGTTGGAGACGCCATCTCTGGCGGCGCTCTCCGCCCATTCGTCCTCTTCGTTCACGGAAGCAAAGAGCAGCCTCGAGGCCCTTGTCAAGAGGCACGCAGGCGCGGAGGCGGAGACGCGCCCTGCGCCCCACTGGGCGTTCGCCGAGGGCAGGTCGGCACAGGCGTTCCTCAACGACGTCCTCCTAGGTCATCTTGGAGAGGTGAAGCCGAGCGCCCTAGCGGCCTTCGGTCTCGACACGCCGGCCTGCGGGTTCGAGCTCGACCTGTCGAGGTTGTCCGCGGCGCGAGATAGGATATAAGCCCCGTCGCCGCAAGAGCAATCGGCTTCCGTCCTAAACGCACGCAATAAACGGCCACCCGCGAAGGCGCGCAAGTGCTTTGATGAACGGATGGTTTACCCAGTCGTGCTACAGACGGAAGCCATTTCTAGGGAGGGGCGGGAGTCAAGCTTCGGCCCGCATTAAGAGGCTCGGCGACGGCGGCGAGAGCCGCAGGATGAGTCGGACCGTCAGAGGCGGGCCACAATCATAATCAACCAGGCCCCTCGAGAGCCCTAGCCGTGTCTCGGAAAAGAACTCTGCACCCCATGGCCATGCTCCAGAGGGAGCGGAGGCTGTCGAAGTTCGCCGAGTTCCTGCAAGCCCTGGTCAAGGAGCTCAACGACCTCTCGGGCGAGGGAGCCGCCGTCCTGGTCGAGGGCAAGCGCGACGCCAGGGCGCTGACCGGATTGGGCTACACCGGCCCGCTCTTCACGGTCGCCATCCTCACCTCGAGCGTCGCAGCGCGGGAGAGGCTGCGAGCTGAGGTCCGGGAGATGATAATCCTGACGGACTTGGACTCTGAGGGCCGTAGGCTCGCGTCCAAGTACGTGAGGTTCCTCACACAAGAGGGAGTCAGGCCTTCGCTGGGCCAGAGGAAGCGGCTTTCCGAGGCGTCCCGGGGGATCTTCTTGCACATGGAGAACCTGGGGAGGTTCGCAATCGCTGCACAAGACCTCGCCGATTTGGGATAAGGGTTAAATAAAGGGCATCGGACGACCAGATTGTTTAGGCTTAGAACGGTAACTAGCTATAACACGAGATGTGAAAGAATCTGCCAGATTCGGCAATAGTAAAGTACCTCGTCAAACTGAGGTTCGACGTAGACGGTGTGGTCGAGAAGGCCGACTTGATCGGCGCGATTTTCGGCCAGACCGAAGGCCTGTTCGGGCCTGAGATGAATCTAAACGAACTTCAGAAGACGTGGAAAGTCGGACGAATAGAGATCAATCTAGAGTCCAAGAATGACAAGACATACGGCGCGATCCTGATCCCCATGTCGACGGACGTCAGCACGGCAGCGCTCATCGCCGCCGCGGTTGAGAGCGTCGACAAGGTCGGGCCTTGCTCCGCGAGGGTGATCCTGGAAGGGATTGAGGACGTCAGGGCATCCAAGCGTGCGCAGATCGCGGACCGGGCCAAGGACATCATGAAAGAGTGGAGCTCGCGCACCGCGAGCGAGGGAGAGAACCTCCTCAAGGACGTGCAAGAGTCCACCAAGAGAGCTCGCGTGGTCAACTTCGGCGTAGAGAACCTCCCGGCCGGCCCCGGCGTATACACCTCCGACGGCGTATACATCGTGGAGGGCAGGGCGGACGTCGTACTCTTCCTCAGGGCGGGCATCGAGAACGTCGTCGCGGTGGAGGGCACAAGCATACCCCACTCCGTCATCGACCTCAGCAGGAAGAAGAGGATCATCGCGGTCCTGGACGGAGACAGGGGCGGAGATCTCATCGAGAAGGAACTCGCGCAGGTCATGAAGGTTGAGAGGGTGATCAGGGCTCCGGACGGAAAGGAGGTAGAGGACCTCACACCGATCGAGGTGCACCAGATGCTTAGCGGCGAGTTGCCAGGGCGCAACCCGAGGGAGTCGAGGCAGGAGAGGTCCGGGCGCTCCGAGAGGCCAGAGAGGCAAGAGCGTTCCGAGCGGCCGAGCAGGTACGAGAGGGCCCCGAGGGTCGAGCGATATGAGCGCTACGAGAGGGCGCCGAGGACGGAGGAGGCAGCGCCCAAGGCTCCCACGGTCCCGCAGCCGGTCATCGACAAGGTGAAGGAGGTCTTCCCATCGATAAACGGGACGCTCGAGGCGATGCTGCTCGACGAGAGCCTTGCAGAGAAGGGACGTCTTCCGATAAGCGAGTTGGTGCAGAAGATGGACACCACTGGGGCCGCTTACCTGGTGTTCGACGGGATAGTGACTCAGAGGCTCATCGACGCCGCTGGAAAGGCGAAGGTCAAAGGGATAATCGGGCATAGGATCGGCGAGATCAAGAACATGCCCGACGGCTTGAGCGTAGGGACATTCAGAGACCTACAGCTCGAGTGAGATCCCACCTTTGATAGTAAGCCAGTTCATCCCAAAACAGGGCATCCTCAGAGTGACAGTCGAGTCACCGGACGACCTATGGACATTACGCAGGCTCCTCGCGACCGGCGACACCGTGGTCACAAAAAGTTCCAGGGTCTCCAAGAGGGAGGGGGACTACACCAGGCCAGACAAGGGGGAGCGAATCAGCGTCATCATCGCCCTCAGGCTAGAGGGCATCTCGCTCGACAGCAGCGTCGGCAGGCTGCGGCTGAGGGGGAAGATAGTCGAGGCGAGCGACGAGAGCGTGACCAAGGCCGGCTCGCACTCGCTGCTGATCTCGCCCGGCCAGGAGATTACGGTAAGGAAGGAGCGGTGGGGGCCGGCGGAGACGAGGATCCTCAACTCCTCGACGACCTCCGGGCGCAGGTTCCTCCTCGTCGCGATTGACAGGCGCGAGGCGGGGGTGGGCCTGCTCGTCGGCTCGCACCTCACCATCGTCTCCACCGTCGAGTCCGGCGCATCCGGCAAGGGCGGGGCCGGCACGAAGGAGGTCGACATGCAGCCCTACTTCCGGAAGGTCCTCGAGCTGCTAAAGGCGACATGGCGCGAGGGGGACGTCGTGGTCGTTGGGGGGCCGGGCAACACGAAGTTCACGATGGAGAACGTCATCAAGAGGGACCCGGACCTAAAGAAGAACGAGGTGCTCATCGAAGGTTTCGACCTCTCCGGCTCGGACGGGGTGAGGGCGATGGTCAAGTCTGAGGGGTTCCGGAAGGTGGCCAGCGACAGCGTGCTCGTGGAGGTCCAAGGAATCGTCGAGGAGGTCATCAGGAGGATATCGCGGGGGGAGAGGAGGATCGCCTACACGCTCCCCCGGGTCTCCGAGGCGGCGAGGGCAGGCGCGGTGGAGGTGTGCATTGTCTCCGACGACGTCTTCTCCAACAACGTCGACGAGAACGCCCTGGTCGAGACCCTCAACATGATAGAAGACAAGGGAGGCAAGGTCTTCCTTTTGGACTCCTCCCTGGAGACCGGCAAGCAGGTCTCCGCGCTGGGCGGCATCGTCGCGCTGCTGAGGTACGACCTTGCGACGACCGCTACCGCTACTTCGTCAAAGCGGTGACCGCGGGAATCACGTACTCTGAGATTACCACGATTAGCACGCCTCCGACCATCAGGTCCTTGCCCAGCCTTCTCCCCACGTGCGTGAAGTAGAGCAGGACGCCGACGAGGAGGCACGTCACGTATGCGACCCTGGCGATGTCTACCACCGCCAAGTTGACAGACGAAAGGACCGCGGTTGTGCCGGTCGCGAACTGGCTTGCGAACTGCTGGATGGCGCTCGCTAGATCGGGCGGCTGGGGTGCGTCTAGGAGAGGCAGCCCGACCGCGGACGCGACGGCGGGCACCATCAGCAGGAGCGACGGGGTCATCCCCTCATTATCTTCGGTCAGTATTTAATCGGCAATGTGCTCAGGTCAGAGGCAGCGCGCCGGCGATGTAGGGGCCCGCGATGACCACGAAGAGCGCCAAGAAGATCGCGAGGGTCACGCCGGTCGTCACCCTCCTTGCGAGCTCGTCGCTGATCCTCCCCCTTCCCGCGCCCCTCAAGAAGCTCTCGAAGGCCTGGCCCCCGTCCATGGGGTAGATCGGGAGGCTGTTGAATATCGCGAGGTTGAAGTTGACGAAGAACATCCAGTAGAGCGACGAGGTCACGGCCGGGGTCAGCGCCCCCAGGGGGGAAGTGTAGAAGCTCGAGAGCAGGTCGGAGAACGGGACCGAGGCCTCGAACCTGGTGAACGTCGGTATCTCAGCTAGGTACGCAATGGGTGACGACTTGTACGCAGTGGCGTAGCCGTTGGCGGTCGCCTGCAGGGTGTCGTAGCTCGCCTGGTTGACACCCAGGAACGGGTAGGTCGTGCTCGTGGACTTTCCGCTGGTATTGTTGACCAGCGTCACGGTGTAGTTGCTGAGGACAATGCCGAGCGTCTTCGTCTGGCCGCCTCGCCAGATCGTCACGTTCACCTGCTCGCCCACGGAGAAGTTGCCGTTGTGCAGGATCCCCAGGTCAGTGACCGGCTTGTTGTTGATCGCCAGCACAAAGTCCCCGGGCTGGATCCCCGCGACGTAGGCGGGGGAGTGCAAGGTGGGAGAGTCCGGGACCACGCCGACGATGGCCGCACCCCTCACCGCGGGCACCATCGCAGAGACTGTCAATATCAGGAGGAGCAGGCACGCTATGCCGACGATGAAGTTTATCCCGGCGCCCGCGCCGAGGACTCTGAGCGAGTCCCTGCTCCGGGACTCTTTGAGCTTCTTGTCGTCGACCTCGACGAACGCCCCTATGGGAAGGAAGAGAAGCAGCAGCACGCCCGCCGACTTGATCGGGAACCCCAAGCTGCGCGCGATTATCCCGTGGGCGGCCTCGTGGATCACCACAGCCACGATCACCGCCAGCCAGACGCTGAGGGGAAGGTAGGGGTTGATGCCGGGAAGGAGGAAGTTGGCGAGGGGCGAGATGGTGCGGACCGTCGAGGCGAGCTGGGGGCCGACGGGGGAGAGGTAGAGCGCGACGAGCTGGATGATGAAGTAAAGCGCGATGGCGCCCGCGACGGGCGTTAGGAAGAGCATGACCCACGCAAGTGGCTTGCTGATCCTCCACTGGCCCAGCTTGTCCATCAGGCCGAGCCCCTTCCGAGTCCTGAGCATGAAGAACAGGAACCAGCGTGAGATGGGCTTGTATCGCTGGCTTTCGTCCTCGGGGGCGTCGGACAAGGTGATTGACTCTTCTTGCCGCCGGCTCGATGAGAACCCTTTAAGGTTTGACCCGGCAAGGCCAATTTGGGCTCTATTCTCTTGGTGGACTGCTCCAGGTGCGGCAAGAAGCCGTCATACTACACCAGGAGGTACTCGGGCGAGAGCCTCTGCGCGGCCTGCTTCCAGGAGACCACCGTGGAAAAGGTGGCCCGGACCATCTCGAAGTATGGGATGCTGCACCGGGGGGAGAGGGTCGGGGTGGCCGTCTCGGGGGGCAAGGACAGCCTCTCGCTCCTGAAGATCCTCCATGAGCTAAACGGCGGCGCGAGGTCCGAGGCAAAAGGCGAGCTGGTGGCGCTGACCGTCGACGAGGGCGTCAGCGGATACCGCGACGAGGCCATCGAGCACGCGCGAGCCGTCTGCGACGAGCTGGGCGTGGAGCACGTCGTGGTCTCCTACAGCGGGCTCTTCGGGTTCAGCCTCGACCAGGCGCTCGACTGGAAGGACGACCGCGAGCTCACCTCCTGCAGCATGTGCGGCGTCTTCCGGAGGAGGGCCATCGATGAGGCCGCCGTCAAGGCGAAGGTCGACGTCGTCGCGACCGCGCACAACCTCGACGACTACGTCCAGACTTTCATGATGAACCTCCTGCACGGCGACGTCGAGCGGCTCGCCTGGCTGGACCCCTCGACCTACGACGAGAACTTCCCCGTGCGCCGGGTCAAGCCCCTCACCGAGGTCTACGAGGAGGAGGTCGCCCTCTACGCCTACATCTCGAAGATACCCTTCCAGAGCGCGAGCTGCCCATACATGCACGAGGGCCTGAGGAGCGAGGTCCGGGACTACCTCAACGAGCTCGAGGCGAAGCACCCCGGGATGAAAAACGTCCTCTTGAGGTCGTCGCTCGAGGTGTCGTCGAGGCTCTCAAAGGCCGGGCGAGACGACGACGCGTCCGCCAAGGCGACCGTCCCCTGCGCGAGGTGCGGCAAGCCGTCGTCCAAGGGAGTCTGCGGGGTCTGCAGGATGACAGAGATCGTGTGGCAGCACGCAAAGGTACTCGACCGAAACGGAAATATCCATACTATCCAATGATTTAGAGCAAGGCGACTCTACTTTAAGCGACAAATTCTTGCTGCAATGGGCATAGGCGCGGCTCTTCTCTTCGCGGGGGCAATCGTCAGCGTGTTGTATCTCGACCATCCCAATACGCTCACCACGTTGACCACAACCAGCGCAATGACCAGCACGGGCACAACGACTACAACTACGACCACAACAGCTACGGTCACTGACCATGCCACTTCCACGTCCTATGGCACGATCACGTCAACGAGTATCATAACCGTAACCGTCACTCAAACGACAACCACTACTACCATCCTTACCCCTACGCAGTCTACCAAGCCACTGGTTTCCATCACGTCGATGCAAAACGTTCCGCCGTATTTGCCAGCAGGACCGACTTACAAGACGACGGTGGTTAATGCGGCTACAAAAGCAGTGACAAATGTTACGATGGTTTTCGAGAACCATACATTTTCATTCCCCAATGTCACCAAACAGAATCCATTGTTGGCAGGACAGTCTACCTATTCGAATTTCACCTACATAGGTGGATTCACAAGCCAATCCGAGTATGTCATTCTAGTGTATGGTACGTTCCAAGATGGTCAACCATTTGCTTTCGTAGAAACAATCAAGCTCACTTAGCAAGAGTAGGTGCGGCGTGAAGATGCATAACGAATGCAAGTAGGCCTGGGCGTCCTCGACCAACAAACGACAGCCATTTAAGCGGCCAGCGAGTCGGTAAGATTGGTGGCGGGTAGGGCTGGGAGGCTAGCCGTCTTCGTAACCCAAACCGGCTTCATGGGGTGCCAGTAAACCGTCGGGTAAAGCCTTCTCTCCTCTTACCTGCGCGCCTGGGCGAGATGATTTCACGCCGGAGCGGGCGGTCGCGACGAGCGAACCTCTCGAAGGAGAGGACTCGACTCATGATCGTCGAACCGAGTGAGGTCCGGGAGGGAGCAACTCTAAGGCGGCACGGCCACGCTGCTCCGTCTACGTGTGGGATCGTCCAGCGTGCGCGATTGGGAGAGGTCGGGATGGTGAACTCCGACGGGTCCGCCACCATTTTTCGGAGGCGACCGGCCGGAGCAAATAATTGTCATATGGCCGGTTATATCCGCCCTTCTACTCTTCCAGTAATTGCGCAAGAGAGCCGGCGGAACGGTAACCAATGCCATAATCGGTGTGCTCATCATCTACCTCTGCGCCAGCGCTGCCTACTTCTACATTCGAGGTCTGGATGGAGGTGCCAGCAGCGCCACAACCGCCAGTAGCATCAGTAGCAGCATACGAACGACATCGGTGATGGCCAATACCTCCATCACGTCAGTCCAAGTCCCGGACAACTTTTCCCTCGCCCAGTTGCAGACGGTTTCATTTGCCAATTCAAGCAAGTGCGACGGACTCATGGACGCGAAATATTGGGACACTGCAATTCGAACATCGGGGAACACCACGGCCCACCTGATTCCGAATACCGTATATGGTCTGACCCAGTCCTGGAACGGATGGACTGACAACTTCAGAATCAACATGAGCAACCCGCCTCCCTGGCTCCCCTCTGGCCTCGCCAACTACACTTCGTCGCTAGAGGCGCAGCTCGCGGCGAAAGTCATGGGCACCAATAACGTCACTCGGGCGGCCGCCGTGATGAAGAATTACACGTCCTACCTCGGTGCTTTCGAGGCAACTGGCGTCGATCTCCTGTCTTGGGGCGGGCTCTCCGCGGTCAAGGTGTACTACCAGACAGGCGACTTCAGGCAAGCAGTGGCGCAAACCTTTCCGGCGCAGTTAGACCAGCTCTTCAAGCTCTCGCAGGACTGCAGCTACTCGGAACAACAGAGGGCCCAGTTCTTGGGGACCGCGCTGTCGATGACGGCCCTTGTCCTCGCCACATCAGGCAAGGATGGCTTCGGCCCGCAGTTCCAAGACCTGCTGACCAAGATGGGGATACAGGATGCTTGGAAGGGAGTAAAGGGCTCCCTCAAGACCATAAACGATGCATCTCCAGCCGCAGCCTACCAAACAACAATGGTTCTTGCGGCCCTCGCCAAAAAGTTCCCGACAAACTTCAATGATTTGGGATCATTCACGGCCAGCAGAATCGCCATAATGGTCCAAGCGCTGAAAGACAAGGGTCTTTCTCCAGATGAGATTGCGCAAAAGGTCGCTCAACTCAGTCAGGCCGTCACGGAATCTGATGATGAAGGGCACGTAGCAGAGGTTGCTGACACGATTAGCTATCAGCAAGAGGGGTTTCTGAGGGTAAAGATAGACAGCAACCTACAGGCAAAACTCTCTACTCCAGGAATTGCCTCGCGTTCTCTTACCGCTTCGTTGCTGGCGGGCATCCTTCCAGGCTTCAAGCCCGGCGAAGTGACAGCGTTCAAAGTAACGGTCCACAAACTTTGGATGAAACTGCCAAGCTATCATGTGTATCAAGGAGGCACATACGTTGAATTTGCGTTACCAAAAGGCGAAGTACAGTTAGGTGACGAGGTGGGACTTTCGTTTGACCTCCTCCCGAGCGAAGACTTTGCGAAGTCGATTCCAGATTTCACTCTTTCGAATGCGGCAGACTTACCATGGCTTGAAAACGCTGCTGTGCTCAAGAACTTTAGGGTCGTTGACGGTGTAATGAGATTCGATCTTGTCCAGGGCAATCATTGGTCGAGCGTCGGCAGTTACACACTCGAAGGCCAGGTCGTGAAGTATCCTGGCTTGAACAACCAACTCGGAGCCGTCTACGCTGATGTTGCAATCAAAGACTATGCGGGAAGGCTCCGCGACCTTAGGATACGCTATGATGGGTTTACGTCAGCAAGTCTTGCGATTGGTCAGGGAGACCAATTCTATTCAGTCTCGACGATGTCTTACGATGGCTTCCGCCTATCTATCGTCTTCAACAATTTCGATACCATTGCAACTATCTACACCAAGTCTCCATCGGAATCTATCTACAAGCTCGGCACGTCTAACCCGTACTCGGGCAGCTACCTCAAGCTATTGGAAGGGAAGTACACTAATGCGTACCAAGTTGATAGCGTCGGAACCGTCCGAGAGCTAGAAAAGTCGATGGTAGCCTACGGAAGCACCTACGTTCTAGGCCGGATTGGCGCAGAAATTGCTTATGTCGTAGGCGACAAGATTCTGGCCTTGAAGAACCTGATTCTTCAGGAACCCTCGCAGGGCGGTCGAGATGTGTACACCCTGGACAATACTGTCGCAATTCAGTCAAGACTTTTGACAGATTTTCCAAAGGATGGCCGCGACGCCGCCATCCAGCAGGCCGTCTTTGACCTTGCAGAGGCACTCCAGCAAGACTACAAGGACCAGCCACAAATGCGGGATGGTTTTGCAATTGTGTCCTATCTTGACTCGGATGGAACTCTGAAGGCCATCATTGTAGAGGTGCCAAGATGGTGAGCCGATGCATCTTGATTAAGACCAGCTGGCAAGCCGTAATGCTTTACTGACTCCCCACTTCTTCGAGGCTGACTGAAAAGAATTGAAACTGAAGCAGGCTGCCTTTGCTGCGACGCTGACTATAGTCGTAATCGGTGCGCTATCGCTAGCCTTGCCTCTGCTTTCGTCCCGACCAGACACCTACCACGTTATCAGGCAAAACGTATCAGTTCCGGCAGCGGTTACTGCCCAGGCGGCTTGTCTTTGGAACATACCATGCGTCGTACCGTACGCGAGCGGAAGCGCCACGGTTTGCTGTGTCACGTTGATTAATTATGGAGACAACGTCTACTATCTCTATCAAGATACTTTCCAAGGCAGGATCTACACCGCGTGGATTACTAACTCGAGTGTGTATTGCACAACTCCGCCTGATGGGAGTTGGCCCGTGTGTCCTGCTTGAACGGCACGTGAGAGAGACGGCCTCAGATAGGAGCGCCTTCCACTTGTTCTCAGAGGCTAGGCCCACGTCTGCCGCGTCTGCGAGAATCTGGTCTTGCAAGGCAAAATGAGGTTTGACGAAGTTACTCGAGATTGCGATTCGAAACAACAACGAATAGACAACAGCCACGGTTCCGTCTAATCGACGTTTGGTGTGGCGGGCCGAAATCCTCCGTCCAAATCCGTTTGCTGAGGCCGTTCTAGTGCTACGGACGAGCAAGGCCGTAAGGCAGCGGTAAGGGCTAGTCCAGAAGGCGACCATTCCAACACAATGGTTATTGGGGGTCTCTTTGCAATTTCAAACAGGAATTGAAGATCGCCGGAATCGCGGCCGGGTTTGCAGCTGCTCTGTTGATCGTAGCGGGACTCTCATTCTATGCCGGCCAAGGCACGGGAAACTCCAAGACAGTGACTCAAACATCGACTTCAGTCGCTTTCCCGACGACCATGCTGATATCGGTTTCGACTGTCTTCGCATCAACGAATCCTCCTCCAACTACCTATACCGTTACTAGCTTGACGACAAGCACAACCACAACCACGCTGACAAGCACCGCTACGGTCACAACGTCTTCTTCAACTGCGACGAATTTCGGGGCGAGCAGAAGTATTCCTGCTTTCGGTAACCTGAATCTGACGCTGTCCCTGAGTGCGACTTCCATCAAGAGCGGTCAGGTGATCAAGATCAACGTCGCGATGGCGAACACGTTACCAGACCCGAACAACGTGAATTCCGCGAACAGTTGGCCGCTTGTGGGACTTGTTGACGGTTCATGCGGGACCCTCATCTACCCCATGGGGATTGAGATAATCAGGGGAACGAACCTCTCCGCTGCATCGAGCTCCTATTTGGCCCTCTTCGTCGGTCCTCAAACATGCCCGAACGGAGCAGGGACTCCGGTTTCCGAGTGGCTGTTCAAGGCGGACGGCCTCAGCCAGTGGGCGCTCCCGGTCCCTTTCCAAGCCTATAATCCGATGAACGCGACTTTGCAAGTCAGCGGTTACTCGACTTGGAACGGGATAGACCCTGGAACCACCGTCCACCACGCATTCGAGCCGGGAATCTACACCGTGGCCGCTGGCGACGCGTGGGGAGATCTCATCGTTATGCAATTTGCGGTGACTTAATCAGCGTCAGCGTGGTTTGCTATTGCAGGCGATAAGATAATCGCCAACGGCTTGAATCACAAGGCCGCGAAGAGGAAATTCATTACGAGCGGTATTGAGGGGAAGCACCAAACGTGATCTCGACACATTACGCATGAAATGGGCGCGGCTACGACCCGGACTGGCAGGTCAAGACGTTGCCATCACCCTTGCTGAAATCACGGCAACCTTCTTCGACAGACATATTCATCCTTCCTTATTCGTCACGTTGTAACCGGATACTGCTGAGTATACTTCAGGAATCTCCAGATTTCTTCTGAAATCAACCATGAAGAACTTCCCGCCCCGCCATGCACAAATGTGGTACGCGCGGACACAGTTCCACTAAAATCCCCGAACGCCCGACTTTGTCCCCTGAAGTCGAATGTTGAATTGACGACCACCACCTCCGTGGAATTTCCGCTTCCCGCTGAAGTCACCTGTAGGGAACGATGGGTTTCGTTCGTCACGTAGAAGTAGTTCGTGCTGGTGGCTGCCTCAAATGCAATGAGGAGCTGCTTGATGCTCTCAGATCCCGTATAGTTGCCCGTCAAACCGGTGCTCGCCCCTTCGTAGCGGACTTTCGCATCGCTCTCATATTGAAGCAAGAGTACGCTCACGTTCTTAGAGCCGAATGACAGAAGATGGTTCGCGTAAGAGTTGTTGACTTGGGCGTAGGCTTCAGACGTGCTCGAGATNNGTCGTTAGTCTCGTCGACCCGGAGCTGACTCCGATGAGATAGCCGCCAATCGCTCCGACCAGCAGAAGAACTACTCCGCCAACGAGCCAAACCGTCTTGGAGTTCATCGAGAGTCCTTGCGGCTGCGCTTGATTTACGGCTTCCTAGCTTCTCGAGAGATAGACTTCACGCGGTGCTAGTGAACCCATATGCATGGCGATTGTCCGCATTTTTGGCAACACAGCCGAGCTTGCGCACTTCTGACCACGTTCGGACAAATCTCTTTTAGAGAGCGGGCAATCTCTCGAGAATCTATGAGGAAGGAAGGTCTCGCGGCAGTCGTGGCTGTACTTGTGGTGGCGGGCCTCGGCGCCGGCTACCTGACCGTAAACGGCACCGGGACTGCGGCCTCTCAGCGTTCGGGTGTGGTCGACGAGACCATCTTCATCCATGTCGTAAATTCAACTTCGGGCGAACCGATACCAAACGAGTCGCTGACCGCCGGACCGGCGTCGTCTTTGAATGACATCTCTTACACATGGGGGCCGAATGTCTCCGCCACCATCAACGAGTGCGTTCACGAGGTCCCGAAAGGGGCGGTGGTCGTCAATCCCGCGAACGGAGTCGTGGTCTCCAACGGCGCGACGACGACCAACGGTCCCTGCCCCCTCAAGGACTATGACACGAACGCTACCGGCTGGGTCACGATCTCCAATCAGCACGCGGCCTACTTCTTCGTCGAGGTCGGGGCGTCGAACTCACTGGCAGGAGGCCCCAACAACGCCCAGGTGATCGCAGTCGGGGGGAGCCAGACCTATGTGACCGCGCCCTTTCCCGAAGGCAACTTCACGGTCTCCAGCACCGGCTAGTCCGCTTGAAGGGTCCAGTCCAGCCCGTCCACTACCTATAGCTNNCGGAGGCGCAATGAACCCTATGTGTGGTGACTTCATCGCTCAGTACACATATCTGGTCTGTCAGGTTCAATAGGAGCCACGCCGTCCGGCCTTTGAGGAGCAGTGACCAACGAAGGAGTTCGTGGACCGAGAGCCACAGCCGCCTTCCTGCTGGTGGTCGTCCTGGGCGTGTCTGTATATCTCGCGGTCGCGGGCATCGTCGGTAATCCGGCTCAACCGTCTTGCTGGACCGGGTTGCCCAAGGCTTATGGGCTGAGTCTCGGGAACGGGATCTACTTCTTCGGGAACATCGCCGTGGGAGGTCCCAATCCTCCTTCTTGGCAACTCCCAAACGACACGTTGGTCGCGACGTCCTACGTCGTCAGGCACACCTTGAACACCAGTCTGGGGATGTCCATCTACACGACCCCCAGCNNGAAGTCAGGAGACCAGGATGTACTTAGGGCTCTACGTGGATGGCTTGCTCGTCTCGAACAACACGCTCCTCTATCCTCCGTCGATGGGGAACACGCAAGTCTACGGAGTGAGCATGTCTCCCCTCAGCTGTCCGATTCCTGCTGGGACAGTGGTATCGATGACCTTCTACGCCGCAACGCCGATTCTCGTCCAGACTGCGCAGAGCCAGTCGGCCCAGATGGGCGGCAATATACCCATTGACCAGTCCAACTACACAGCGCCAGCCCCTTCATACGAGTTTGCTGGGACTCTGCCTCTGCCAGCGGCGCTCCCAAGCCCATCAACAGGCGTGCTGGTCCCGGGCCTCGCGATGAATGGAGAGGGACGGTAGTCACCGAGCGTCGATTGGCTCTTGAGGAGCTGCCCCGGAGGAGGCGCAATGAACCCTTACGCATGACAATGCCACAATCTTGCCAACCTAGGGGGGCTTTTGAAGGCCAATTAAGAATGGACAAGCAACAAGCAACAAGCAACATGTCCAAACGAGGCGTTATCCTACGACCGTGCTACTTTGCTGGACGGTTTGGATCAGCCATGCGGACTGGATGCCGCTCGTTGAAAGGAGCGTCCCACCTGGAAGTATTCCGAGTTCACTGCAGCTTTGCGTGAACGGATAGTAGTCTGGGAAAGCTGAGGCATTGATTTGCGCGGCGTTAAATCCTACCGCGAGAGGAATCATCATCGGGCAAGCATCGGGGTAGCTCAGCTCGAAGAATCCCTTGACCCCGGCTGAGACCGTGATTGTGTAGGTCACGTTGAGGTCCACCCCGGGCATCTTAGTCACGTTGACGGAGCTCGGGCTCGCTGTAATCGTAATCCCGGTGGCGTTGACGTATGAGTACCGCTGCTCCGGGATCGAGATGCCGTGAAAAAATGCGGGTGATTGGACGCTAGCTGTAAGATTGGCGATCGGCGTGCAACCCTCCGAGCGAGGACAGAGCGCTCGCCCTCCAGCAATTCCCGCTCAAGTTGTCAGGGTGGGAATCAACGCTAAGAATAAGTGGATAGAGCTACTCAAACTCTCAGCAAAGGCATCGAATTGGTCTGGTATCGAAGGAAAGCAGTAGTCATCAGCGTCGCGGTCCTTGTTGCCTTATTCGTAGTCTTTGTGCCGGTAGTTCAGTTGGCTCCGTCCGGCCCTGCGTATTTTGGGATACCGCTTCCCGTTGGAGTCTATGTCTCCTTGTCCCACTATCTCTTTGGTTTCGGCGGGTTCCGCATTACCAATCTTGCCGGGCCTTCGCCTCCCTACGACTATCGCGTTGACTGGTGACTGTGGCAATCACCCGCGACGGGACATGCCTTCAAATCACCGGACTTTGGGACAGAATCCAAAATCCCCGTCATTGCTCCGTCTACGTGGGGGATCGTCCAGCGTGCGAGATTGGGAGGGGTCGGGGTGGTGAACTCCGACGGGTCCGCCACCATCTACTTGCAAACCTAACGCATTAGGTTAGCGTTCTTTATGATGGCTCCCCACACAGAAGAGGTTTATCTAACTGAGCGTCAATAGCGGAGTAGCGAGGGAAGCCTAATCGTGTCCGAGTCGGGCCAGAAGAGGAAGACCGTCCTGCGCACCATCCGTCTCGGCGCCGATATCTCTGAGAAGATGGAGGCCAAGGCCAAGGCGACTGGCTCAAGCGTAAACAGCCTGCTCTCGTCGTTGATCACGAGGTATGCCGAGTGGGACGAGTTGGCTCAAAGATTCGGCTTCATGGACGTGTCAAAGGAATTCTTCCGGATGTTTCTCGACGCAGCAGAGGATGAGAAGCTGAAACAGATCACACAGGAGCGGGTCACGACAAACTGGAAGGACTTCATGGAATTCTGGTTTGGCGAGGTGTCTCCCGACGCTTTCGTCAAAATGCTATCGCGGATGAGCACCTACGGCTGGTGGTTGGAGGTGGAACCCAGGGTCACCGGCCGAGACTATGCGCTGGTGATTCGCCACGACTTCAACCTGAGATTCAGTCAGTTCCTAAAGTGGAGCTTCGATAGCACGTTGAGAACCTTGTTCAAGGTCACTCCCCAAATAGAGACTTCGGGATCGTCGCTGCTCGTAAAGTTCACGGTTCCTTAGAGAGTCTCTCCGATGTTGCGGACCCGGTACAGCCCGTACAGGAGTACCGCGATGAAGACGACTTCTACGGGCAAGTCAAGGTCAATGCCACCTGGCGCTTTTATGTTCGCCAAATCAATAATCAGCTGGGCGACGTGGCCAAATGCGAATGCCAGGAACCCATAGGCAAGGATCCCGTACATTGGCCCCA
Organism: Nitrososphaerota archaeon; assembly: GCA_003135575.1. GTDB lineage: Archaea > Thermoproteota > Nitrososphaeria > Nitrososphaerales > Gagatemarchaeaceae > Gagatemarchaeum. Next base: position 182,200 of record PLCG01000068.1, read on the forward strand.
GCACGTCCTTCTTGAAGAGGTGCGACAGCTTCCAAAAGAGGTTGGCCGCCAAGAACGCTACTATGACCAACACCAGGCGCAGGATGTCGTTGAGCTCGTTCATCTGAAGGCGGTCAACTCACGGATGAGGTCGGGAGGCCTAATTAGGAGGATGTGCACAATATATGTGTACAAAAAACCGTGTATGCCCTCAATATGTAACCTTCCAGTATATACCATCATGCATAGGATAACGTGCCTATGACAGCAGAACTCGACGCGGAACTTGAAAGCACCAGAACGGAGAAGACGACTCAGTGTTGAAATATCGAAGTAGGTTCGAAATCGCTTCGAAGATCCTCCATGAGGCCTTGGGGGGCAACGCGACAAAGACAAGGCTGATGTATGGCTCGTACTTGTCTTTCGCCCAGATCAATGAGTACCTGAACTTTCTGATGACCAACGCGCTGATCACCAGAGACGAAGAGTCGCACATCTACTCGCTCACCGAGAAGGGCGTGCGCTTCCTTCACATCTATGAGGAGATCAGCAAGCTGGTTCCCACCGAGGAACAGCTCATCACTGCTTAGAGTCGGATGTTTGGGCGGCCTCCTCTCATCTCGGCCAGATGCTGCGCGCGCCAGATGAGAGGGCACGGCATGAGTTCGGGAGCCTGGCTCGAGATGCGGAGGCGGCTACCCCTGGAGCTCGAGCATCGTCAAGGAGAGCGAATCGAGGTTCGTCTTGTTATCTTAACGAAACCCCGCGGGTCCGTCACCATTAATCGCGCATCTAATTGGCGCTTATGTATCGAATTGGCATCATGATATGTGAGTCTCAGTTGCGCAGAGAGTCTGTTCGCGCCCTTCCCGCTTGAAAGACAACATGCGGCTGCAGAGGTAGCAGGTATCCATGCAGGCGATGGCACGATGTATGAAACGAATTCAGGAAGAGTTATCGAGATACGAGGAAATCCGGAAGAACGCGACTATTACTCGGGATATGTGAAGCCGCTCTTCGAAGCGACTACCAGTGTTCCTGCAACACCAACAATCCGTCCTTATGCGAAGAGTTTCATGGTTGGGATCAGATGCTGCCGCAGAGAAGCCTACTCCATTTTCAGCGATGTATTTCACTTTCCCGTGGGAGAGAAGTGTCTTGACGTAAGGGTTCCCCACGTAATACTTTCAAGGATGAGTTTGTGGATTGATTACATTCGGGGAATATTCGACACCGACGGAAGCGTATACCTCAGAAAAGTCTCACGGAGGTCTCGTGCCCGGAGTATCGTGGTCGATATCTCGTCATCATCTAGAACCCACATTTTCCAAATCTACGGGATGGTCCGAACCCTTGGGTTCAATTGCTGGTTGGAGGGCACCCACGTTAGAATGGGAGGATGGTCAACGGTGAATCGTTTCTTTGAGCTGGTCCAGCCTCACAACCTAATACACATAAACCGACTTGCCAAGTTCAACGCGGGCAGGGGTCGCCTAGCCTGGTAGGGCGAAGGATAGGATTTGGGTGTCACAGCCCTAATCCCCTGAGTGCTAATCCTTTGTCCGCAAGGATTCGTGGGTTCGAATCCCACCCCCTGCGCCATTTTTTACTCTAACTTGCTGAAGAAGCAGCTGTGCTTGCCCGTGTGGCAGGCCGGGCCTGTCTGGTCCACGACATAGAGCAGCGTGTCGTTGTCGCAGTCCACCAGGACGCGCCTCACTTTCTGGACGTGGCCTGAGGTCTCCCCCTTCTTCCAGAGCTCGTTCCTGCTCCTGCTCCAGTATGTCGCGAGCTTCGACCTCATCGTCTCCTCGACCGCCTGGCGATTCGCGTACGCCAGCATCAGGACCTTGCCGGTCTTCGCTTCTTGGGTCACGACGGGGACCAGTCCATCCCCCTTTGCAAAGTCGATCTCGTCGAGCTTCGAAGCTTTCAAGGCCTTATCACGACCCCATTCGCTGCCAGATAATCTTTCACCTGCTTGACGGTGAGTTCCCTGTAATGGAAGAGGGATGCGGCGAGGGCCGCGTCGCAACCGCCGTCGACCAGCGCCTCGAGGAAGTGCTCGAGAGTCCCGGCGCCCCCGCTCGCGATGACGGGGATCCTCACCTTCTCTGTGATTGATTTGAGGAGCTTGATGTCGTATCCGATCTTAGTCCCGTCTCGGTCTATGGAAGTAACAAGGAGCTCACCCGCGCCAAGCTCCGCGGCTTTGCGTGCCCACTCGACCGCGTCGACGCTCGCCGACCGGGTCGCAGAGTGGCTGAAGACCTGATACCCGCCCTTCGCCCTCTTCGCGTCAATCGCGACGACGACGCACTGGGAGCCGAAGACGTCAGCGAGCTTCGTGATCAGCTCCGGATTGCGGAGGGCCGCAGTGTTGACCGCGACCTTGTCCGCCCCGCTCGCGAGCGCCAGCCTCGCGTCGCTCATGGTCCTTATCCCGCCGCCGACCGTGAAAGGGATGTCGAGGCTCGCCGCCACGCTCCTGACCAGCGAGCGCATTGTGGCCCTCTTCTCCAGGCTCGCTGTGATGTCCAAGAACACGACCTCGTCCGCCCCCTCGTCCCGGTACCTTGAGGAGAGCTCGAGGGGATCGCCCGCGTCCCTCAGCCCTTCGAACTTCACGCCCTTCACGACCCGCCCCGCCTTCACGTCCAGGCAGGGCACTATCCTCTTCGCGAGTGTCATCTCAGCAAGCCACCCAGCGCCGCCTTCGCGTCTTCCAGTCCGACGCTGCCGTCGTAGAGCGCCCGCCCGANNCCGCTCCTCTGCTCTCGATCTCTATGAGGTCGTGCAGGCTTCTTATTCCTCCGGAGGCCAAGACCCTAAGCTTCTTGCTGAAGGCGCAGAGCACCCTGAGCGTCTCCAAATCGGGGCCTGTGGCCATCCCGTCCCGCCCGACCGCGGTCGTCAGAAGGTTGACGACCCCTGCGTCCTCGAACCTTCTGGCCGCCTCGAGGACCCCGACGCCTTGACTCGTGGTCCATCCGCTCGCCACGACCTTGCCTTCGGTGTAGTCCGAGGCAACGACGATCTTCTCCGGCCCGTGCGCATGCAAGAGCTCTGAGAGAGTTTGAGGCTCCTTGTACGCGAGCGTCCCGACTATGATCCTCGCCGCTCCGGCCTCGAGCCACGCGTCGGCTGCCGCACGCGACCTCACCCCTCCTCCTACCTCGACCGGGATCTTCGCCTTCTTGACTATGGCCAGTATGGCCTCTCGGTTTGAGCCCTTTCCGAATGCGGCGTCGAGGTCTATGATGTGGAGTCCGTCCGCGCCCTCGCGCTCCCACCTCGCGGCGACCTCCTCCGGCTTCTCCTCCCAGGTGGTCTTCATCTCCTCCTTGCCCTGCTTGAGGGTCACCACTGACCCTGAGAGGAGGTCAATCGCGGCCCAGAGCTCCAGCAAGTAGGCTACCTCTTCACCGTTCTCAGGAAGTTCTGAAGAACTCGTGACCCGGCTTTGCCAGACTTTTCCGGGTGGAACTGGGTGCCGTGGACGTTCTTCGCGCTCACGAGCGCGGGGAACTCGACCCCGTACTTGCTCGTCGCGACGACCCACTTCCCCTTGGTCTCGGGGTAGTAGGAGTTCACGTAATAGACCCAGGACTCCTCGTCGAGCCCGTCGGTCAGCGGCGATTCCCTCGTGACCGCCAGCGTGTTCCACCCGATCTGCGGGACCTTCACCTCGGATGAGCGGAACTTCTTGACCTCGCCGGGGAAGAGCGACAGGCCCTTTCCCGGCCCCTCCTCGCTCTTCTTCAGGAAGAGCTGGAGGCCCAGACAGACCCCGAGCAGGGGCTTCCCGGAGTCTACCGCGTCCAGGATCTTCTGCATCGGGAGCATCTTGGCGGCCGGGTTGAAGCTGCCCACTCCCGGAAGGACCAGCGCGTCCGCCTCATCTAGCCGCTTCCCGTCCTTCGTGAGCGCGGTCTGGGCTCCCTCCTTCCTCAGTGCAGCCTGGATGCTGAAGAGATTGCCTGCTCCGTAGTTGAATACCTCTATGCGCATGGCACTCCGCTCACATGGACCCTTTTGACGAGGGCGGGGCCTTCATCTTCGCCCGCCGCGGGTCCAGCGCAATGGCCTCTCGTAGGGCGAGCGCGAAGGCCTTGACCGCTGCCTCGAACACGTGGTGGTCGTTGCTCCCTTCGAGCACCTTGACGTGGACGGTCGCTTCCAGGGCTTGCGCTATGGAGCCGAAGAAGTGCTCGAGGTCCTCCCTCGGGGCGTCCTCGAGCATGACCCGCTTCAGCTTAAGGTCCACCACAGAGTAGGGCCGCTTCACAAGGTCGACGGCCGCCAAGGCGAGGGCGTCATCCATCGGGACGATTGCATCCCCGAACCTGCGGATTCCGACCCTGTCGCCGAGGGCCATGGAGATGGCCTTCCCCAGAGTTATCGCTACGTCCTCGACGGTGTGGTGCTGAAGGTCCCCCTTCGCCTTCACAGTCACATCAATGAGGCTGTGGGTCGCGAGCGAGGCGAGCATGTGGTCGAGGAACCTCACCCCAGTCCTCGCCGTGGACTTGCCCGTCCCGTCGTCCAACCTCACGCTGACGGTGATGTCTGTCTCCTTCGTCTTCCTTGTGACCTTGGCGCTTCTCAATTTCCTGCAGCCCCCTCTTTCTTTCTTGCCATCAATAACGCTGACGGAACGAGGTTCACGGTCTCCACTATGACGTCCGCACCCTCCCGCTCGAAGAAGGCCACCTGGCCGTCAGGGTCGGGCGAAGTCTCGTAGACTCCCGCGAAGAGGAAGCCCTCGTGCCCCCTCTGCCTCGCGTGCTGGACCATCATGACGTCCTCCCCGGAGTCCCCCACGTATAGCATCGTCTTGGAGGAAAGCCTCTGGGCTGCGCGGAGCAGCGCCTCCGGGCTCGGCTTCCTGAACCGGTCGTATTCTTCGCGCAGCTCGGGGAAGATGTCGGCGTCGCCGATGAACATGGACGATCCCCTGTGGAAGTAGCTCATCAGCGTCTTCCCCATAGAGTATTCGGTCCCGACGTAGGGCCTCCCAGTGATCATCACGATGCGCCCGCGGCCGACGATTTTCGCGATCGACTCGAGGGTGCTCCTCTTGACCATCACACGCTCGAGCTCGATGAGGCCCCTTCGACGCGGGTTCCTCGCGGCGACCCCGTGGAGCTTGGCGAAGAGAGCCCCTCCGAAATAGATCTCGTCGAAGTACACGGCCAGCCTGCTCTCGGACCCCATGCCCGGATAGCCGAGATGCTCACGCGCCCCCTTGTCGAGGCGGTCCTGCATGTAAGGGAACCTCGACATCAGGAAGTTGTCGACGGCGATTGCCCCCCTGTCCCTCGGGGCGGACCCGAACTCTTCCACGAGGTTCTGCAGCGCGTCGAGCGGGTCGCGGAACGAAGCTCGCCTCTCCTTCGACTTCTCCAACGCGACGACCGAGAAGAGCGTCAGCGCGTAGCTCGAGTCCCAGTCGCTGTTGAACCCGCCCGTCCTCCTTATGATCGCGAGGAGACCCGGGACTACCTTTGCGAGCCGGAGCCGCTCCCCTGTCAGCTCCTTCACCATCTCCTCGACTACCGCCCTGATGGTGGCGTCGTAAGACAGCCGGGCGTCGACCAGGACGCCGTCGCAGTCGAAAGCCACCGCGTCCACTTTCCGCATGAGGTCCTTCGTCGCCCTGCTTATCGCGAGCCGACCTCGTGTCCCGCCTTTCGCCGACACTAGGTATCCCGTCCCAGTCCCGTCCTTCTCTTTTCTCATCTCTTCTTGAACCTCGCTTCGGCCGACAGGAAGTGGTTCGGGAGGCCCTCCGCGAGGGCGAGCTGCTGGAGCGAAGGGAGCAGCGCCTTCAATCCCTGCCTGGTGCCCTCTACCACCCAGTTCACCTTGACAAAGTCGAGCGCAGTCAGCCCAGCCCGGAACTTTGCGAGACCCTCGGT